>JBJDYP010000017.1:0-3596 GCA_051867435.1 Faecousia sp.
CACCTTGCAGTTGGCGCTGACGGCCTTGGCAATTTCCACGGACTGCATCTGGGAAACGCTGAGATCCCCCACCTTCTGATGCGAGTCAAAGTTCATCCGAACCTTCTTCAGCAGGGCGTCGGTGTCCTCGTACATCTTCTTGTGATCCACAATGGGGATGAAACCCAGGGCCTTCTTCATGGGATAGCGTCCCAGGAAGATGTTCTCGCCCACGGTACGGGCAGGAATCGGCTGAAGCTCCTGATGCACCATGGCGATGCCCATTTTCAGCGCTTCCAGAGGATCCTTGATACTGACCTTCTGGCCTTCGTAGATGATTTCTCCCTCATCCATACTGTAGATGCCGAACATACATTTCATCAGCGTGGATTTTCCCGCGCCGTTTTCGCCCATCAGAGCGTGCACCTTCCCCGGGCGCAAACACAGTTGGGCGTGATCCAGCGCTTTCACGCCGGGAAAGGACTTGCAAACACCGCGCATCTCCAGGCGGTATTCCCTCATAGAGCAGACCTCCCATCCGCAAAGATAATCAAGACCATTTTCTCAGTCTCAGCGGAAAACAGGAAATCCCTGTCTTCCGCTCAAACCGGGAATATTCTCAAATGGGTGGACTGTTTCCAGCCCACCCACAGAGAGCATTATACTTGAGAATTACTTGAAGTAAGAAGCGTCAACCTTGAGGTAGTCGACCCAGTAGTAGTTCTCGATGGCCTCACCGTTGAGCAGCTTCACAGCCACGTCAACAGCCTTGTGAGACTGACCGATGTGGTCGTTCAGGACGGTACCGGTCATGGTGCCGTTCTTGACCATCTCCTGGCACTCGGTCAGAGCGTCAACACCCAGCAGGTAGATGTCCTTGCCCACGGTACGGCCGGCAGCGCTGATCGCAGCGGCAGCGCCCAGAGCCATGCCGTCGTTGTTGCAGAAGACGACTTCGATTTCATCGCCGAACTGCGCCAGAGCGGCAGCCACGATTTCCTGACCCTTGGTCTGATCCCAGTTGCCAACGTTCTGAACCAGGCACTCGGTCTTGACACCGGCGTCGGTCAGAGCCTTGATGGAGTACTCGGTACGGTACTGTGCATCGGGGTTTTCGGGGTCGCCAACGACCATGACGTACTTCACGACGCCGTCGCCGTTGAGGTCGCCCTTGTTGTCCAGAGCCAGAACGATCTCGCCCTGGTAAGTACCGGACTGACGGGCATCTGCGCCAACGTAGCAGACCTTGTCATTGTTGACGATGCCGGGGTAGGACTCGTCGGTCTCGCCCAGAGGCTCACGGTTGATCAGAACCAGAGGAATGCCGGCGTCAACAACCTTGTCAATGATAACCTCGGCAGAGGAAGTCTGGACCAGGTTGCAAATGATGACGTCCATCTTCTGGGTGATGAAGGTGTCGATCTGGTTGGTCTGCTCGGCCATATCGTTCTTGCCGTCGACCATGGTGATCTCGTACTTCACCGTGTCGGTTTCCAGGGTCTTGAAGTAGGCCTCAATCTCCTGACGGTACAGGGTCATGAAGTTGTCATTGTACTGGTAGATGGCCACGCCAACTTTGTAGGTCTTGACATCGGAATTGGAGCCGCTGCAGGCAACCAGGGACAGAGCCATGACCAGAACCAGAACAAGCGCGAGAATTTTTTTCATGAATGGTTCCTCCTCAAATTTGTTATGCTCATCGGCACACAGCCGAAAAAGCCAAGAAAAAAGTTTGCAATTCGGACGAATCATCCCTCCGTCCCGGCAGGTCATCGTTGACTCCTTTCGCAAACTTCGGTGCCATTTTAGCACAGATTCCCTGAAAAGTAAAGAGAAACGCTTAACATTTTTTTCACAACTTTGTAAAAAATGTATTTTTTGGTGACTACTCACAATTTTATATCCGTCAATTTGTACAGAAATCCCACATCTCCTGCCTGCCCGTGGCGTTTTTTGACCGCAAAGAGAAAATGTGGCGAATACTGGATTTTCCTGTCACGCCGTGGTATGATAAGAACACGACTTACATAAAGGAGAGAACAACGATGGATAAATGGAGCGCTGTGGCGCAGGTGGTTGTGCCGATTTTCGCGGCGGTGGCACTGGGTGTGTTCTCCCGGCGGAAGGGACTGCTGTCCCCGGAGGGGAACCAGGGCCTGCAGCAGTTCGTAATGAAGTTCGGCATGCCCTGTGTGCTGTTTAATTCCACCCTCACCGCATCCCTGGGCACTGAGGCGCTGATCACCATGACGATGCTGGTGCCGCTGATGCTTTTCAGCACCCTGACGGCCTTTTTCCTCCGCTCCAGGCGGCTGCGGATGCACAATTTCCCCATGCTCTTTGCCGCCAAGGAGACGGGCATGATCGGGATTCCCCTCTTTATCACCCTTTTCGGCGCGTCCCAGGCATTCCGGATGGGCGTGCTGGACATTGCCCAGGCGCTCATCGCCATTCCGGTGATCAGTTTTCTGGCAGCGGATCCCGGAGACAATCCCACCCCGGCATACCTGGCAGGACGGGTGATCCGGTCTCCCCTGCTCATTATGAGTGTGCTGGGCCTGGGGCTGAACCTGACCGGAGCGGCAAACGTACTGAAGACTGCGGGGATTCTGCCTGTCATCACCGAAACCACCGGGTTTCTTGCCCAGAGCGTCAGCTCCGTGATGCTCTTCAGCGTGGGGTACAGCTTCTCCCTGTCCAGAGAGAACCGGGCACTGGTGCTGAAGCTCAGCGCTGCCCACCTGGCGGTGTTTGCCGTGTTCTGTGCGGTGATGGAGCTGGTTCTGACGGCCCTGCCCCGGATAGACAGCGCCACAAAATGGGCGGTGCTCCTGTACACCGCCCTCCCTGCCAGCTATATTGCTCCCACGCTGGGCAGAACCTCCGGGGAATCCGCCGTTGCCTCCGGCGTCTGCTCCCTGCTCACCGCCGTGTGCCTGGGAGTGTTCTGCGTTATGGCGGTGATTCTCGCCTGACCCGCGGCAGACAAAAATTTTCCGCGTCATTGCGGGCCATCCGGTCTGCCATTGCCGCCTGGGAGAGCCGGGCGGGAAGGTATTGGCAGATCCTGTTCCCGGAGGAGGATGCGCGGAAGGTGCCCCGGTTGACCAACGCATTGTTCATTTCCCGGATCGCGGAGCATCTGACCGCCGAAACGGGAATGGAGAACAAACCGTACACAGACAACCATTCGGAGGATAAAATCTGAGCGGAGAGAACGCCCGAATCGGGGGAAACGGATTGCCACGGAGTAGTGATCACTGGCCCGCAATGACGTGGGGATATGGGGGCCGGGTGCCTCCGAATCACTTCATCGCAGACAATGCAAGACCAGCGGGTCGAATATCCCGTTCGGCGGCTTCGCCTTTCGTCCTGTACGTCATTGCGAGGTAAGTGACCGATGTCACTGACGTGGCAATCCGCATCCCCTTACCGTGTTGGTTGTCGATGGTTCCCTATTAGGAGAACGGATTGCCACGCCAGCGTGCGCGCTGGCTCGCAATGACGTGGTAACTGATAGCCAAATGCCGCCGAATTTCCGCGTCATAACCTATCAGGTTTGCTTCGCACCGTCGAAAACGCGGCGGGGGATTCTTAAGGGGGCGCATTTGCTCGAA
>JBJDYP010000018.1:0-55587 GCA_051867435.1 Faecousia sp.
GGACAGCATACCGCCGGGAACCTTGTAAACCAGAGCCTGGGCGTCGGTGCCCATGCTCTTGGGGTTGATGCGGCCGGAGTCGATGTACTTCTGCTTGACGGGCTTGAAGTAGTCGTTGACCTCGTTGATGATCCCCTCGTCCAGACCGGTCTCGATGCCGTACTGCTGCAGGGCATAGAACAGGGTCTCGGTGGCGGGCTGGGAGGTGCCGCCGGAGAAGCAGGAGGTGGCGGTATCGATCACGTCAATGCCGGACTCGATGGCGCGGAAGATGGTCATATAGGCCATGCCGGTGGTGCAGTGGGTATGCAGGATCAGGGGAATATCGCCCACGGCATCCTTGATGCCCTTGATGAGGTGCTCTGCCTCGTAGGGGCTCATGGTGCCTGCCATATCCTTCAGGCAGATGGTGTCGAAGCCCATGCTCTTCAGCTCCCGGCACATATCCACATACTTCTGGACGGTATGTACGGGGGACTGGGTGTAGGAGATGCAGCCGGATGCCACGGTGTTGGATGTGGCATACTTCTTGGTGGCCTCCAGGGCGGTGCGGATGTTGCGGAAGTCGTTCAGCGCGTCGAAGATCCGCAGCACGTCAATGCCGTTCTTGATGGAAAGCTCCACGAACTTCTCCACCACGTCGTCGTGATAATGCTTGTAGCCCAGCAGGTTCTGTCCCCGCAGCAGCATCTGCAGGCGGGTGTTGGGCAGGTTCTTCCGCAGACCCCGCAGACGCTCCCAGGGATCCTCGTCCAGGTAGCGCAGGCAGGAATCGAAGGTCGCGCCGCCCCAGCACTCCACGGAGTAGTAGCCAGCCTTGTCCATCCGGGACAGGATGTCCTCGTAATCGCCGTAGGGCAGGCGGGTCGCCATCAGAGACTGGTTCGCATCACGAAGGACGGTCTCTGTGAATTGCACTTTTTTTGCCATTGTTGTTCCTCCGTTTCAGAACTCCGGGGCAGTGGTAAGCTGCCCCGGGATCAGGATTGATTACTCGGCCTTGGGGCCTGCCGCCACCAGAGCCTTGCCTGCCTCGTTGCCTTCGTACTTGGCGAAGTTCTTCACGAAGCGGCCTGCCAGATCGGCAGCCTTTGCTTCCCAGTCCGCCACATTGGCGTAGGTG
This sequence comes from Faecousia sp., assembly GCA_051867435.1. Lineage (GTDB taxonomy): Bacteria > Bacillota > Clostridia > Oscillospirales > Oscillospiraceae > Faecousia. The sequence continues at coordinate 1,124 of JBJDYP010000018.1, forward strand.
TCCCGGGGATCCAGGATCGCGGGATCCACGCCGGGCAGCGCGGTGGGAACCTCAAAGTTGAACACGGGGATGGTCTTGGTGGGAGCGGTGGCGATGTCGCCGTTCAGGATGGCGTCGATGATGCCGCGGGTATCCTTGATGGAGATCCGCTTGCCGGTGCCGTTCCAGCCGGTGTTGACCAGGTATGCCTTGGCGCCGGAGGCCTGCATCTTCTTCACCAGCTCCTCGGCGTACTTGGTGGGATGCAGCTCCAGGAAGGCCTGGCCGAAGCAGGCGGAGAAGGTGGGAGTGGGCTCGGTGATGCCCCGCTCGGTGCCCGCCAGCTTTGCGGTGAAGCCAGACAGGAAGTAGTACTGGGTCTGCTCCGGGGTCAGGATGGACACGGGAGGCAGCACGCCGAAAGCGTCGGCGGACAGGAAGATCACGTTCTTGGCTGCGGGCGCGGCGGAAACGGGACGGACGATGTTGTTGATGTGGCTGATGGGGTAGGACACACGGGTGTTCTCGGTGACGGACTTGTCGGCGAAGTCGATCTTGCCGTTTTCGTCCACGGTGACGTTCTCCAGCAGCGCGTTGCGGCGGATGGCGTTGTAGATGTCGGGCTCGGAGTCCTTATCCAGGTTGATGACCTTGGCGTAGCAGCCGCCCTCGAAGTTGAACACGCCGTTGTCGTCCCAGCCGTGCTCGTCGTCGCCGATCAGCAGACGCTTGGGGTCGGTGGACAGGGTGGTCTTGCCGGTGCCGGACAGACCGAAGAAGATGGCGGTGTTCTCGCCGTTCATGTCGGTGTTGGCGGAGCAGTGCATGGAAGCGATGCCCTTCAGAGGCAGGTAGTAGTTCATCATGGAGAACATACCCTTCTTCATCTCGCCGCCGTACCAGGTGTTGATGATGACCTGCTCACGGGAGGTGATGTTGAAGGCCACGCAGGTCTCGCTGTTCAGACCCAGCTCCTTGTAGTTCTCCACCTTCGCCTTGGAGGCGTTGTAGACGATGAAGTCGGGCTTGAAGTTTGCCAGCTCTTCCTCGGTGGGCTGGATGAACATATTCTTCACGAAGTGTGCCTGCCATGCCACTTCCATGATGAAGCGGACAGCCATGCGGGTGTCGGGGTTGGCGCCGCAGAACGCGTCCACCACGAACAGGCGCTTGTTGGACAGCTCACGCAGAGCCAGATCCTTGACGGAAGCCCAGACGGCCTCGCTCATGGGATGGTTGTCGTTCTTGTACTCGTCGGAAGTCCACCACACGGTGTTCTTGGAGTTCTCGTCCATGACGATGTACTTGTCTTTGGGGGAACGGCCGGTGTAGATGCCGGTCATAACATTGACGGTGTCCAGCTCGGTGAGCTTGCCAACCTCGTAGCCCTCCAGACCTTCCTTGGTCTCCTCCTGGAACAGCAGCTCATAAGAGGGGTTGTAGACGATCTCGGTGGTGCCGGTGATGCCGTACTTTTCGATGCCATAGGTTTCCATGATAATTCCTCCTGAATATAAAGATAGGGAGATGATATGCGGTTTCCCGCTTAGTTAAGTATTTTGGAGAAGGGGATTCTGTTTCAGAATGCCATCCTCCACCAAATAGCATTTTATCGTAAATTGCACCAGTTGTCCACCATTTTTTTCGGAAAAAATCGCGAATTTTTTCCGAAAAATCTGTGCAAATCCGCCAAATCCGTTTTTATGCCCCGGCAACCTCCGAAAATTAAGAAATTAGTTGCAGACAAACCGGGTTTTCTGTGCTATACTAAGCTGTAAAAGAATATAAATCCGGCTTTTTCCGCTTTTGGGACAGCCGTTTTCACGATGCTTTGGAAGGGAGGCTCACTCCAAAATGAAATACTGGCGTGGCTATCTTACGGCGGCGGTTTTCGCCGCGTTTACCTGGGTGCTGATGCAGATCGCCCAGAAATACCCCAATGTGGTGGACATGATCTACCCCTATGTGACCCGTTCCCTCCAGACCGGTCTGGCGGAATACTCCGCCGGGGTGGATTTCCTGCTGTGGCAGACCCTGGCGCTGGTGGGCGCTCTGATCCTGCTGGTTCTGGTGGTGCTGATGTTCCTGCTGCGGTGGAATCCCATCCAGTTCGCGGGCTGGGTGCTGGCCGCCGCGTCGGCGCTGTTCTTCCTGCATACCGCGATGTACGGTCTGAACACCTACGCCGGCTCTCTGGCGGAGGATATGCACATGGAGGTGCAGGAATACACCGTGAAGCAGTTGGAGGATGCCGCCGGGTACTACCGGGATCAGGCGAACCTTCTGGCGAATCAGATCCGCCGCACACCCTCCGGCGAGCCGGACTATCCCGAATTTGAGGCGCTGGCGGCTTCCGCGGGGGATGGCTTCCGGGTGCTGACCTATGAGCGGTTTTATCCCGTGTTTGCCGGCTCCACCCTTCCCGTGAAGAAGCTGGGCTGGAGCGGGATGTACACCTCCATGCAGATCACCGGCGTGACCATACCCTTTACCGGCGAGGCAGCCGTGAACCCGGAGATCCCCGTGGTGAGTATGCCCCTGACCATGTGCCACGAGATGGCCCACCGGATGTGCATTGCCAACGAGCGGGATGCCAACTTCGCCGGGTATCTGGCCTGCGTGTTCAATCCCGATGTGAATTTCCAATACTCCGCCAACTTCATGGCGCTGCGCTACTGCCTGAGTACCCTGTCCGGAGCGGACAGCACTGCCGCCTCCCGGGTGCGGACGGGCATGAACGCCAACCTCCGGGCGGATATGGAGGCCTATGACGCGTTTTTCGCCGCCCATAAAAAGGAAAGCTATGCCAAGGCCGCGGACAAGATCAACGACACCTATATCAAAACCAGCGGCGACAGCGAGGGCGTGAAGTCCTACGGCAACGTGACCGATCTGCTGGTGAACTGGTATCTGCAGGAGTACTGCAAGAGCGACGAACCCCAGGATACCACGCCCAAGTTTGATCCCTACGATCCCGGCATTCTGGTGGATCCTCCCGCGGAGAATCCCACGGAGGAAGGACAGTGAAGCCTATGCTGGAAACCTTGCAGGCAGGACTGGAAGCCCTTTCCCTGCCCCTTCCGGAGCAGACCTGCCGGAAGCTCTGTGCCTTTGGCGAAGCGGTGATTGAGAAGAACCGGCAGATGAATCTCACCGCCATCACCGACCCTGCCCAGGTGGCAAAGCTCCATCTGGCAGACAGCCTGACCCTGCTGAAAACCGTGCCGCTGGCGGGCAAGTGCCTGATCGATGTGGGCTGCGGCGCCGGATTCCCCGGGGTGCCCCTGAAAATTGCCTGCCCGGAGATGAAGCTGACCCTGCTGGACAGTTTGGGGAAGCGGATGCGCTGGCTGGAAACCGAGGCGCTGCCCGGTCTGGATGTGGAGGCGGAATGCCTCACCGCCAGAGCGGAGGAAGCCGTCGTAAGCCGCCGGGAGCAGTTTGATTATGCCGCCTCCCGTGCCGTTGCCCGGCTGAACATCCTGCTGGAGCTGACCGCGCCTTATGTGAAGGTGGGCGGTGCGGTGCTGGCGATGAAGGGCACCGCTGCCCGGGAAGAACTGGAAGAGGCCCGGAATGCCATGAAAAGGCTGGGGCTGAAGCTGGAAACGGTGGCGGAGTATCCTGTGGAGGACACCGCCCACGCGGTGATCGTCCTGCGGAAGGTTGCACCCACCCCACCCCAATATCCCCGAAGATACGCGAAAATCAAACAGGCGCCGCTGTGACGCGGTGCCGCCGAATAAAGCCGGGCAGCGACCGCTGCCCGGCTTTGAACCGTCAAAAAACCTTTGGGTCTGCTTTGTACTGCCGGAGAAGCGGCGGGGGATTCTTAAGGGGGCGCATTTGCTCGAAGCGCCCCTTAAGTCGGCTTCTTTGTCACTTTCTTGCCGAGACAAGAAAGTGAAATAAAACCTACAAAGTACATCTTGTTCTTACTTCCGCACCAGTCAGAACGAACGCACAAGGAGTACGGATTGCCACGCCAGTCTGCGGACTGGCTCGCAATGACGAGGAAATTTGGTAGCCTTGTGCATCCGTTTTTCTGCATCTGAACCTATCAGGTTCGCTTCGTACTGCCGGAGAAGCGGCGGGGGATTCTTAAGGGGGCGCATTTGCTCGAAGCGCCCCTTAAGTCGGCTTCTTTGTCACTTTCTTGCCGAAACAAGAAAGTGAAATTAACACTTCAAAGTACATCTTATTCTTTCTTCCGCACCAGTCAGAACGAACGCACAAGGGAAACGGATTGCCACGGAGCAGTGCGCGCTTATCTCGCAATGACGTGATAACCTGATAGGCGAAGCCACTGAATGAGATTTATGCCGCAAGAACGATACCGAGCGGTACCCAGGAGGAAAAACAACTTTACTGACAGTCCGAAAGCCGGGCAGCGACCGCTGCCCGGCTTTGAACCACCCAAAAACCTTTCGGGTCTGCTTTGTACTGCCGGAGACGCGGCGGGGGATTCTTAAGGGGGCGCATTTGCTCGAAGCGCCCCTTAAGTCGGCTTCTTTGTCACTTTCTTGCCGAGACAAGAAAGTGAAATAAACACTACATAGTACATCTTATTCTTTCTTCCGCACCAGTCAGAACGAAAGCACAAGGAGTACGGATTGCCACGGAGTAGTTGCGACACTTATCTCGCAATGACGCGGTATTTTTTAGCCTTCCGCAAGAACGATACCGAGCGGTACCCAGGAGGAAAAACAACTTTACTGACAGTCCGAAAGCCGGGCAGCGGTCGCTGCCCGGCTTTGTGGTATTTGTCTTACTTTGTTCCCAGAAGGAGCTGGGCCAGCGCGGAATCCGCGTCCAGGATCACGGTCTTTTCGTCGCCGTCCAGGCTCTTCTTCAGAGCGTCCAGCGCCAGGGTAAACTCGTAAAAATCCTTCTTGTCGTCGGTGTCATAGGCTTCCGCCAGCAGACGCATATACTCTGCCTCACCTTCGGCCTCCAGCTTGGCGGCCTCCGCCTTGGCGTTGGAGATGAGGATGTTCACCTGCTTGTCCACATCGTTGCGGATGATGGAAGCGTCATAGTTGCCGTTTGCGGTGTACTTCTCCGCCATCTGGTTCCGCTCGGAGATCATCCGGGAGTAGACGGCGTTTTCGTTGGACTCGGGCAGGTCAAAGCGCTTGATCTTCACATCCACCACATGGATGCCGTAGGTCTGCGCCAGCTTGTTCACGGAGTCGGTGATGCCCTCGTAGATGTCGTTCCGGGCGGCGCCGTCGTCCATGTTGATGATATCCGCCTGAGCCAGGGTGCCCATCACATTCTTCAGCGCGTTGTAGGTCAGGGCGTCCAGACGCTCCTCCGCGATGGTGGTGTTGCCCAGGGTCTGGTAGAACCGCAGGGGATCGGTGATCTGCCACAGCACATAGCAGTCCACAGTCATGTTCTGCTTGTCGGAGGTCAGAACCTCGGAAGGGGGAATGTCATAGAGCATGGTGGCCTTGGGGAAATACTTCACGCTGTCCACGAAGGGCATCTTGAAGTGCAGGCCGGCGGTAGATGTGGTGTCGATGATCTTGGAGAAACGAACCGTGCAGGCGTACTGGTTTTCCCGGACGGTAAACAGGCAGCCGGATGCCACGATCACAAGAATCAGGGCAAGGGCTACGATTACAATTGTCTTTTTCATATCAGCGGTCTCCTCCCACCGTATCGGTTACAAACGATTCCAGAGGCAGGATCATGTCCACATTGTCGCCGCCGGAGGTGTTGATATACAGCTTCACACCGGGCAGGATCTGGGAGATTGCCTCATAATACATACGGGAACGGGTGATTTCGGGGTTTCTGGCGTACTCCTCGTACATGGCCTCGAACATGGCCACCTGCTGGATGGCCTCATTGATGCGGTTCTGCTTCAGGTACTCGGCGTTCTGGATCATCTTGTCCGCCTGTGCCTGGGCATCGGGAATCTGGGCGTTCTGGTATGCCTTCGCGTCATTGACCACGGTTTCCGCCTGCTGCTTCGCGGTTTCCACCGCCTTGAACGCCTCGATGACCTCCACTGTGGGCGGCTCCGAATCCTGGATCTTCACATCCACCAGGGTCAGGCCGATGTCATACTCCGCCAGGATCTCGGTGACCAGGGCCTTGACCTGCATCTGGATGTTCTCCTTGCCGTCGGTCAGCACCGCGTCCACGCTGGTGGAGCCCACCACATTCCGCACCTGGCTCTGGATCAGGTTCCGCAGGATGTTCTGGGGATCGTTGGAGCTGTAGAGGTAGCGCTCGGGGTTGGAGATCTTGTATTCCACGAAGAACTCCACGTTGACGATGTTGTAGTCGCCGGTGATCATGCTGGACTCCTCGGCATGGAGATCATAGTCGCCGGTGGAGTAATCATTGCCCCGGTAGCCCAGCTCGATCTTCTGATACACGTTTACATCCACTTTTTCCACCTTCTGGATGCCGAAGGGCAGCTTGAAGTGGACACCGGCATCGGTGATATCCGTCACCTTGCCGAAGGTGGTGACCACCGCCTGCTGCTTGTCGTTGACGGTGTAGAAGCAGGACAGACAGCCGATCAGCACCACCACCGCCGCCAGCGCGATCAGCACCAGCTTGGCGGTCTTTTTCCCGTTGGCTTTTTTGCTGGGGTATTTGGGATATGCTTCGTATTCCATGTTTTTTCCTCCTTATATGTTGAGCGCGCAGATGGCGTTTTCCGCCTGTGCCTGAAGCTGGGAGGAGCCCCAGGCCAGCAGCATCACCTGCAGCACTTCTTTGACCCGATCTTTCGCGCCGGGCACCGGCTCCCGGTAGTCCGCCAGGCATTTCTCCATCAGCGCGTCCACCTGGCTGCCGTCCCCGATCTGCCCGATGGAGCAGGACGACACAAGCCGGGCAAAGGCGAAATAGAGCTGGGAGTCGTCGATGGTATCATCGCTTTCGTCGTCCAGCACGCCGTTGATGTAGCCCAGCAGCCCGCAGATCTTTTCCATGGGCAGCGCGGACTTCAGCATATTGATGTTCAGGATCCGGCAGAGCTGCCTGCAGGAGTATTTCTTCTTCACCGGAGGGGTGAGGAAGCCCCGCTTGACCCAGTTCTGGATGGTGTACGGCTCCAGACCCGTCACGCTGGACACCTGGCTCAACACCATGCCGCCCGCCAGGAACATGGAGGAAAACAGGCTCTCCACCGCGTCCGGCGTTTCCCGGTCAGCTACAAGAACGGTGCCGGGGATGTTCCATCTCATAATCGTCATTGCCTCCTTTTGTTAAGGTGACTTGATTTTATCATATGGTCATGTGATTGTCAATAGTTATTTTGAGATTTTATGAAATTATTTCGTAATCGCAAGAAAAAAGCCTTCCCATTACGGGAAGGCGGGAAGGGCACGGCATTTAATACCGCAGACACCGGCGCACCCGGGCTTCTGCCCGGTGCAGCGTCCGGCAGACGGTGCTTTTGTTGACCCCACGGGTCTGGGCAATCTGCGGGATGGTCTGCTGCTGGAAATAGTAGGCAAGAAAGATCTCTCTCTGTATGTCCGTCAGTTCTTCCCGGATCACATTCCGGATCCGTTCCATCTGCACCTGCCGGGGCAGCCGGGGCCCCAGGTAGCCGTCATAAAGTATATTTCTCACTGCGCCAATACCCCCTGTCGTAGTAATGGGCGGTGAGCTCCGCCAGCTCGTTCATCTGCGTCAGCATGGGTGTCAGCTCCCCGATCCTGCGCTTGATGTGCCAGATCTCCTCCGGGTCTTCCGCCCGGGCAAGCATCTGCCGCAGCTCCCGCAGCCGGCGGCGCAGGGGCACCGCCGCTTCTACATAGCACAGGCTGATTTCCGCCAGCGTCATGGCACCACCTCCCGGCACCGGCAGCAGAAAAAGCCGGGGAAGTAGGTCACGGTGCCGCAGTTGGGGCATTCCCGGGTGCGCCACTCCCGCTGGGGATCCATGAACAGGGTGGATTCTGTTTCGATCACAAGGACATCATCCTCTCCAGTATAATTGCAGCTTATTCCCGGAGAAAAATGTCGATTTTTATATCTTTTTATCGTATTTTATTGCCATATATTTCCATAAAAATAGTATACTACACATTCCGTGTATTGTCAAGCAGGGTGTGTTGCGCCAAATTTCCCGCTTTTTCTCGCTGTCCGGGTGCTATTGTAGAGGCAAAAGGAGGTGACGGAATGCTGGGCGCGAGAATTGCCGCGCTGCGGCGCAGCGCGGGAATGAGCCAGGCGGATCTGGCGGACAGGCTGAAGATCAGTCCCAGCGCCGTGGGGATGTATGAGCAGGGACGCCGGGAGCCCTCCGGGGATATGCTGGTGCAGATCGCCCGGGTCTTTCAGGTTTCCACGGATTTTCTGCTCACCGGGCAGTCCGGCTCTCCTGCCGATGACGCGGCTGCTGCCCAGGCGCTGGAAAACGCCCTGTCCCGGGTGGAGCAGCGGCTCCAAAAACGGGAGGGACAACCCTTTTCCCGGCAGGAGCTGGCGCTGATCCTGGCGGCGCTGCTGACGGGTTCTTGACGAAGCGCCCCTTTTTGTGTATCATAAACGCAAAAAAAGGAGGCGCGGCAATGACGGATACGGAATGGATGGAACAGGCCCTTGTCCTGGCGGAGGAGGCCGCTGCCCAGGGAGAAGTCCCTGTGGGCTGCGTCATCGTCCGGGGAGACGAGGTGGTTGGCAGGGGCAGAAACCGCCGGGAAACCGGCAAAAACGCCCTGTGCCACGCGGAATTGGAGGCCATTGACCAGGCCTGCCGCCGTCTGGGCGGCTGGCGGCTGTGGGAATGCACCCTGTATGTGACCCTGGAGCCCTGTCCCATGTGCGCCGGCGCCATCCTCAACGCCCGGATCCCCCGGGTGGTCTTCGGCGCAAAGGATGGGAAGGCCGGCTCCTGCGGCTCGGTCTGCAACCTGTTTTCCATGGCATACAACCATCACCCCACGGTGGAATCGGGCGTTCTGGAGGCGGAATGCGCCGGTCTGCTGCGCCGATTTTTCCGGGAGCTGCGGGAAAAAACCGCCACCCGGGAGAAGTGGAAAAAACCAACAATCGATTGACATTTATCGACGCGAAAAAGGAGGTTGTCGATGAACCGGCGGACTTGCATCCACCTTTGTTCCCTGACGCTGCTGATGGGAGCGGCGCTTTGGATCGCGGCCAATCTGGCAGGCAGGGGATTTTCGGAGCAACTGGAATTTCTCCTGTACCTGGAGACCGGGCAGCGGGCCGCGCTCCTGCCCAGACAGACAGAACCGCCGGCCCAGCCCTCTGCCCCGCCCACCGTCCCGACCCAGCCCACCGAGGCTGCGGCGGAAACGCCGGTATTCTCCCAGACGGCGCTGGATGAAATCGCCGTCAAATACGGCTGCGACTACCGGCCGGATTTGCAGGCGCTGCTTTGCGCGCCCCTATCCTGGCAGCTCCGGCAGGACGCTCCCACGGTGCTGATCTACCATACCCACACCACGGAAAGCTACACCCAAACGGAATTGAATCGGTATAAAGAATCCTCCGCCTACAGAACGCTGGCGGAGGATTTCAATATGCTGCGTGTGGGCGACGAGCTGGCAGCCCGGCTGGAGGCGTCGGGAATCCATGTGATCCACGACCGGACGCTCCACGACTATCCCGCCTACAACGGCGCCTACGGCAGATCCCAGCAGACGGTGCGGGATGCCCTGGCGGAGAACCCGGGGATCTGCCTGGTGCTGGATCTCCACCGGGACGCGGTGGAGGTCAATGGCGGGCAGATGGACACCGCCTGCCAGGTCGGTGGGCTGGAAAGCGCCCAGATCATGCTGGTGGTGGGTACCGACGCGGGAGGGCTGTACCACCCGGACTGGCAGCATAATCTGGGGCTGGCGCTGAAGCTCTGCGCGGAGCTGGAGTCCCTGGCACCGGGCATCACCCGTCCCATCAGCCTGCGGTCGGAGCGGTTCAACCAGAATGAAAGCCCCGGGGCGCTGCTTGTGGAGGTAGGAGCCGCCGGAAACACTTTGGAGGAAGCCCTCCGAGCCGTGGATGTGCTGGCGGATGCCATCTGCGCCCTGGCAGACGGCGCGAACCAGGACAGTGCCGCCCAATAAAAAACAAGTCAGGGGCTTTCCGCTTTCGGAAAGCCCCTGTTCATTTACAGCTCCACGAAGTCCTCGTCCGCCGCGTCATTGCGGACGTTTTTTCCGCTGCGGAGCCGGTTGATCCGCTGCAATCCCCCGGCGATCTGCTCCACCAGAGCGTCAAAAGCCTCCCCCGTCAGCGCCTTGCCGGTTTTGCGGCTGCTGTAATACAGCCTGCCGATGGCCTGATAGGCATCCCGGATCTTCTGCTCCTCGGCGGCGATGCTCACCTCGGTGGACACGCTGTTCACGGCCCCTTTCGCGGCGGCGCCAATGGTTTCCAGAATGGAATCCAGATTCATTCCTGCACCTCCGTTTCTTCCGCGGCAGATTCCTCTGCCTGGGTGGTTTCTTCTTCCGCGGCTGCCTTCGCGGCTGCCACGCGGTTTACAAACAAATTGGCGGGATCGTGGGGACGGACATACTGCCACAGCAAGACGGCAAGGGCAGCCACACAGGAGAGGGATGCCAGCACCTGGCTGACCCGGAAAGCGCCCCAGTACAGGCTGTCCGTCCGCAGACCTTCAATGAGCGCCCTGCCCAGCCCGTACCAGGCGGCGTAGCCCAGTGCCACCTGACCGTCGTACTTCCGGTGTTTGGAGAACAGGTGCAGCAGCACAAAGCCCGCCAGATTCCACACGGACTCGTACAGGAACGTGGGGTGATGGTATTCCACCACGCCGGTGTAGGCGTTCAGAAGACCCATGCGGAAGAAGTTATCGGTCTCCGCGCCGAAGGCCTCCCGGTTGAAGAAGTTGCCCCAGCGGCCAACCGCCTGACCGATCAGAAAGCCCAGCGCCACCAGATCCAAAACGGCGGGCAGGGAGACCTTCCGCACCTTGCAGAAGACAATGCAGCCCACGATGGCACCCAGCACACCGCCGTAGATGGCAAGACCACCCTCCCAGATATACAGGACGGAGATGGGGTTCGACGCGTAGCTGGGCCAGGAGAACACCACATAGTATGCTCTGGCGCAGAGAATGGCAAAGGGCGTGACCCACAGCACGCCGTCGATCAGGGTGTCCTCGTCCAGACCGAATTGGGTGGACCGGCGGCAGCAGTACAGCACCGCGGCAACCAGACCCAGGGTGATGATCACGCCGTACCAGTGGATCTGCAGCGGCCCGATGGAGAAGCCGGTGCCGGGGTTCAGCTCCAGCCCGAGGCTGGGAAAGGAAATGGTTGTGTATCTCATGTTGATTCCTCCTGTGTTCTGGGGTCGATGATGGAAAGGCTGTGTCCCGTGGCTGTCGCCAGTTCTCCCAGGAAGGCTTCCACCTCCCGCTTTTCCAGAGAGGCGTACACCGCCGGGAAGCGCAGATAGTCAAATTGGGAGAAGAAGCTGGCGCAGACCCGGAAGCAGATGGACTCGGGGCTGTCCAGATCCAGGAGCTTCCTGCCCAGGGCGCTCTTTTTCATGCGGTCAAACCGCTCTTGGGAGATGCCCTCCCGGGCAAGGCGCCGCACCTCCGCGAGAATTTCGTCCCGTACCCGCTCCGGGTCGTCGCTGTCCCCGCCGCAGGTGAGAAAGGCGGCACCGGGCAGATCTTCAAAGCCGCCGCCGAAGGAGCTGTCGATGCGCCCTTCCTCATAAAGCCGCAGGTACAGCGCCGAGGACTCGCCGAACAGGGCCTCTGCCGCCAGATCCGCGGCAAGCTCCCGGCGGATGCCGGCTTCGCCGTCGCCGCAGGGCGCGCATTTGATGCCGAACTGGAAGCTGGGCATGGCAACGTCCATTTCCCGGCGGGTCAGCGCCCTGGGGCAGGACAGGTCACACTCCCGGGCAACCAGCTTTTCCGCCGGCTCCCGCCGCTGCCCCGGCAGCATTTCCTCCGCCAGGGAGAAGACCCGCTCCGGGTCCACATCGCCCACCACGCAGAGGATCATGTTGGCGGGGTCGTAAAACGCCTCATGGCAGGCGCGGAGGATCTCCGGGGTGATTTCCCGGATGCTTTCCACCGTGCCCGCAATGTTCTCCCGGATGGGATGCACCCGGTACATGGCTTCGGTGAGGGCATCGAACACCTTGCTGTCCGGGTTGTCCTCGTACATGAGGATCTCCTGGGCGATGATTCCCTGCTCCTTTTCCACGCTTTCCGGGGTAAAAAAGGGAGTGGATACAAATTCCAGCAGCAGCCGGAGGGCTTCCTCGAAGCGGTCGGTGCAGGAAAAATAGTAGGCGGTCATGTCGTAGCTGGTGAAGGCGTTGGGTGAGGCACCCAGAGCGGCAAACTCCGCCGTCACATCCCTGCCCCCGGGCATGTCGAACATTTTGTGTTCCAGATAGTGGGCAACACCCATAGGGGTTTGGAAGGTCTTGCTGCCACGGCGGAAGCGGGTGTGCATGGAGCCGTAATTCGTGACGAAATAGGCCACTTTCCGGCTGAAGCCGGGCTTGGGGATCACCCGAACCGTCAGACCGTTGGGCAGCACCCCGGAAAAGGCGGTCTCATGGATGGAAGGGTAGTCGGTCCGGTTCATTGCGCCCCTCCTTTCAGGAAAAAGGTGGTGTGGGGCCGGATGGTCTCTGCCGCTTCCGCCACCTGCCGGACAGTCACCGCGCGGACGGCGTCGGCGTAGCCCTCCAGATCGTAGGGCAGCCCGGACAGGGCAGACACGGAGCAGAAGTTTTCGATGGAACCCGGGGAGTCGGTGATGCCCTTCAGGCTGGAGAGGATGGCCTGTCTGGCGGATTCCAGCTCTCCGGCGGTGATCTCTCCCTGCCGGCACAGCTCCAACTGCCTGAGGATCTCCTCCCGGGCCACGGCGTATTTCCCGGTCTCGATTCCGGCGGACACCGTGAGAATGCCCTTGGCACCAAAATAGGAGGAGCTGACGGAATAGCACAGGGACAGCTTCTCCCGCACGTTCATGAACAGCTTGGAGGTCATGCCGCCGCCGTAGACCACGTTTGCCACCTGCATGGCGGCAAACAGGGGGTGGGTGTTGGTCACCGGGGTGAGGAAGCCCATGGCAAGCCTTGCCTGGGAGATATTCATCCGCTCCGTGACCTCCCGGGGCTGGGAAACCGGCGCAAAGGCGGTGTGGGCAGGCAGGGAACCGGCGCCGCGCCGGTTTTGAAGCAGTGGGGTCAGAAGTTTGGCAACCTGGGCGGCACAGACCGGACCTACATAAAACAGCTCCAGAGGCGCGTCCTCCAGGATGGTCTGATAGTGGTCATACAGGGCTTGGGGCGTGATTTCGGCAACGCCCTCCACGGTTCCCAGCCGGGGAACGCCGTAGCTGTCGCCGGCGCACATCAGCTCCATCAGCCGCGCAGAGGCGTAGACCCGCTTGTCGTTCAGATCGGACTCGATGGTGGAGATCAGGTTGCGCTTTTCGCTCTCCACGAAATCCGGGTCGAACACGCCGTCCCGCAGCAAGGGCTCAAAGAGCAGCTCCCGGGCAAAATCCACCATGCCCTCCAGCACCCGGTCTCCGGGCAGGGCGTAGCGGTCGTTCAGAAAGCTGCAGTAGAAGCCGGTGGTCTGGTAGTCGCCGATGCGGCGCACCAGCGCGCCTACGGAGGCACCGTACAGGTCGTCCAGCCGGTCGGTGATCTGCCGCAGATCCCGGCAGCGGGCGGTGCCCCGCAGCAGCACCGCGGGCAGCAGGGCATTCAGGCTGCTCTCCTGCTTCGTCATGGGCCGAAGGTACTGGACGGACAGGCAGCCGTGCTTGAAATGATCCGAGCGGAAGCAGCGGAGCCGCACCCCCGGCGCAAGGGAAAGAAGCTCGATCATAGGGTTCTCCTTCATGAGGGTTTTCCTGTATTATATACCAATTTTCGCAAAATGGAAGTGGTAACGGAAAATTAATGATTTAGGTGTTGTCAAAACACCGCTTTTGCGGTAAAATACAGGGTAAGCGGCTGCTTGCCGTGGATTTTTCCGCAAAACCTCACCCATGGAGGAACGATATATGCAATGGCTGGAAGTGACCGTCAAGACCACATCCCAGGGCATCGAACAGGTGGCGGACGCGCTGACCGCCGCTGGATTTGACAGCCTGGTGGTGGAAGACCAGGCGGAATTGGAAGAATTTTTGGACGACAACCGGGCTTACTGGGACTATATTGACGAGACGCTGGAGCGGAAGCTGCAGGGTCTGTCCCAGATCCGGCTGTACATCCAGCGGGACGAGCAGGAAAACGCACTGCTTGCCCGCCTGGAAAAGACCCTGGAGCGCCTGAAAAAGCGGCTGCCCGGGGAGCCTCTGACCATGGAGGCCGTGCCCATGGAGGAAACCGACTGGGAAGAGAGCTGGAAGGACAATTATCCTCCCCAGGAGGTGGGCAGGAACCTGGTGGTGCTGCCCTGCTGGCTGGCGGAGGACTATGGCGGCGGCAGGATCCCCGTGATTTTGGATCCGGGGCTGACCTTCGGCACCGGCGCCCACCCCTCTACCCGGATGTGCATGGAATTTATGGAGCAGCAGGTGAAGCCCGGTATGCGGGTCATCGACCTGGGCAGCGGCAGCGGCATTTTGTCCATCGCGGCGCTGCGTCTTGGGGCGGGCAGCGCCACCGGCGTGGATATCGATCCCAAGGCGGAGGATATCGCCCGGGAAAACGCCGCCTACAACGGCTTTGCCGCGCCGGAATTCACTGCCTGCACCGGCAACGTCCTTGCCGACAGGGCGCGGATGGAGCAGCTCAGCCGGGAAAAATACGATTTGGTACTGGTGAATATCGTGGCGGATGTGATCATCGCCCTGGCACCCATTCTGCCGGAATTTATGGCGGAGGGCGGGGTTGTCATCTGCTCCGGCATTCTGGATGTCCGGCTGAATGAGGTCACCGCCGCGCTCCGGGACGCGGGGCTCCGGGTGGTGGATGGCAAGTCCGGCGAGGACTGGCGCTGCGTCCTGGCGCGAAAGGAGGCAATATGACAATTTCCTATCGCGCCCGGCGGCGCTTCCGCAAGCTGCTCATCGCCCTGCTGGCGCTGTTCCTTCTGGCGGCGGTGGCTGTGGTCATCTGGTTTGTCTGGGTGGAGCGGTACATCGTCTTCGATGCCGACGGCGCCCACATTGACCGCAATTTCCAGCCCCAGGGGAACCGGGTGGTGGCGCAGGCTCCGGCCACCGGCGAGACCGTAGCCATCCGCTACAACGAGGGCGACAACGCCATCGACCTGTCCACGGATCTGAAAATGCTCAACGGCTACTATGTGTCCACGGATCTGCTGCTGGAGAACTTTGAGGGCGTGCGGGACACCATCGAGGCCCTGCCCAACGGCACGGCGGTGATGATCGACCTGAAGAGCGGTCTGGGCAACTTCTACTATTCCACCCAGATCCCCGGCGCGCCCAGATCGGATTCCATCGACACGGCAGCCATGGACAGCCTGATCGACTATCTGCGCCGCAGCAACCTCTACACCATCGCCCGGGTTCCTGCCTTCCGGGACAGAACCTACGCTCTGGATCATCAGCCCAGCGGCATCGCCTATTCCAGCGGCGCGCTGTGGGTGGACGATGAGCGGTGCTACTGGATGCACCCGGGAGCTACCCAGACCAGAATGTACATGGCGCAGATCATTGAGGAGGTGCGGAACCTGGGCTTCGACGAGATCGTGTTCGGCGACTTCTATTTCCCCTCGGACAGCAAGATCGCCTATGCCAGCGATCTGGACAAGGGCGCAACGCTGAAAAGCGTGGCGTCGGAGCTGATTTCCGCCTATGCCACGGAGACCTTCGCGGTGTCCTTTGAGACCACCGGCGCGACCTTCGAGCTGCCGGAGGGCAGAACCCGGATGTTCCAGCGGAATCTCACCGCCGGCGAAGCGATGACGCTGGTGGAAAATGTGCAGGTGGGCGACAAAAACACCCAGCTTGTGTTCGTCACGGACAGCAATGACACCCGGTTCAACAATTACGGCGTACTGCGGCCACTGCGGATCCAAGGCTGAATTTTCGCGGCTTTCCCCAAACGGAAAGCCGCGTTTTTTGACGGAAACTGCAAGAAATCATTACGATAATTGCAAAAAGAGAAAAAGAGGCCGGGAAAACCGGGGAAGCGAAATGCACAAATAATCGTGATATAATCGGAAAAACTTTTATAATACCGAGAAAGTAGCAAAAATCACTTGACAAATCCCGCAGGCGGGTATAGAATGTCCACATTCGTGATATGCAAGAATGAAACAAACAACTTGCAAAATGGAGGAATGAAGAATGGACATCCGCATCACCCGTACCGATACCCCCGGCTGCCTGCCGGAGGACGTGCTTCATGTGCATTTCGGCGTGAACTTCACGGATCATATGTTTGTGGTGGATTACACGGGCGGGCAATGGCACGATGCCCGGATCGAGCCGCTCTCCTGCTTCCAAATGCACCCGGCCTGCGCCGTGTTCCACTACGGCACGGAGATTTTTGAAGGGCTGAAAGCATACCGCACCCCCGGGGGAGAAATTCAGCTTTTCCGTCCCCGGGACAACATCGCCCGGCTCAACAACTCGGCGGAGCGCATGGGGCTGCCCCGGATCGACCCGGATTTTCTGCTGGAAGCCCTGCGTACCTTTGTGAAAGTGGAGGAGCGCTGGGTTCCCTCCCAGCCCGGCACGTCGTTGTATCTGCGTCCGGTGATGATCTGCACGGATGTGCATCTGGGGGTTCACGGCGCGGAGAACGCCATGCTCTATATCATTGCCTCCCCGGTGGGCTCTTACTACCCCAACGGGCTGGAGCCGGTGCGGATTATGATCGAGCAGGAGGATGTGCGGGCAGTCCGCGGCGGCACGGGCTACGCCAAATGCGGCGGCAACTACGCGGCATCCAACCGGGCCACCGTGAAGGCGGCAAAGCTGGGCTACGATCAGGTGCTGTGGCTGGACGGCGTGGAGCGGAAGTACATCGAGGAAGTGGGCGCCATGAATGTGATGTTCAAAATCGGCGGCAGGGTGATCACCCCCAGCCTTACCGGCTCCATTCTGCCGGGCATCACCCGGAGCACCTGCATCACATTGCTGCGGGAGCAGGGCATCATCGTGGAGGAACGCCGGCTTTCCGTGGAGGAGCTGACGGCTGCCGCGGAAAACGGCACCCTGGAGGAAGCCTGGGGCTGCGGTACCGCCGCGGTGATCTCTCCCATCGGGGTGCTGGCCTACGCGGGCAGGGATCATTGGATCGGCGGCGGAAAGATCGGGGCGGTCTCCCGGATGCTCTATGAGCAGATCACCTCCATCCAGTACGGACGGTCGGCGGATCCCCACGGCTGGATCTGCCCGGTGAAATAACATTTGGCAGGCACCCCATCCGGGGTGCCTGCCGAATCAGCTACGGGCATTGTGAAATCCACCCACGGTAAGCAGTGCATTTCTCATGGCGAAGCCATCTTTCACGCCCGAAGGGTATTTCACAAATCCCGAAAGGGATTTATTTCGCCAAAAAAGCACGCCGGAGCGTGCTTTTTTCGTGACAAAGAGTAACCAAAGGTCACAGAATTGGGGTAAGAGTAAGTAAAAGTAGTGTGATTACTCAGTTCAACAAATTCCGATTTAGCGGGCTGTTAATATGCGTGATAACCTCCGTCAAACACTGTAGGGGAGGCGTTTCGCCTCCCGCTGCGCTGTACCACCGGGACGGGGAACCCGTCCCCTACGATGGGTTACGAATACCCCGCTAAATCGGAATTTGACTTATAAAGCTCTTTGTAAATATACCATATCCACCAACTGTACTCCGCCCTCAAATATTGGATGGTCATAATGATCCGTAAAGAAATTCCGAACAATATGCGAACGGACAAAACCACACTTCTCATAAAATGGTATTGTTAGTGGACTATCGCCCGTCCCCACTTGAAGAACGGTATATTGATTACTGTACTTCTTAACTACAAAATCAATCAAGACTTTTGCATAACCTTTACCTTGGTATTCTGGAACTGTCGCAATGTTCTTGATTTCAAGCATACCATTTCCTTCATCGGTTATGACACACTCGCTTTTAACACCATTATCATCAAGTACATACATCCTGCCTTTATCAAGATAACGGTCTATCATATCTTCCTGCTCATCTGCTAATAGCAACAAATCAAGATATTGCTTTTTGTTTTCTGTAACCTCAATAATTGCCATCACTCACACCTACAAATTCCTATTTATCGAATAAATTATATCACAAATTCATGTGATTTTCAACATTCAGTGAAGTTTGGCTTCGCCAAGTGAAGCAGCGGCGATGCCGCTGTGAAGCATTGTGCTACGCACAACGTGAAGTTAAGTGTGCCACACGCGCCCGCAGGCGCTTCACGATGCGAAGCATCACTTCACGCACCAAAGGTGCGCTTAACGTGCCGCAAGGCACACTTAGTTGAAAAGAAACAACCTTTGTCCGGTAGACAAAGGTTGTTTCTTTTCTGGGGTGGGTAAAGGGACTCGAACCCTCGATCTTCAGAGCCACAATCTGACGCCTTAGCCAACTAGGCCATACCCACCATATAAAGTTGTGAAGCTGAATGGTACGCCAGGAGGGACTCGTTCAATCAAGGAGTTGCTCGGTCAAGCCCTCGCAAGCAATGCTCGCTCGCATTGCATTTTATTGTTCGAGTCCAAGCATGCTTGATGAAGAAATGTGGCACGCCAGGAGGGACTCGAACCCCCGACCTACTGCTTAGAAGGCAGTTGCTCTATCCAGCTGAGCTACTGGCGCATTTCTATGGAGCGGGTGACGGGAATCGGACCCGCGTATCCAGCTTGGAAGGCTGGTGTTCTACCATTGAACTACACCCGCGGCTCGCAGTCCTAGGCTGTTTAGCCAGATGATTCTATCACAAAAAAAGGGTCGTGTCAAGGGGCTGTTTCACATTTTCCCGCTTTTTCAGATCCCGGCGGCGATTTGGGGCAGACGGTTGCGGATCACATCCGCCACGGCACCCAGATCGCATTCGCACACATTGGGGTAGCGGTCCGCGATGCCGCCGTCGCTGGGGCAGAAGGCGTAGTCCGCCTCGTCCAGCATGGGAATATCGTTGTCCGTGTCTCCCACGCAGACCAGGAGCTTCCGCCCCAGGGACTTCTGCAGCGCCCGGGCGGCAAGCCCCTTGGAGGTGCCTTTTGCCAGCACGTCGATGATCCGGGGAGCGGCACGGTACACCTCCACGAAGCCGCCGAATTTCCGCCGGATGGCGTTTTCCGCCTCCGTGATCCGCGCCAGCTCCTCCGGGCTGCCGTAGAACAGGTGGGACACATTGGGCTCCCGGATCTCGCCGTAGACGGAAAATTTCAGAAAGGGTCCCACATCGGCATCGGGATCCACCAATTCATGGGGGCAGTGGGAAAACTCCGTAAACCGCACCCATTTTTCGTTCTCCACGAACTGGTAATGGGCGTGGATGCCCTGGATCTCCACGTTCAGGTCGGGGAACATCTCCATCAGAGCGCGGATGGTGTCTCCCTGGGGCAGCGAAATGGGGTGAAGCTGGGAAACCTGCCGGGTCTTCACATCGTAGGCGGCGCCGCCGTTATACAGCAGGAGCGGCGCGTTTACCGGCACCAGATCCGCGAAGGGCGCGGTCATGGGAAGGCTGCGGCCGGTGTTGACGGTGAAAGCGCCGCCGTTGTCCATGAAATACCGGATCGCCGCGATGTTATTCTCCGGGATGGTGGAATCCCTGGCGGTCAGGGTGCGGTCGTAGTCCACCGTCAGCAGAATATCCGAGAAAAGTCCCATAGTTACATCCTTTCCAGCTTTTTGAGAACATCGGTGAAGTATTCGGGCAGGGGCGCCATGACCATGACGGGTCTGCCGTCCCGGGGATGCCGGAAGCACAGCAGCCCCGCGTGGAGGCACTGGCTGTCCTGCCCCAGCTCGGGTTTTTTGTGGCCGTAGACCGTGTCGCCCAGAATGGGGTGCCCGATGTGGGCCATGTGGACACGGATCTGATGGGTGCGCCCGGTCTCCAGCCTGCAGCGGATGTGGGTGTAGCCCCGGTAGCGCCGGATGACCTCCCAATGGGTCACCGCGTCCCGGGAATTCCGGGCGGTGACGCACATCTTCTTCCGGTCGGTGGGATGCCGCCCGATGGGCGCGTCCACGGTGCCGGAATCCTCTTTCAGCGTGCCGCAGACGATGGCTTCGTAGGTTCGCGCCATGGTGTGATCCTTTAGCTGGGACGCCAGCACAGCGTGAGCCAGGTCGTTTTTTGCCACGGCAAGCAGGCCGGAGGTGTCCTTGTCGATGCGGTGGACGATGCCGGGACGGAGCTTGCCGTTGATGCCGGACAGGTGATCCCCCATGGCAAACAGCAGGCCGTTGACCAGGGTGTCGTCCTGATGTCCGGCGGCAGGATGCACCACCAGACCCTTGGGCTTGTTCAGCACCAGCACGTCCTCGTCCTCGTAGACGATTTCCAGCGGCATCTCCTTCGGCACGATGTCCACGCTCTCCGGCTCCGGCAGGGTGAGGCAGACGCTGTCCCCGGCGCGGAGCCGGTCATTTTTCCGGGCCTTTTTGCCGTTGAGTAGCACATTGCCGGTTTCGATGAGCTTCTGGGCGGTGCTGCGGCTCATGCCGTCGGCTGTCCGGGCAAGAAACGCGTCCAGCCGCTCACCCTCGGATTCCACTTGGAATATCATTTTCCATCTTCCTTCCAGAATGCCTTGTTGAAGAACAGCAGGTCAATGAGCAGCAGGAGAATGCCGCAGGTGATGAAGCTGTCGCCCACATTGAACACGGGGAAGCGGATGAAATCCACCTCGATCATGTCCACCACAAAGCCGAAGCGTACCCGGTCGATCATGTTTCCCAGACCGCCGCCGTAGATGGCAGCCACGCAGAACCAGTCGAATTTGGACAACTGGAGGGACTGCTTCACGGCCTCCCGGACCAGCAGCGCCGTGAAAACCAGGAAAACCAGAGCGAACAGCCACTGCATTCCCTGGAAAGAGGAGAACGCGGCGCCGGTGTTATGCACATGGGTCAGGTGGAACAGGCCGGGGACGGCCTCCACCACGCCGTAAAGCGGAATGTTTGCAAGGGTCAGAGCCTTGGAGATCTGATCCAGCGCCACAACCACGGCGCAAAAGACCAGCAGAGCCCCGTAAAACATAAAAATACCCCCATTTTTTCTCATAATCGGGATTCATTGTACCATGAAGCGGCGGAAATGTCAAATCGGGAGCAAGGCGCTGCCCCCAAAGGGGTTTCCTGCAAGGAAAGCGCCCAAATTTGGCGGGGAGCGTGAGAAAAGGGGCTGCGCCACACGGGTGACGCAGCCCCTTCAGACTGTCAATAAACCCCCAAACCGTCAAAATCAGTGATTGAAGGGTCATAAACGCGTCAGACCATAAGGGCGATCGGCAATAGGAAAATATGGAACTTTATTGTGGGTTTCCAATGCCCTTTCAGGGGATTTTGACTTCCATCGCAAACACAAGCCTACCGTACCTTCGTACGCTGACGGCTTGTGTTTGCTCGGCTTTGGTGCTTTCTTGACCGTCTGCCAGCGTGTCAAAAAATACTTTTTTGACACGCTGAAGGGGCTGCGCCACACGGGTGACGCAGCCCCTTGACAAATATTGGGAACGGGAAAAAAGGGCAGCCTTACGGCTTCTTATAACCGCACTTGGGACAGACACCCTTCTCGTTCAGGGCGATTCCGCAAAGAGGACAGCGGTCAATCTGCTTGCCGGGGGTGTACTCCTGGGAAGCGGCGTTCACACCGCTGGTGAAGGTGAGCTTGGCAATATTCAGCTTGTCCTTCAGCAGATCATAGACGATCTTGATCATACCTTCCACGGTCATGGTTTCCTTGGTGACAACCAGGCGGCACTCCGGGTAAGCGGTAGCCAGCTCGGTCTGGAAGGCCGGACCCTTCATTTTGTTGGTGGGCGCGCCATTGCGGATGCCCTGGGCCTCATAGACGCCGAGAATGGCGGGCAGCAGGGGGTCGTCCTCTCTCAGAATCAGGGCGTGGTCAAAATTCTTCAGCACTTCCCATGCGGTTTTTTGAATTTCGTTGCAGGGGAACACCATGTTTACGCCGGGCTCCACCGTG
This sequence comes from Faecousia sp., assembly GCA_051867435.1. Taxonomy (GTDB): domain Bacteria; phylum Bacillota; class Clostridia; order Oscillospirales; family Oscillospiraceae; genus Faecousia. The sequence continues at coordinate 23,208 of JBJDYP010000018.1, forward strand.
TCCTCCACCTCGATGGTCAGAACGCCGGTATGACCGTGAAGGTACTGTGCTTCTCCTTTGAATCCGTAAAACCGGTGTGCGTATTGCAGGTCTAACGTTGTAATGCTTCTCATAGTTGTACTCCTTTTCGTTTATATTTACGGGCTTGGTTCGCGCCCGTATGCGCTCGATTGGCAGGCAGAGTCAGGGCTTGGGCCGGGGAGAACGCTGGCAGTCCGGGCAGATGCCGTGGAACAGAATGTCGTATCCAGTGAAAGAAAAGCCATGGGTGTCATGGATGCCCTTCTCCAGACCGGTCACAAATTCCATATCCACATCAGAAACCCTGCCGCATTTCCCGCACCGGACATGGCAGTGGTCGTGGCACAGGTGGTCAAAGCAGTCCGCTCCGCCGGGAATTTCCAGTCTGCGGATTTCCCCCATCTCGGACAGAAGCGCCAGATTTCGATACACGGTGGCTCTGCTGATGGTGGGGTATTCCTGTTTGATTTCTGCGTAAATCTGGTCAGCGGTGGCGTGGCACCGGAGTTTGTTTACCGTTTCCAGAACCAGCGAACGCTGAATGGTGTTGCGGCTTTTCATCTGTATCATCCTTCATCATTTCTGTTCCTTAATGATATAATATACTAATAAGGATTGTTTGTCAATTATTTTTTTCAAAAAAGTACCCCGTAAGGTGCTGGCAGACAGCCGGAAAGACAAGAAGGGTGCTGCCTGTGAGACAGCACCCTGTGTGGTAAGTGAAAATCCCCGGTGGACAAAGATCCGTTGCGGAGCTTCCCTATGAAATTGACCGCGGGATCCCCAAAAGATTGCTGCCTTTTTACAGCGCTTTCAGGATCTCCAGCAGGAAGTTCCACATCCTGCCCACGGAAGCGATGCCCAGCTTTTCCCGGCTGGTGTGGATGTCGTGCATCTCCGGGCCGATGGAAACGCAGTCCAGCCCGGGCAGCTTTTCGCTGAGGATGCCGCATTCCAGACCGGCGTGGATGGCGACCACTTCCGGCTCCGCGGAGAACATCGCCCGGTAGATCTCCACCATCTTTTCCCGCAGGGGAGAATCCTGCCGGTATTCCCAGGCGGGATATTCGCCCATCTGGCTGTAGGTGCCGCCGTAGAACTCGCAAAGACTCTGCAGCTCGCTCAGCAGCGCCTGCTTCTCGGAATTGACGGAGCTGCGGACGGAGAAGGTCAGATCCAGGGCGTCCCCCTCCAGCCTGGCGATGCCCAGGTTCAGGCTGGTCTGCACCAGCTCGGGCATATCGTCGCACATGGACTGCACCCCGTTGGGCAGGGTGTTCAGCAGGGCGATGACCCGGGCGGTTGCCTCGGTGGTCAGGGCGTTGCCGCCCAGGGCGTCCACATTTTCGGCACGGATCACCGCGTCGGGATCGGCGTAGGTTTCCCGAACCTCCGCCTGGACCTGCGCCACGATGTCGTTGATCTGCTCCAGATCCATGCCCATGGCGACCACGGTAGCGGTGCAGGCACGGGGAATGGCGTTGTCCTTGGAGCCGCCGGCAAACCCGGTGAGGCACAGGGGCATTTTTTCCTGCACCCGGCCCAGCAGCAGGCCCATGACCTTGTTGGCGTTGGCACGGTTTTTGTGGATCTCCACGCCGGAGTGACCGCCCACCAGACCCTCCACGGTGAACCGCAGGCAGGGCCCGTAAACCGCGTGGCGCTGCTCCTCCAGATGGATGGACGCGGTGGCGCCGCCGGCGCAGGACACGGTGAAGATGCCCTCCTCCTCGGAGTCCAGGTTGATCATGGTGCGGCCTTTCAAATCGGTCAGGTCGATCCGGGTAGCGCCCAGCATACCGATCTCCTCGTCCACCGTGAAGATGACCTCCAGCGGAGGATGGGGAATGGTGGGATCGGACAGCAGCGCCAGGGCATAGGCAACGGCAATGCCGTCGTCGCCGCCCAGGGTGGTGCCTCTGGCAAAGACGTAATTTCCGTCGTGGGTCAGATCCAGACCGTCCCGCGCGAAGTCAATGGCGCAGTCGGGATCCTTCTCGCAGACCATGTCCATGTGTCCCTGCAGGACAACGGGGTCATGCGCCTCCATGCCGCAGGTGCCGTCCTGGAAGATCACCACATTGTTGGCATCGTCCCGGAAATAGCGAAGACCCTGCTCCTCGGCGAAGGACACCAGATAGTCGCTGATGGGCCCCGTGTTCCGGGAACCGTGGGGGATGGAGCACAGCTTTTCAAAATAGGCAAACACGGACGCGGGCTGCAATCCGGCAAGTTTTTCTGCATTCATAAAGTAAGCCTCCTTTACTTTCTGCCCTCGACAAGCAGACCGTTGTTGTTTTTGGCTTTTTTCTGCTGTTTCAGCCAGATGTTCATGACCAGACTGTGGGGCAGCAGCTTCACCAGCAGCACCTGCACCCGGACGGGGAAGCCGTGGATGGAGACATCCTTTTTGGTGTGGTACAGGTCATGCAGGGCGGTGGCGACCACATCGGCGGCTTCATACAGCCGGTTGAAGTACTGCACCTCGCTGTTGTTGGTCTGGAACGCGTGGTTGAAAAATTCGGTTTTGACCCAGCCGGGGTTCACGGTCATGATCCGGATCCCCTTTTCCTTCAGCTCCCGGTTCAATGCCCGGCTGTAGCTCAGGACGAAGGCCTTGGTAGCGCCGTAGGTGGTAATATAGGGCACGGGCTGGAAAGCGGACAGGCTGTCCAGCTCCACGATATGGCTGCCGGGCTTCATATAGGGGACGGTGAGCCGGGTCATCATCACCAGCGCCTTGCAGTTCAGGTCGATCATCCGCATATCGTCCTGCGCGGTGGTGTTCAGGGACTTGCCGAACTTGCCGAAGCCCGCGGCGTTGACCAGCAGGGCGACTTCGGGGTTGGCATCTTCCAGCAGGGAAGCATAGCGGTCAAAGCTGGCGGGATCCAGAAGATCCATGGAAACGGGACGGACGGGAACGGCGGATTCCGCTTTCAGCGACTCCAGCGCGGCCTCCCGCCGGGCAATTGCCCAGATCTCGTCCACCTGAATGTGCCGCTGGAGCTGGAGCACGAACTCCCGGCCCATGCCGGAGCTGGCGCCGGTCACAATTGCGATCCTCATGGCAAAAACCTCCTCTTTGCCAACAGTATACCCCCTTTTGCAGGTTCCGTCAAGGAAAAGCTGGATGGCAAAATGGACGAAACATTTTCCTTTTGAGGCCGAAATGTTCACAAAATAGTCTATGATTTTTTGGTAGGATGTGCTATAATACAATGGATTGAGTGTGATGCCCCGGGGATTGGGACAAGTTGATAAAGGAGTATACACGATTATGGGATTTCTGACAAAAATGTTCGGCACCCGGTCTGACCGGGAGATCAGGAAGATCCGGCCGCTGGTGGACAGGATTCTGTCCCTGGAAGCGGAGTACCGGGCGCTGTCTGAGGAAGAACTGCGGGGCAAGACTGCCCTGTTCAAAGACCGCCTTGCCAAGGGTGAGACGCTGGACGACCTGCTGCCGGAGGCCTTTGCCGCCATCCGGGAGGCCGCGGACCGGGTGCTGGGGATGCGTCCCTACCCGGTGCAGCTCATCGGCGGTATCATTCTGCACCAGGGACGGATCGCGGAGATGAAGACCGGCGAGGGTAAGACCCTGGTGGCTATCCTGCCCTGCTATCTGAACGCGCTGGCAGGCCGGGGTGTCCATGTGGTCACCGTCAACGAATACCTTGCCAAGCGTGACTCGGAGTGGATGGGCAAGGTACACCGCTATATGGGTCTGACCGTGGGTCTCATCATCCCCGGCATGGAGAGCAAGCAGCGCCGGGAGGCCTATGCCGCCGACATCACCTACTGCACCAACAACGAGCTGGGCTTTGACTACCTGCGGGACAACATGGCGATCTACAAGTCCGATATGGTGCAGCGCGGTCACGCCTTTGCCATCGTGGACGAGGTGGACTCCATCCTCATTGACGAGGCACGCACCCCGCTGATCATCTCCGGCAAGGGAGAGGAATCCACCAAGCTGTACGAGATGGCGGACCAGTTCGTATCCACCCTGCGCAGGCAGGTCTTTGCCAAGACCGAGGACAAGGAAGTCCAGGACGACTATGACTGCGACTACTTTGTGGACGAGAAGGCGAGAACCGTCTCCCTGACCGCCAGGGGCATTGAGAAAGCGGAACGGTTCTTCGGGGTGGAGAACCTTGCCGACGCGGAAAACGCCACGCTGTCCCACCACATCAACCAGGCCATGAAGGCCCGGGGCATCATGAAGCGGGACATCGACTATCTGGTGAAGGACGGACAGGTCATCATCATTGACGAGTTCACCGGCCGCCTGATGTACGGCAGACGCTACAACGAAGGTCTGCACCAGGCCATCGAGGCAAAGGAGAACCTGCGGGTTGCCAGCGAGAGCAAGACCCTGGCCACCATCACCTTCCAGAATTTCTTCCGCCTGTACGACAAGCTGTCCGGCATGACCGGCACCGCTCTGACCGAGGAGGAGGAATTCGGCACCATCTACAAGCTGGACGTGGTGGAGATCCCCACCAACCGTCCCGTGGCAAGAATCGACCACACCGATGTGGTCTACAAGACCGAGGCGGGCAAGTTCCGCGCCATCATCCGCCAGGTGAAGCAGTGCCACGAAAAGGGGCAGCCCGTGCTGGTGGGTACGGTCTCCGTGGAAAAGAGTGAGATCCTGAGCAAGCTGCTCAAGCGTGAGGGCATCCCCCACAATGTGCTGAACGCCAAGTATCACGAGATGGAAGCCCAGATCGTGGCCCAGGCCGGCAAATTCGGCGCCGTCACCATTGCCACCAACATGGCAGGACGTGGTACGGACATCGTGCTGGGCGGCAACGCGGAATTTATGGCAATGAACGACCTGCGCCGGCAGGAGATCCCCGAGGAGCTGCTGCGGGAGGCGAATTCCTACGCGGAGACCGACGACGGGGAGATCCTGGAGATCCGCAGGCGCTATGAGGCGCTTCTGGAGCAGTACAAGGCCCAGACCGCCGTGGAAGCGGAAAAGGTTCGCGCCGCAGGCGGCCTGATGATCATCGGCACCGAGCGCCATGAGTCCCGCCGGATCGACAACCAGCTCCGGGGACGCTCCGGCCGGCAGGGAGACCCCGGCGAGAGCCGGTTCTACCTGAGCCTGGAGGACGATCTGATGCGGCTGTTTGCCTCCCAGCGGGTGTCCGCCATGATGGATTCCCTGGGCATTGACGAGGATACGCCCATTGACCAGAAAATCCTGTCCTCCGCGGTGGAAAACGCCCAGAAGAACGTGGAAAGCCGCAACTTCCGGGCAAGAAAGAACGTGCTGGAGTACGACGATGTGATGAACACCCAGCGTGAGGTCATCTATGCCCAGCGGCAGAAGGTGCTGGACGGCGAGAGCCTGCGGGACAACATCCTGTCCATGCTGCATACTCTGGTGGCGTCCAATGTGGCGGATGCCCTGAGCCAGCACGGCGGCGCGGCGGATGCCGAAACCGCCCGGGAGATCGCCAATTCCTTCGCGCCCACCTATTTCCCCAGAGACAGCGTGACCCTGCCGGAGCGCCCGGACGCGGAGAGCCTGACCGAGGCCATCTACGGGCGTGCCGTGGAGACCTACCGTGCCAGGGAAGCCGAGTACGGCGAGAGCGTCATGCGGGAACTGGAGCGGGTGGTCATGCTCCGGGTGGTGGACGAATACTGGATGGACAACATCGATGCCATGGACGATCTGAAGCAGGGCATCGGTCTGCGGGCCTATGCCCAGCATGATCCCGTGATCGCCTACAAAGAGGAAGGCTACGAGATGTTCCAGGCCATGATCACCGCCATCCGGGAGGAGACCGTCCGCCGGATGTTCCTGGTGCGGCTGCGGGCGCAGCAGGAGGTCAAGCGGGAGAAGGTTGCCAAGGAGACCTCTGCCTCCGGCACCTCGGACGGCAGCGTGAAGCAGCAGCCGGTCCGCAAGGGCAACAAGGTAGGGCCCAACGATCCCTGCCCCTGCGGAAGCGGCAAGAAATACAAGAAATGCTGCCGGGACAAAGACCTGGCGGCGGGAAGATAAGAACTTTTCGGAGATAAAATGGCAATTATCACAAAAAGAGTGGGAAATCTGGAATATCTGGCAGCGGAGTCCATTCCCGTGCCCCATTGCTTCTCCACCCGGCTGGGCGGTGTGAGCAGGGGCAGCCTCTCCAGCCTGAATCTGGGCATCCACCGGGGCGACGATCCCAAAAACGTGGTGGAAAACTTCCGGATTCTGGGCGAAGCGGTGGGATTTTCCCCGGAGGATACGGTGTTTACCCGCCAGATCCACACCGATGTGGTGCGGAGGGTGGGCAGCGCCAACCGGGGAGAGGGACTTTTCACGCCAGTGCGCGTGGACTGCGACGCGCTGATCACCGCAGAGCCCGGGGTGGCGCTGACGGTGTTCACCGCGGACTGCACCCCGGTGCTGCTGTATGACCCGGTGACGGGCGCCGTGGGCGCCGCCCACGCGGGCTGGCGGGGCACGGCGCTGGGCATTGCCGGGAAGACCGCGGCAGCCATGGCAGAGCAGTTCGGCACCAGGCCGGAGAATATCCGTGCCGCCATCGGCCCCAACATCGGCGTATGCTGCTTTGAGACCCACCGGGAGGTTCCCCAGGCCATGTACGATGCCCTGGGACGGGAGGCGGAGCCCTTCATCCTGCCCAAGGGAGAAAAATTCCTGGTGGATCTGAAGGGGCTCAACGCCCTGTGGCTGCGAAAGGCCGGGGTGGAGCATATCGAGATCAGCGGGGAATGCACCGCCTGCCGGCCGGACCGGTTCTGGTCCCACCGGGTCACCGGCGGTGAGCGGGGAAGTCTTGCTGCCATCATTGTCTGCAAGGGAGGCAAAGCATGAAAAGAATCATCGCGGGGCTGCTTTGCGCGGCGGCGCTGCTGGGGATCCTGACCGGCTGCGGCGCGGAGACACCCTCCGCCTATGTGCCCACCGGCGACGGACTGACTCCGGATGGGGTGGATGTCATCGGGGAGACCCAGCCCCAGGAGCGGGACGGCTTCTCCATGGCGTATTACCAGGAGGAGGGCTTCAACCCCTTTACCTGCATCAACTATACCAACCGTGCCCTGTTCTGCCTGCTGTATCAGGGCTTGTTCACCGTGAACAGCAGCTATGAGGCCAGACCCATCCTCTGCCGGCGGTATACCGTGTCGGAGAGTATGCGCTACTATGTGTTCTATCTGGACGAGAACGCCACCTTCTCCGACGGCACCAAGGTGACATCGGAGGATGTGCTGGCCAGCTACGACGCTGCCCGGGAGAGCAGCGTCTACAAGGGCAGATTCACCCACCTCCGGGAAATCACGATCCTGGAGGACGGCGGCATCCAGTTTTGGATGGACACGCCCTATGAAAATCTGCCGATCCTGCTGGATGTGCCCATCATCAAGGCAAGCCAGATCGATGCCCGGACACCTGTGGGTTCGGGACCGTACTGCGTGTCCTCGGGTCTGAAGACGGAAATGCTGGCAAAGGTGCCACGCTGGTGGTGCTCGGCGGCGCTTCCCCTGTCCGCTTCCAGCATCCCGCTGGAGAATGTCCATTCCGCCACCGAGATCCGGGACGGATTTGAGTTCGGCAACATCGGCGTGGTCTGCGCCGACCCCGGTGCCAGCTCCTACGCGGACTACCGCTGCGATTTTGAGGTCTGGGAGTGCGACTCCGGCGTGTTTCTGTACCTGGTCAGCAATGACAAAAGCGAGGTCTTCGGCAAAAAGCGGCTCTGCGCGGAGCTGACCTATGCCATTGACCGGGATGCCATCGTGGATGCCTATTACCACGGCTTTGCCCACCCGGCGACCCTGCCCGCGTCGCCGCTGTCGCCCTATTACGACACGGGGCTGGCCTCCAACTATTACTTCGATTCCGAGAAATTCGAGCAGGCGGTGGCGGACAATCTGCTCTATGAGAAGAAAGTGGTGCTGCTGGTGAACAGTGGGGACACGGTGCGGCTGAAGGTTGCCCGTGACATCGTCCGTATGCTCCGGGACTGCGGCCTGGATGCCCAGCTCCGCACAGCCCGGGGCGACACCTACTACTACCTGATGACCACGGACGAGTATGACCTGTACCTGGGTCAGACCAAAATGTCCGCCAATATGGATCTGTCCGCGTTCTACTACCCCGTGGGCGCGCTGAGCTATGCCAGCCTGGAGGACGACGCGATCTATGACATGGCGCTGCAGTCCCTGGAAAACAACGGCAACTACTATAACCTTCACAAGCTGTCGACGGAGGAGGGGCAGTTGGTGCCCATTTTGTTCCAGAACTATGCGGTTTACGCCAAGCGCGGACTGCTGACCGGCATGGATCCTGCCCGGGACAATATGTTCTACTACGACCTGGGCCGGGGTGTTGAGGACGCCCTCTTTACCCCGGAGGCGCAGTAAGAGGGAAAACATGGAGATGGAGAAGATCAAAAAGGACGCGTTCTGCGTCATCGGCAAGGCCGGCTCCACCCGGGATGGTGACGGATTCGTCGGGCGGCTCTGGCAGGAGGCAAACAGCCGCTTCGCTGAGGTGGCGGATCTGGCAAAACTGGAGCAATACCGATAAGGAAAAGATAAAACGCTGCCATGCCAACCCAAAGTTGGCGCGGCAGCGTTTTCTTTTCAGGAAGCAGGCTCCAGAATGCCCAGAAGGACAAACCGGGCGTCTTCAAACTCATAGCTGCAGGTGGACAGGGTGATGATCCGGTCCCCGGACTGGGGCACCACACCGCTGTCAAAGCAGGACTTTTCCGCGCTGTCCCACATCCAGATCAGGGCTTCCGCTTCATCCTCAAACCGGGTTTTCCAGGCATCCTGGGATGGGTCCGTCACATAGCCCGCGTAAACGCGGATGATGTAGTTCTGCTCCGGGGTCATCAGCAGCATTGTGGGGTGGGCATCGAAGTATTCCTGCTCTTTGTACTCCGTGATGGAGGCAAACATGGAGCCGTTTTTCATGTGATGCCCGTAGAGAATGGTATGGAAATCGGAAAAATCCCCGGCGTTTTCACGCTCCATGAAAATGCAGCCCGCGGAGTTGTAGGTGCCGTCAAAGGTGCGGTGCAGATAGTAGCTGTTGTCCTTGCCCTTTACCACCGGGTAGTTGATGACGGTGCCCTCGCTGTAGATCCAGCCCACAATGTCCGGGTTGATGCCCCGCAAGCCCTCAAAATCCACCTGGGGGAAGATGCTCTGCTGGCTCACCGGGTCGGTGCTGCCGGGCTGGGTGCTGTCCGGGTCTGCCGGAGAGACAGGGGAGGGGGACTGCTGGGGCGCGGCAGGGGCTGCCGGGGTGACGAATTGCTCCAGCGCCGCGTAGGACGACTGCCCCTTGCGGTATTCCGACTGGATCTGAATCATGTTCCACAGGGCGATGCCCATACAGGCCACGCAGACCAGAAGGATCACAACACGAAGAATGGATGCGAATTTTTTCACGGGCGCTCCTTTCCGCATTACAGGCCGGAAAACTCCCTGCACTGGGGTGCCAGGGGACACTGGCCGCATTTGGGGCCGCGGGCAGTGCAGATGTCACGGCCAAACAGCACGATTCGGTGGCAGAAATCGGAGCTTTCCTCCGGCGGGAGGATCCGGCGGAGCTGCCGCTCCACTTTTTCCGGCTCCTTGCCCCGGGAAAGCCCCAGCCTGCCGCAGATGCGGATGCAGTGGGTATCGCAGACCACGCTGCCCGGCACGCCGTACAGGTCGCCCAGCAGCAGGTTGGCGGTTTTTCTGCCCACGCCGGGAATGCGGAGCAGCTCCTCCATGGTTCCGGGGACTTTTCCGCCGTAATCCGACAGCAGCATCTGACAGGCGAGGACGATCTCCCTTGCCTTGTGTTTGTAAAAGCCGCAGGAGCGAACCAGCTCCTCCACCTCCCCGATGGGTGCCGCCGCCATGGCCTCCAGGGTGGGAAACCGGGCAAACAGCGCCGGGGTCACCTGGTTCACCCGGGCATCGGTACACTGGGCGGACAGCCGCACGGCGATCATCAGCTCATAATCCTTCCGGTAATGCAGGGCGCAGAGGGCATCCGGGTAGCGCTGCCGCAGCGCGTCGATGATGAAACGAACCTTGTCTTCCATGAACCGGCTCCTTTCTCGTTTTTCGTCCAGTATAGCACAAACCGGCGAAAATAGAAAGGGAATATTTTTGGTGATTTTTTCTTTCGGATATGGTATAATGTCCAAAAACGCGAAAGGAGCGTGACCCGATGTATCAGCCATTGGCGGAGCTGCTTCGTCCGACAACGCTGGACGAGGTCTACGGGCAGGAGCATATTCTGGGAAAAGGCGCGATTCTGCGGCGGCTCATTGATTCGGGCAACATTCCCAATCTGATCTTTTACGGCCCTTCCGGCACGGGCAAGACCACGGTGGCCAATATCATCGCCCGGATGACCAACCGGACCTTGTACAAGCTGAACGCCACCACCGCTTCCACCGCGGACATCAAGGAGATCGTGGCCCAGTTGGACACCTTTCTGGCACCCAACGGCGTGCTGCTGTACCTGGACGAGATCCAGTCCTTCAACAAAAAGCAGCAGCAATCCCTGCTGGAATTCATTGAGAACGGCAAGATCACCCTGATCGCTTCCACCACCGAGAACCCCTATTTCTACATTTTCAACGCCATTCTGAGCCGTTCCACGGTGTTTGAGTTCAAGCAGCTCACCGCTTCCGCGTCATTGCAGGCGGTGAAGCGTGCCGTCCGCTTTATGGAGCAGCGCACCGCCCTGGAGACGGAGGCGGAGGAAGGAACGCTGGAATATATCGCCTCTGCCTGCGGCGGCGATGTGCGGAAGGCGGTAAACGCGGTGGAGGTGCTGTTCTCCGCGGGACAGCCGGAAAACGGCAGGCTTCTCCTGACCCTGGAGGATGCCAGGGCCGTGACCCAAAAGAGCGCCATGCGCGCCGACCGGGACGGGGACGGGCACTATGACCTGCTGTCCGCTTTGCAGAAGTCCATCCGGGGTTCGGACCCGGACGCGGCCTGCCACTATCTGGCGCGGCTGCTGGAGGCGGGACAGATGCAGTCCGCCTGCCGGCGGCTGATGGTCATTGCCTGCGAGGATGTGGGTCTGGCGTATCCAGCCATCATTCCCATCGTGAAAGCCTGCGTGGACGCGGCGCTGATGCTGGGTATGCCCGAGGCACGGATCCCCCTGGGTGACGCGGCGGTGCTGATGGCCACCTCTCCCAAGTCCAACAGCGGCTATGCGGCGCTGAATGCCGCCCTGGCGGATATCCGCAAGGGCAAGACGGGGGATTTTCCCCGGCACCTGCAGAATATGCACGCCGACACCAACACCATGGAGCGGGAGCAGGGGTACCTGTACCCCCACGATTTCCCCAACCACTGGGTGAAGCAGCAGTACCTGCCCGACGAGCTGTTGGGCACCCGGTACTATGAATTCGGATCCAACAAGCTGGAGCAGGCATCCAAAAAATACTGGGAAGCCATCAAAGGGGAGGACTGCTGATGGACGTGCGGCTGGGAGACATTCTTGTGATGAAAAAGCCCCATCCCTGCGGGGAAAAGCAGTGGAAAGTGCTGCGGGTGGGCGCGGATTTCCGCTTAAAGTGCCTGGGCTGCGGGCATGAAGTCATGACCACCCGGGTCAAAGCGGAGCGAAATATCCGCCTGATCCGCCGGGAAAACGGCGAGGAGATCAAGCCCTGAGGAAGATTCCCGGGGCAAAAGGAGGAAACACCATGACAGAAGTAGTGGCGGCACTGATTTGGGACGGCGACCGGTTTCTGATCTGCCGGCGTCCGCCGCACAAGGCAAGAGGCCTGCTGTACGAGTTTGTGGGCGGCAAGACGGAGCCGGGAGAGACCCCGGAGCAGGCGCTGATCCGGGAATGCCGGGAGGAGCTGGACGTGACCGTGGAGGTGGGCTCCGTGTATATGGACGTGGTGCATGAGTACCCCGATCTGACGGTGCATCTGATCCTGTTCAACGCGACCATCGCCGCGGGAGAGCCCAGGCTGCTGGAGCACGTGGATCTCCGGTGGATCCCGGTGAGCCAGATCGACCGGTACGAGTTCTGCCCCGCGGACAGGGAGATCCTGGAACGGCTGAAGAAAACCGGGAAAACCCCGTGATCCATGTGTTGACATCGGGAAAAGTTGGAGATACAATAATGCCAATCAAAAATTAGGAGGAAACCACTATGAAAAAGTTTTTTGCGATGCTTCTGGTCTTTGGGATGATCGCGGGCATTCTCGCCGGCTGCTCCGGCAACAATCCCCAGGATCCCGGGACCGAAAAGGAAACCCTGGCACTGGTGGTTGCCGGAACCTTCGGCGACCGCTCCTTCTATGACTCTTCCAAGGCGGGCTGCGACAAGCTGGCGGCCGAGGGCAAGATTGAGCTGAAGACCATCGAGTGCAACAACGAAAACCATGAGCAGCAGACCCGGAACGCTGCCGACAGCGCCAAGATCGTGGTGCTGGTGGGCTGGGAGTTCTACGATGTGGAGACCATCGCGCCCGACTATCCCGATGTGAAGTTCATCTGGATCGACAATGCCACCTCCGAGCCTGTTGCCAACGTGCTGAACATCACCTATGCCCAGAACGAAGGCTCCTTCCTGGCGGGCTACATTGCCGCCAAGCTCAGCACCACCGGCGTGATCGGCGCGGTGGGCGGTGAGGATTCCGACACCATCAACGACTTCATCGTGGGCTACAGGCAGGGCGCGCAGTACGCCAACCCCGACGTGAAGGTGGAAGTCCAGTACGCCAACACCTATGACGATCCCGTGGTGGGCAAGGACTGCGCCCTGGCACTCCACGACAAGAACGCCGATGTGGTGTTCCAGATCGCTTCCAAGACCGGCGACGGCGTGTTTGAGGCTGCCCAGGAGGCACATTTCTACGCCATCGGCGTGGACTCCGACCAGAAGTACATCGCGGACGATGTGATCGTCTGTTCCATGATGAAGCAGGTGGGCAACTCCATCTACCAGGCTGTGACCGAGCTGCTGGACGGCGACGCTTCCAAGTGGGGCACCACCTGGGTGGCTGACCTGGCTACGGGCTACATCGGTATCGGCTACGGCGAGGAAGGCGCTACCCAGCAGGTCTCTGACGAGATCAAGGCAGAGGTAGAGGCGCTGGCGAAGAAGATCGCCTCCGGCGAGATCCAGGTGGAAACCACCCGGTAAATACTCCTATGTACAACAGGGCGGGCTTCAGCCCGCCCTGTCAGTCAATAAACCCCCAAACCGTCAAAATCCGATTTGCGTCTGGGGAATGGCTGGGGACGGAAGCTTCCCGGAAATAAGGAGGATCCCTGCGCCTGACAAGAGATCAGGCCCTTCGGGGGATTTTGACTTACCGCGCAATTCCGATCCTGCCGTACCCTCTGTACGCCGACGGATCGTAATTGCTTGTCTTTGGGGCTTTCTTGACTGCCATGCCGCGCATCCCGACAACAGAAAGGAGCCTTGCCATGGATCCCATTATTTCCATGCGGCACATTTCCATGGACTTTCCCGGCATCCGGGCCAACGATGATGTGTCGCTGGACATCCGCAAGGGAGAAATTTTCGCGCTGGTGGGAGAAAACGGCGCGGGAAAATCCACACTCATGAACATTCTCTACGGCATTCTGACCCCCACCGGGGGCACGGTTACCGTGAAGGGGGAGACCATCACCCATTTCAACCCCAAAAACGCCATTGCCCACGGCATCGGCATGGTGCATCAGCATTTCATGCTGGTGCCCTCGTTTACCGTGGCGCAGAACATCGTCATGAGCCGGGAACCCCGGAAATTCGGTGTGCTTTTTGACAACGGGGCAGCCGAGGAGCAGGTGCGGGAGCTGAGCCGCACCTACGGTCTGCAGGTGGAGCCTTCCGATGTGGTGCGGGAGATCAGCGTGGGCTTGCAGCAGCGGGTGGAGATCCTGAAAACCCTGTACCGCGGCGCGGACATCCTGATTCTGGACGAGCCCACCGCCGTGCTGACGCCCCAGGAAACCGACGAGCTGTTTGCCGTCCTTCGCCGGGTGGTGAAGGAGCAGGGTGTCACGGTGATTCTGATTACCCACAAGCTCTTTGAGGTCATGGCCATTTCCGACCGGGTGGGCATCATGCGCCAGGGCAGGCTCATCGGTCTGGAGGAGACGAAAAATGTCACCGAGCGGAGCCTGGCGTCCATGATGGTGGGCCGGGAGGTGCTTCACGCGCCTGCCGAGAAAACCGGCGAAGCCGGGCAGGAGAAAATTTGGATCCGGGATCTGACGGTTTCCGACAACCGGGGACTGCCTGCCGTCCGGGGACTGGATCTGCAGGTTCACGCCGGGGAGATCGTGGGCATTGCCGCCATCGAGGGCAACGGGCAGAGTGAGCTGCTGGAGGCCATCACGGGGATGCGACCTTTTGACCGGGGTGAGATCCGGGTCTGCGGCAGCGACATTTCCGGCATGACCCCGGGACAGATCCGGGCGCTGGGACTTTCCCATGTGCCGGAGGACCGGCTTGCCACCGGTGTTTCCGCGCCGGCGGACATTTCCGACAACCTGCTGGTGGGCAGGCATTGGGAGAAGCGGTTCCTGAAATTCGGCATTCACCAGGACAAAAAGGCGATCCATGGCTTTGCGAAGGACACCTTTGACCGCTTCGATATTCGCGCATCGGGACTGGAGGCGAAAGTCGGCAGCCTGTCCGGCGGCAATATGCAGAAGGTGGTCATCGCGAGAGAATTTTCCTTCCCCGCGTCGGTGCTGGTGATCTCCCAGCCCACCCGGGGTGTGGACATCGGCGCCATCGAGTTCATTCACCGCTGCATTCTGGAAAAACGCGCCCAGGGCGCGGCGATCCTGCTGTGCAGCGCGGATCTGGACGAGGTGCTGCGGCTGTCCGACCGGATCGTGACGATTTACGAGGGGAAGATCACCGGCTCCTTCCGGGCGGATGCCGTTACCAAAGAGGAGCTGGGCTACTACATGACGGGTCACAGAGAGGAGGCAGCCAATGAAGCGTAAAATCGACTGGGGCTATCTGGCATCCCTGCTTGCCTCCGTGGTGCTGGCGCTGCTGGTCGGTGCGCTGATCATGGCGGCCACCGGGCACGATCCGCTGGATGCCTACGCTGCCATGGCAAAGGGTGCCACCGGCTGCGATTCTCTGGGAGAATTTTTCACCTCCGTGCTTACCAAACGCCAGTTCGGCAATACCCTGGAGTATGCCATGGTGCTGTTTTTGACGGGGCTGGCCTGCGCGCTGGGTGCCAGAGTGGGCATTTTTAATGTAGGCGGAGAAGGGCAGCTCTATCTGGGTGCCATCGTGTCCGCCTATATCGGTGCCAGAATGGGCGGCGTAAGCCCCTGGGTGGTCATTCCCCTGGCAGCGCTGGGCGCCATCGCCGTGGGCGGCTTCTACGCCTGGATCCCCGGCGTGCTGAAGGTGAAGCTGAAGGTCAACGAGGTCATCACCACCATCATGATGAACACCATCGCCATCCTGTTCTGCGGCTATCTGTCCAACGGCCCCTGGAAAACGGCTCAGGGCAACCGGGTGTCCGGCACGGATCCCCTGGCGGAGGGACTGCGGTTTACCAAGCTGATCCGTGGCTCCAACCTGACCACCGCCATTTTCGCCTCCGTGATCATCGCGCTGCTGGTGTGGTATGTGATGAGCAAGACTGCCACGGGCTTCGAGATGAAGATCGTGGGTCAGAATCCCCGGTTCGCCCGGTTTTCCGGCATGAAGGTGGACACGGTGGTGATCTGGGCCATGGTCATCTCCGGCGCCATCTGCGGCATCGTGGGTATGCTGGAGGTCTACGGACTGAAAGGCAATTACCAGGACGGCATCAGCAACGAATACTATTTTGACGGTCTGCTGGTGGCAATGATCATGCGGTATGACCCGGTGGGCATCATCCTCATGAGCTTCGGCTTCGCGTTTTTGAAGGTGGGCTCCGCGGGTATGGAGCTGAACGCCGGTATCCCCGGCGAGCTGTACCGCATTTTGCAGGCGGTCATTATCTTCTTCATGGCTGCCGAAGGCGGTGTGTCCGCCCTGGTGAAGGAAGCCATGGTGCGGAAGGGGCACGGCGTGAAAGGAGGCAGCCGGAATGGGTAGTATTTTCAGTGTGGGGCTGTTCCGGCAGATGCTCCGCAGCGCCACGCCGGTGGCACTTGCCGCCATGGGCGGTCTGATGACGGAACACGCGGGCATCATGAACATCGGCATGGACGGTATGATCCTGCTGGGGGCGTTTACCGCCGTGGCAGTGAGCGTGGCCACGGGTTCGGCGGGATTGGGCCTGCTGGCGGCGATCCTGGTGGGCTGCCTGGTGGGACTGTTTTTCGCCTTGTTTGTGGTGAAGTTCAAAAGCGACGAATTCATTATCGGCACGGCGCTGAACATCTTCGCCAACGGACTGACCGTGTTTTTGCTGTGGGCGCTGTTCGGGCTGCGGGGCACCCTGCGATCCGATGTGGGTCTTCCCACGGTGACCATTCCGCTGATCGAAAAGATCCCCTTCCTGGGGGAGATCCTCAGCGGAAATTCCCTGTTCATCTACCTGACCTGGGGACTGGTGCTGCTGATGTGGGTGCTGGTTTACCGCACGCCTTACGGGTTCTGGGTTCGGGCAGCCGGTGAGCAGCCGGGTACGCTGCGAACCGCGGGCATCAGCCCGGAAAGGGTGAAATGGATGTCCAGCCTGCTCTGCGGCGCGTTCTGCGGACTGGCGGGCGCCCAGCTTTCCCTGGGCAACGTGACCATGTTCTCCGAGGGTATGAGCAACTCCCGGGGCTATGTGGCCTTCGCCTGCGTGATCTTCGGCGGGGCAAACCCGGTGAAAGCCTATCTGGCGGCGCTGATGTTCGGCTTCTTCGATGCCCTGGGCTACCGCCTGCAGGACTACAATATCAGTGCCAATCTGACCGCCATGATCCCCTATGTGATCACGGTGATCATGATGGTCTATGTGGTGGTTCGCAGCGCGCCGAAACGAAAAAAGGCGGCAGCGGACAAATGCTGAAGTCCATATGAATCAATCTGCCCCGCTTGCATCCGGCTGTATGAGACCATACAACCGGGCAAGCGGGGCTTTTTTACTTATCCCTGTGCCAGAGCGGTGACCAGGATCCCCAGCACGGCGCTGTAAATATCGTCGAATTGCTCCAGCGGCAGGGGATTCTGCCCGGAGCCTGCCTCGATGGTGAAGCCGGGACGGCGGAAATACTGGATAAACCAGTCCTTGTAGCCCGCAAAGGAAGAATTGTAGGGCTCTTCCTCCAGTTGGTACCCGCTGACCTGGGCGAATTGCTCCGCCAGCTCCCGGGCACCGGGGACGAAAATGTCGTCAAACTGCCAATAGATCACGTTGCCCTGGGTGTGCAGGGCGATGACCAGCGCCGGGTCGATCCATTCCGTGTAGCCCGCCAGGGCAATGGTCTCCCGCTGGTTCAGAGGGGATCTGCCCACATAGTCCCTGGGGCCGGGACGGTTGTAGCCCTGGCTGAATTTGATCTCCCGGGCACGGAGCCAGCCGGCGGGATAGTTGAGGTTCAGATCCACGCCCATGAGGTTGGCTTTCCAGCCGTCCGGGAAGGGGATCCCGGGATAGCGGTCGGAAAGGCTCCGGGCGATCTCGTACTGGAGGGTTCCCGGCTCAATGGCTCCGGTGACCAGATCCACCCCGTCGGGGTTCACCATGGGCACCATGTATAATGTGGTGGTTTCCGCCAGCACCGCTGCCGGGAAGCCGAAAATCTGCCCACCGTTTGCCACGGCATCGGCGTACTCCTCCGCGAATTTGAGAAGCGCCGTGGTGGTGATCCATTCGTTGGCATGGTGGGACGCGGTGTAGATCAGCTTTCGGTCGCCGGTGCCGATGACCAGCGTCCGAACCGGGCGGTCATATGCGGTGGTGGTGAGGATCTCGGAGCGGCAGAAGGGGTATGCCTGGATGATCTGCTGGATGATGCTGTCGCACAGGGCGGCAGTCATGGGTACATTCGTCGGTACAATTGCCATGTTTCATCGCCTCCGACTATACTATGCAGACCGGAGGAAAAAAGTGCCGGAACCGGCAGCTTCGCCTTTCAATTTTGTACGTCACTGGCGTGGCAATCCGTATCCCCTTGCAGTGTCAGTGACGATAGTACCCAATTAGGAGAACGGATTGCCACGGAGCAGTGCGCGCTGGCTCGCAATGACGTGGATATTTGGTGGTCGTGTGCCGCCGAATTTCCGCGTCAAAACCTTTCATGTTTGCTTCGCGCCGCCGGAAAAGCGGCGGGGGATTCTTAAGGGGGCGCATTTGCTCGAAGCGCCCCTTAAGTCGGCTTCTTTGTCACTTTCTTGCCGAGACAAGAAAGTGAAATATACACTGCAAAGTACATCTTGTTCTTACTTCCGCACCAGTCAGAACGAACGCGCAAGGGAAACGGATTGCCACGGAGTAGTTGCGACACTGGCTCGCAATGACGTGGAAATTTGGAAGCCGGGTGCCACTAACCATGTGCGCTGGAAAACGGCGGCTTTTGGGTTGGGAAAACAGATTGCCACGCCGGGGTGTACCGGCGTGGCAAGGAATTATGGTTTCTGCTGTTCCAGCCAGATCAGCAGCACCGCGATGTCCGCGGGGCTGACGCCGGAGATCCGGCTGGCCTGACCGATGGACATGGGACGGATCTGGTTCAGCTTTTGCCGGGCCTCCAGCCGCAGGCCGCCGATGGTATCGTAATCCACGGTGCCGGGCAGCAGCCGGCTTTCCTCCCGCTTGAATTCCTCCACCTGCTTTTCCTGCCGGGCGAGGTAGCCCGCGTACTTCACCTGAATCTCCACTTCTTCGGTGACGGCGCTGGGGAGCGCCGGACGGTCCGGGTCGAAGGGCGCAATATCCCCATAGGAAATCTGGGGACGGCGCAGCAGGTCGGCAAGCCGGGCGGATGAGGAGGCGGGCTGGGAGCCCCGGGAGGAAAGCATTTCGTTGAGCGCCGGGGTCACGGGGGTGCCGCAGCGCTCCAGCCGGTTGATCTCCCGCCGGACGGCATCGTATTTTTCCTCCACTTCCCGCAGCCGCTCTTTGGGCACCAGACCCACCCGGCAGCCGATGGCGGTGAGCCGCTGGTCGGCATTGTCCTGCCGGTGCAGCAGCCGGTATTCCGAGCGGCTGGTCATGATCCGGTAGGGTTCCTCCGTGCCCTTGGTCACCAGATCGTCGATCAGGGTGCCGATGTAGCAGGTGTCCCGGGTCAGGATCATGGGCGGTTCCCCTTTCAGCTTCAGCGCCGCGTTGATGCCTGCCACCAGACCCTGGGCGGCAGCCTCCTCATAGCCGGAGGTGCCGTTGAACTGCCCGGCGCCGTATAGCCCGGGGATTTTCTTGCATTCCAGGGTGGGCAGCAGCTCCGTGGGATCCACGCACTCGTATTCAATGGCGTAGGCAGGACGCATCATCTCGGCGTTTTCCAGACCGGGGATGGTGCGCAGCATCTGAAGCTGCACATCCTCCGGCAGGCTGGAGGAGAAACCCTGGACATACAGCTCCTCGGTGTCCAGCCCGCAGGGCTCGATAAAGAGCTGGTGCCGGGGCTTTTCGGCGAAGCGGACGATCTTGGTCTCGATGCTGGGGCAATACCGGGGGCCGACGCCCTGGATGGTGCCGTCGTACATGGGACTGCGGTGCAGATTTTCCCGGATGATCTGATGGGTGCGCTCGTTGGTGTAGCACAGGTAGCACACCGCCCGGTTGGGCACAGGCTGGGCGGTGCGGAAGGAGAAGGGTTCGCAGCCCTCGTCTCCCGGCTGGAGCTCCATTTTGGAGAAATCCACACTGCGGCGGTTGATTCTGGGCGGTGTGCCGGTCTTGAACCGGCGCAGACGCAGTCCCAGAGAGCGCAGCCTGTCCGCCAGACCCACCGCCGGGTGCATTCCGTCGGGGCCGGAGGGAAACACGTCCTCCCCGGTGATGACGGTGCTGTCCAGATAGGTGCCCGTGGCAATGACCACGGCCTTTGCCCGGTAGATGGCACCCAGACGGGTACGGACGCCGGATACCGCGCCGTCCTCCGTCAGAATATCCACGATCATGGCCTGCTTCAGCTCCAGGTTTTCCTGCCGCTCCAGGCGGTGCTTCATGTAGTTCTGGTATTTCCGGCGGTCTGCCTGGGCACGGAGGGAATGCACCGCCGGGCCTTTGCCCCGGTTCAGCATCCGGTACTGGATGCAGCAGGCATCCGCCGCGACGCCCATTTCCCCGCCCAGCGCGTCCAGCTCCCGCACCAGATGCCCCTTGCCTGTGCCGCCGATGGCAGGGTTGCAGGGCATATTGCCCACGGCATCCAGGTTGATGGTGAACAATATGGTGTGCAGACCCAGCCGGGCAGCCGCCAGCGCCGCTTCAATACCCGCGTGACCCGCGCCGATCACGGCCACATCGCAGGTGCCTGCCTGGTAGACTGTCATAGCGCTTCCTTCTTTTCTTCCGCCTTGCGGCAGATGATCTCGCAGCGGTTGATGGGGGTGCCCAGGGCATAGAACTTTTCCTCGTAGCCGGTCATGATCCCCACGGGGCCGTTGGCGTGGAGATCCCGGGTCAGATTTTTCACTTCCAGACCGCAGGAGGCAAACTCCTCCAGAGAGAACTCAAAGAGCTTGGCGTTGTCGGTCTTGTAGTGGATCTCCCCCTCCTGCCGGATCACCCGGCGGTACTTTTCCAGAAAGCCCCGGTGGGTCAGACGCCGCTTGGCGTTCTTGCTTCTGGGCCAGGGATCGGGGAAGTTGATGAACATCCGGTCGATCTCGCTTTCCGCGAAGCAATCTTCCAGATTTGCCACATCCATATCGATGAAAAACACATTGGTAAGACCCATATCTCTGGCCTTTTCCATGGCCATGACCATTGCCTCCCGGCAGCGTTCAATGGCAATCAGCAGGATCTCCGGGTTTGCCTGGGCGGTCTCCACGGTGAATTTTCCCTTGCCGCAGCCGATTTCCACCCACAGCTCGGGGGTATCGGGCATCAGGCTCCGCCAGTTGCCCTTGTAATCGGCGGGGGTTTTGACCTGCCACCGGGCGCAGGCTTCCATCCGGGGTTCCAGGTTCGCTTTTTTACGCATTCTCATTGGGTCATACCTCCTCTGTCTTAATATGGCATTATAGCAGATTCTGTTTCCTGCGTAAAGCAGGGGGAAAAGGAAATTTCTAAGAATTTTTCCAATAAATATGAAAATATCTATTTACAAACGGAAAAGAATCGGGTACAATACCCGGGAACAGAGTAGGAGAGCCTGCGTGAAGTGCCGCCAAAATGGGGAGTTGTCTGGCGGACGAAGGAATTGATTTCCGCGATAGGTTTTCCGCACCCGCTGCCCATATAGGTGGGACCCAAACCTCCTTTATGTAGCAACGATACTCGGTCGGGCGAAAGGTCGGCTGTTTCGCTGCCCCTTCCCAACCGTATCCGCGATATTGTACTCCCCGACTTTCCTGTCGGGGATTTTTCTATCTATGGGTACTATGGGTATGCAGTGCGCCGGCTATTCAGCCACATTACAAAGGAGGAATACTCGAATGAAAAAAACCCGTTTCAACGCCAAAACCATTGCCCTGGATGCCGTCATGATCGCGCTCTTTGTGGGACTGTCCTTCTTCTCCTTCATCATTGCGGGCGTGAAGGTCACCATGGAGGACTTGCCTGTTGTGATATGTGCCGTTGTCCTCGGACCCATTGATGCCGCAATCGTCGGCTTCCTGGGGGAATTCCTGAATCAGATTCTTACATACGGATTCACGCCGACCACCCTGCTTTGGATCCTTCCGGCAGTTGTCAGGGGCCTGTTCGCCGGCTTCTGCATGAACGCGCTGAAAAAGCGCTTTACCACCGAGGAGATTTTCAAAACCGGTCGTGTTGTCTGGATCTTTGTGATCTGCGCGATCGCCGGTATGCTGGCATCCGTCTGCAACACATTTGCCTACTATGTGGATTCCACCATGTATGGCTACTACAAATACGAGCTTGTATTCGGCGTGTTCTGGATCCGTATCGTGCTCGGAATCTTCATCTCCTCCGTTATGGCGGCGGTGAGCATTCCCGTCAGACTGGCGCTCAAGAGTACAAGAATCATTCCATAAGAGGTGTTTTATCATGAACGCAACGGAAGCAATTGAATATATACACAGCGTCTGCTGGAAGGGCAGTATCCCCGGCCTGAGCAGAACACAGGAGCTGCTGTCCAGGATGGGAAACCCGGAAAAGAAGCTGAAATTCGTACACATCGCGGGAACCAACGGGAAAGGCAGCACGGCAGCCATGACCGCGTCCATTCTTCATGAGGCAGGATACCGCACGGGCCTGTATACCTCCCCGTATATCTACCGGTTTCACGAACGGATGCAGGTGGACGGTACCGAAATCTCGGATGATGAGCTGTCTGCCATTACGGAATATGTGAAGCCGCTGGCGGACGCGATGACCGAGTCTCCCACCGAATTTGAATTGGTCTGCTGCATTGCTTTCGAATACTTTGCGAGAAAAAAGTGTGATATTGTCGTCCTCGAGGTTGGTATGGGCGGTGCCTTCGACGCGACCAATGTGATCGAAACCCCTGAGGTTGCCGTCATTACAAACATCGGCCTTGACCACACCGAATTTTTGGGCGATACCGTTGAAAAGATCGCGCAGACAAAGTCCGGCATCTTTAAGGAAAACGGTCACGCTGTTGTATACCGCAGCACACCCTCCGTGGAAGCGGTGTATGAGCGTGTCTGCGCGGAGAAGCATACGGTTCTGACAAAGGCCGACTTTGATACGCTGCGCCTCAGAGAGCATACCCTGGACGGACAGGTCTTTGACTGTGGAGATCGGAAGGGGCTCGTTCTTCCGCTTCTGGGCGATCACCAGCTCCACAATGCCTCGGTGGTGCTCTCCGTCATCGATACCCTGAAGGAGATCGGATGGAATATCAGCGAGGATCACATCCGGGACGGGTTGAAGAATGTCAAATGGCCCGGCAGATTTGACATTGTCAGCCGTAGCCCTCTCTTCATTATTGACGGCGGGCACAATCCCCAGTGCATTGAGGCTCTGGTTAAGAACATTGAGGACTACCTGAAAGACCGGAAGGTCATTGCCCTGACCGGCGTTCTGGCAGACAAGGACTATGCGGATATGTATGTTCCTGTGATGCCGTATGTGAGTCAGTTCGTGTGCATCACACCGCCCAACCCCAGAAAGCTGGAATCAAAAGAGCTTGCCAAATACCTCCGAACCAGGGGTGCGGATGCCATTGCCAGCGACTCCATCCCGGAAGGCGTGAAAACGGCGGTGGAGCTGGCCGGGGTTGACGGCGTTGTTCTGTGCTTTGGATCTCTGTATTCCATTGGCTCCATCCGGGACGCCCTGGTTTCACTGCAAAACGGCTGATCTACATTATTATAATGTATCCCCAGACCCGTGTGCCGATTTGGGCGGCACACGGGTCTTTCATCCCTTTTAGCTTAATGTGACGGAAAAGGCTCCAACCGAAAATGGTGGAGCCTTTTCAACCGTCAGATAAACTGGAAGTTACCGAATTGATGTTTGTAGGACTGACGGCGCAGCCGTCCTTGCCTCTCCCTTTGGGAGAGGTGCCCCCAAAGGGGGCGGAGAGGGCCCTCTCAGTCACGGCTTAGGCCGTGACAGCTCCCCCATAGGGGGAGCCAAGGTCTTTCTGCGGTCTTGCATTTTTTCGCGGTTCATGGTATGATATACCATAACCTTGCGAACAAAGGGAAATTTTGCCAAAAAGGAGGGCTTCGGATGCGCCGTGTCATCATTGCCGCGCTTTGCCTTTTGCTGCTTACCACTGCCGTGCTGGCGGACAGCGGCGTGAATTCCGTGATGACCACGGCTTCCGTCAATGTGGACGGTACGGCCCAGGTCACCGTTACGGCGACCTTCCGGGTGGAGGACACCACCGACCTGTATTTCCCTGTGGGCACGGATGTGTCCGATGTCACCGTCAACGGCGCTGCCGCCCGGCTCAAAACCGTGGACGGGACAGACTGCGTTTATATGACCGGGCTGTACGGGGAGTTCACCGTCACGGTTCACTACATTCAGAACCATGCCCTGACCTACGACAAAGCCGGAAAGCCCGTGCTGTCCCTGCCGCTGCTGAGCGGCTTTTCCCTGCCGGTGGAGTCCGCCAAATTCTCCGTGACCCTGCCCTGCGCCTTTGACGGGGTGCCTGCTTTCACCAGCGGATACCACCAGGATGAAATCGAGAACAGCCTGACCTATGAAATCAGCGGCACCACCATCACCGCGGAGATCACCGCGCCGCTGAAGGACCGGGAGACCCTGACATTGTCCCTGGCACTGCCCGCGGATCAGTTCCCGGAGCAGGAAACGGCGGAATCTCCCATGAAGACCGGCTGGCGGATCCTGCTGGGCGGCGCAGCGGTGTGCCTGCTCTATTGGGTGCTGACCATGCGGTTCCTGCCGCCCTGGCGCCCCCGGCGGATGCTGCCTCCCGCGGAATTTACGGCGGGTGAGGTGGGCAGCCGTCTCACCGGTGTGGAAGCGGATCTGACGCTGATGGTGGTCTCCTGGGCGCAGCTCGGCTATCTGATGATCCGTCCCGAGAGCCGCGGACGGGTGCTGCTGTACAAGAAGATGGAAATGGGCAACGAACGCAGCGACTTTGAAATCCGCAGCTTCCGTGCCCTGTTCGGTAAGCGCAATGTGGTGGAGGCCACCGGCGTGCGGTATACCCGGCTCTGGGAGGATACCGCTGCCAGAACCCCCGTCAACCGGGGAGATTTCAAGCGGACCACCGGCAATCCCGCGCTGCTGCGGCTTCTGTGTGTGGGTGTGGGTGCCCTGACCGGCATCGTGCTGGGCAGCACCCTGGTGTCCTCCGGCCTGCGGGTGCTTTGGATGGTGCTGTTCGCGATCCTGTACGCGGCCTGCGCCTGGATGATCCAGATGTCCTGCCGGTATCTGCTGAGCAGTGAGCGGATGAACCAGATCTGGGGGCTGGGCTGCTGCGCGGTGCAGTTTGTGCCGGCGGTTTTGTGCGCGCAGCCTCTGGTGGGCGTGTTCGCGGCGGTGTTCCAGGTGGTTTTCGGCATTCTGGGCGCCTTCGGCGGACAGCGCACCCTCAGCGGCAGGCAGGCCATGGCGGATATTCTGGGTCTGCGGCGGCATATGCGGAGCTTGCGGAAGTCGGAGCTGGTCAGGATCATGCGCGGCAACCCGGAATACTACTATTCCCTGGTGCCCTTTGCCCTGGCGCTGGGCATGGACAGGAAGCTGGCTGCCCAGTTCGGCAAAATGCGGATGCCGGACTGCCCCTGGCTGGCGTTGGAGGGAGGTTCGGCGCTGACCGCCGAACAGTGGCGGCAGGCGCTGCGGCGCACCGTGAAGGCCATGAACGAGGGACGGCAGAAGCTGCCCTGGGAGCAGATCTTCCGAAAGTAAAATCTTTCCCCGGCAGACGGAGCCGTTTCCGCCTGCCGGGTGCTTTTTTGCCGGAAATAGAAAAAGTATTTTTTCTCCGTTGTCCATGAAAAATCCCTCGAAAATTTGTGATTTTTTCTAAAAATACACTTGACATTGGGAAGGACAGGTGGTAGAATAATCGAGCGCGTGATAGGGATCACTATGCGCGTATGCGATGATGCAGGAGATTGCGTCGAAAAGACGGTAACTTCTGCGGAGTATGTCCGGTCATCGGGCGGCTGAACTGCTTGGAAGCGCTGCGTATATCGCCGCGCCGAAGGGAAAGGTCGGCCTTGCGTCGACCATTTTTCTTGGCCCGGAATGATACGCACGACGGCGTGGACAATCAGTTCGACCGTACCCAGCCACCCAGCAAACTGAGTACGATATTCAAGGAGGAAAACAAACACCATGGCAAACCAGGAAATGATCCGCATTCGGCTGAAGGCTTATGATCACCAGTTGATCGACGCCAGCGCAGCCAAGATCGTGGAGACCGCGAAGCGCAACGGCGCCCAGGTTTCCGGCCCCATCCCTCTGCCCACCAAGAAGGAAGTCGTCACCATCCTTCGCGCGGTCCATAAGTACAAGGACTCCCGTGAGCAGTTCGAGCGCAGAACCCACAAGAGACTGATCGATATCCTCAACCCCAACCAGAAGACCGTGGAGGCTCTCATGACTCTGGATCTTCCCGCTGGCGTTGAGATAGAGATAAAGCTGTAATCACACAAAAGTGACTATGGCTGCCCGCACTGTCTGGCATCGGGCGGACGGGTCATGTTGGCAGAGGCAACCCAATGTGCCAAGTCAACCAATAACCTAACAAAAGGAGAAAACCAAACATGCAGAAAGCAATCATCGGCAAAAAAGTGGGTATGACCCAGATCTTCGATGAGACCAGCGGCAATGTGATTCCGGTAACCGTTGTGGAAGCCGGCCCCTGCGTCGTGACTCAGAAGAAGACCGTTGAAACCGACGGCTACACCGCCGTCCAGCTCGGCTTTGGCGACGTGAAGGAGTCCAAGCTGAGCAAGCCTGAGGCAGGCCACCTGAAGAAGGCCGGCGTGCCCGCAAAGAAGCACCTGAAGGAGTTCAAGCTGGACAACGCCGCCGCGATGAACGTGGGCGACGTGGTGAAGGCGGACACCTTCGCAGCCGGCGACAAGATCGACGTCACCGGTATTTCCAAGGGCCACGGCTACCAGGGCGTTGTGAAGCGCTATGGCGCAGGCCGTACTCCCATGACCCACGGCGGCGGCCCTGTCCACCGTCATGCCGGTTCCATGGGCGCTTCCTCTCACCAGTCCCGTATTTTCCCGGGTAAGATCGGCGCAGGCCAGATGGGCGTTGAGCAGGTCACCATCGAGAACCTGGATGTGGTGAAGGTGGACGCGGAGCTGAACATGATCGTCATCCGCGGCGCCATCCCCGGCCCCAAGGGCGGTCTGGTCTACCTGCGCAACACCGTCAAGAACAACAAGGTCAAGAATGTGGAGACCGGCATCAGCAAGAACCCGCAGAAGGCTTCCGGCAGAAACCCCCAGAAGGCTTCCGCAAGAGGCTAAGGAAAGGAGATCTTAAATCATGCCTAAGACAAATGTTTATGATATGTCCGGCAAGCTGGTTGGCGAGATCGAACTCTCCGAAGCTGTGTTCGGCATTGCGCCCAACGAGTCTGTTGTCCATGATGTGGTCAAGAACCACCTGGCCAACCAGCGTCAGGGCACCCAGTCCGCTCTGACCCGCGCCGAAGTTTCCGGCGGCGGCAGAAAGCCCTGGAGACAGAAGGGCACCGGCCGCGCCCGTCAGGGCAGCACCCGCGCTCCCCAGTGGACCCATGGCGGTATCGTGTTCGCTCCCAAGCCCCGGGATTACAGCTACACCCTGAACAAGAAGACCCGCCGCCTGGCCATCAAGTCCGTCCTGAGCGCGAAGGCTGCCGAGGAGAACATCGTCGTGATCGACTCCATCAAGATGGACTCCATCAAGACCAAGGACTTCGCCAAGTTCCTCGCCGCTGTGGGCGTGGAGGGCAAGGCTCTGGTCGTCACCGCCGCGCCTGACCAGAATGTGGTCAAGTCCGGCCGCAACATCCCCGGCGTCAATGTGACCTTCGCCAACCTGATCAATGTCTATGACGTGCTGAACGCCAGGAAGCTGGTTGTCGATCAGGCCGCTCTGGCGACGATCGAGGAGGTATTCGCATAATGAACACTTACGATATCATCAGAAAGCCGGTTATCACCGAGCAGTCCATGGCTGATGTGGCTGACAAGAAGTACGTCTTCATGGTCGACACCTCCGCCAATAAGACCGAGATCAAGGCCGCTGTCGAGGAAATCTTCGGCGTGAAGGTTGCCAAGGTCAACACCGTCAGGATGCAGGGCAAGGTCAAGCGCAACGGTGCTTACCCCGCTGGCCGCCGTCCCGCTTACAAGAAGGCAGTCGTCACCCTGACCGCCGATTCCAAGACCATCGAGTTCTTCGAAGGCATGGTCTAATCACATCTTAAAGGAGCGAAACGCAAATGGCTATCAATACTTTTAAGCCTTACACCCCCGCAAGACGGAATATGACTGTTTCCGCTTTCGAAGGTGTGGATAAGAAGGCAAAACCTGAGCGTAGCCTCGTTGAGACTGTGAAGAAGCACGCCGGTCGCAACAGCTATGGTCACATCACCGTCCGCCATCAGGGCGGCGGCAACAAGCGCAAGTACCGCATCATCGACTTCAAGCGTCAGAAGCTGGACGTTCCCGCGACTGTGCAGCGCCTGGAGTACGATCCCAACCGCAGCGCGTTCATCGCGCTCATCCGCTATGAAGACGGCGAGCTGAGCTACATCCTGGCTCCCAACGGCCTGAAGGCCGGCGATGTCGTCGTTTCCTCTCCGGCAGCCGACATCAAGCCCGGCAACTGCCTGCCCATCGCCAACATTCCCGTTGGTACCGTCATCCACAATGTGGAGCTGCAGCCCGGCTGCGGCGCGCAGCTGGTCCGCTCCGCCGGTACCGCCGCGCAGTTGATGGCAAAGGAAGGCGAGCTGGCTCAGGTCCGTCTGCCCTCCGGCGAAGTCCGCTACGTCCGTACGAACTGCACCGCTTGCATCGGTCAGGTCGGTAACCTGGATCATGAGAACGTCCACATCGGTAAGGCTGGCCGTAAGCGCCACATGGGCATCCGTCCCACCGTCCGTGGTTCCGTCATGAACCCCAACGACCATCCCCACGGTGGTGGCGAGGGCCGCGCGCCTGTCGGCCGTCCCGGCCCTGTGACTCCCTGGGGTAAGCCTGCTATGGGTTACAAGACCAGAAAGACCAAGAACCCCACCAATAAGTTCATCGTCAAGCGCAGAAACAGCAAGTAAGGAGGAAATGAAATGAGCAGAAGTATTAAAAAAGGCCCTTTCGTAGCTCCCGAGCTGTATAAGCGCGTTGAGGAGCTCAACAAGGCCGGTGAAAAGAAGGTCCTCAAGACCTGGTCCAGATCTTCCACGATCTTCCCCTCCTTTGTCGGTCACACCATCGCTGTCCACGACGGCCGTAAGCACGTTCCCGTCTATATCACCGAGGATATGGTCGGCCACAAGCTGGGCGAGTTTGTTCCCACCAGAACCTTCCGTGGTCACTCTGGCAGCAAGACAGCAAACGCGAAGTAAGGAGGTACTGAAATGGAAGTTTTTGCACATGTGAAGTACGTCCGTATGTCCCCCCGCAAGGTCAAGCTCGTCTGCGACATGATCCGCGGCCAGGACGTGAAGACTGCTACCGCCTACCTGATGCAGACCTCTAAGGCAGCCACCGAGCCCATGCTCAAGCTGCTGAAGAGCGCCGTGGCCAACGCCGAGCACAACAACCAGATGAACCCCGACAACCTGTTTGTCTCCACCTGCGTTGCAAACCCCGGCCCCACGCTGAAGCGCGGCATGCCCCGGGCAAAGGGCAGTTACAATCGCATTCTCAAGAGAACCACTCACATCACCATCGGTGTGAGCGAGAAGGCTTAATCAGGAGGTAGCTATGGGACAGAAAGTTAATCCCCATGGACTGCGCGTTGGCGTAATCAAAGACTGGGATTCCCGTTGGTACGCCCGTGAGGAGAAGGTTGGCGATCTGATCGTTGAGGATTACAACATCCGCAAGTATCTGAAGAACAAGCTTTACTCCGCAGGCGTGGCCAAGATCGAGATCGAGAGATCCAACGGTAAGGTGAAGATCAACATCAACTGCAGCCGTCCCGGTGTTGTCATCGGCAAGGCTGGCGCTGAGATCGAAAACCTGCGTAAGGAAATGGAAACCAAGCTGGGCAAGAGCGTTGCTCTGAACATCGTGGAAGTTCGCTCCCCCGACCTGAACGCGCAGCTGGTTGCCGAGAACATTGCCCAGCAGCTGGAGAAGCGTATCTCCTTCCGCCGGGCTATGAAGAAGGCTATGCAGCAGGCAACCCGCCTGGGTGCCAAGGGCATCAAGGTCACCTGCGCCGGCCGTCTGGGCGGTGCGGAAATTGCCCGCTCCGAAAGCTATCACGAGGGCACCATCCCCCTGCAGACCATCCGTGCCGACATCGAGTACGGCTTCGCTGAGGCTGCCACCACCTACGGCCGCATCGGCGTGAAGGTTTGGATCTACAAGGGCGAGGTCCTGAATACCACCCTGCGCGCAGCCGCTCCCGAACCCGAAAAGCGTGAGCGCCGTGAGCGCCGGAACAACGGCGAGCGCCGCGGCAATGGCGACCGCCGGAACAACGGCGACCGCCGCAACAACGGCGACAGACCGTATACCCGTAGAGAAGGAGGCAACCGCTAATGCTGATGCCCAAAAGAGTGAAGTACCGCAAGGTGCAGCGTGGCCGTATGACCGGCGCTGCCTCCCGCGGCAATAAGGTTGCTTACGGCGAGTTCGGCATCCAGGCTCTGGAGCCCGGCTGGATCACCGGCAACCAGATCGAAGCAGCCCGTATCGCCATGACCCGTTACACCAAGCGTGGCGGTAAGGTCTGGATCAAGATTTTCCCCGACAAGCCCTACTCCAAGAAAGGCCTGGGTACCCGTATGGGTTCCGGTAAAGGCGCTCCCGAAGGCTGGGTCGCGGTGGTGAAGAACCAGAAGGTGATGTTCGAGATCGGCGGCGTGTCCGAGGAAGTGGCCCGTGAGGCGCTCCGTCTGGCACAGCACAAGCTGCCCATCAAGACTCGCATCATCACCAAGGAAGAGCCCAACACTGAGATTGGTGGTGAATGATGATGAAGGCAAAAGAAGTCAAAAATCTGTCTGTTGAAGAGCTGAACAAGAAGGTTCAGGAGCTGAAGAAGGATCTGTTCATGCTTCGCATGCAGCATGCCACCAATCAGCTGGACAACCCCATGCAGATCGCGGCTGTCAAGAAGGACATTGCCCGCATCAAGACCATCATCCGTGAGAAAGAGACCAACGTCTGAGGAGGTAAGCGAAAATGAGTGAAAATACAAGAGCTTTCCGCAAAACCAGAATTGGTCAGGTTGTCTCCGATAAGATGGACAAGACCATTGTGGTTGCGATCGAGGATAGCGTCCAGCATCCTCTGTACAAAAAGACCCTGAAGCGGACCTACAAGCTGAAGGCGCACGACGAGAACAACGAGTGCGGCATCGGCGATACCGTTGAGGTCATGGAGACCCGTCCCCTGTCCAAGGACAAGAGATGGAGACTCGTCAGAATCATCGAAAAAGCAAAGTAAGGAGGTCGGTAAACTATGATTCAACAGGAAAGCTACCTGAAGGTTGCCGACAACACCGGCGCTAAGGAAATCCACTGCATTCGTGTCCTGGGCGGCTCCAAGCGCAAGACCGGCAACATTGGTGATATCATTGTTGCTTCCGTCCGCAAGGCCGCGCCCAACGGCACTGTGAAGAAGGGTGAGGTCGTCAAGGCCGTCATCGTCCGCACCAAGCGGGGAATCCGCCGTGAGAACGGTATCTACGTCCGTTTCGACGAGAACGCTGCCGTGATTATCAAGGAGGACAAGACTCCCCGCGGCACCCGTATCTTTGGACCGGTGGCAAGAGAGCTGCGTGAGAGAGACTTCATGAAGATCCTCTCCCTGGCACCCGAAGTCATCTAATGGGGGAACAAGGATATGAACATTAAGAAGAATGATACCGTTATCGTCCTGTCCGGCAAGGACAAGGGCAAGAAGGGCAAGGTCCTGGTTGCCATGCCCGCAGAAAACAAGGTCGTCGTGGAAGGCGTGAACGTGGCTACCTGCCACACCAAGCCCCGTAAGCAGGGCGATGTGGGCGGCATTGTGAAGCGCGAGACCCCCATCCGCAGCTGCAAGGTTGCCCTGTATTGCCCCAAGTGCGATAAGGGTGTCCGCGTTGGCTTCAATGTGGTCGACGGCAAGAAGGTCCGCGTGGGCAGAGGCCCCAAGTGCGGCCATGAAATCTAAGAGAGGAGAGCAGAACAATGGCAAACAGAATGCAAGAACATTACAATGCTGAGATCGCTCCCGCTCTGATGAAGAAGTTCGGTTACAAGAGCGTGATGCAGATCCCCAAGCTGGCGAAGGTCATCGTCAATGTGGGCTGCGGCGAGAGCAAGAACAACGCCAAGGAAATCGAAGCGATCTGCAAGGACATCGCCACCATCACCGGTCAGAAGCCCGTGGTGTGCAAGGCCCGCAAGTCCGTCGCGAACTTCAAGCTCCGTGAGGGCGAAAATGTTGGCGTGAAGGTCACCCTGCGCGGCGACAAGATGTATGAGTTCCTGGACAAGCTGTTCAATGTGGCTCTGCCTCGTGTCCGTGACTTCCGCGGCATCAACCCCAACTCCTTCGACGGCCGCGGCAACTACGCCTTCGGTCTGAAGGAACAGCTCATCTTCCCCGAGATCGAGTACGACAAGGTGGACAAGATCCGTGGTATGGATATCT
>JBJDYP010000019.1:0-15558 GCA_051867435.1 Faecousia sp.
GATGTTATTCGTGAACTCAGAACGAAAAGCGGTTTTTCTCAAGACGAACTGTCCGAAAAGGTATTTGTCACTCGCCAAGCAGTTAGTCGTTGGGAGAAAGGTGAAACGATTCCAAATATCGAAACGCTCAAGCTTCTTTCGAAACTGTTTGATGTGTCGATCAACACGCTTCTCGGATCCCCGAGAGAGCTTGTGTGTGAATGTTGTGGCATGCCACTGAAAGACACGGATATTAGTCGTGAAAAAGACGGCACATTCAATGAGAACTATTGCGGATGGTGTTACGCCGACGGCGATTTCACCATGGACTTCTGGAAACAATATGCTGCCCTCGGCGGTAAGAAAAAGTTCGAGGAATTTAAGGCGCAGATCATCCATGAATTTAACACCTTGCTTCATATTGAAGGGTTACCTAAGGTGGAAAATTTGAATGTGCTGTCGGGTAGTTTCATTAACCTCGAATACAGATTGCCCAACGGACAAACTGTGAAATTCCTTGACGATAATGCCACTTATCTCGGTAGCCAACTGGAGTGTGAATTCGGAGGCGATCGTTGCTTCGGTATTGCTGCAAATATGGATTTTTTGCTTGTGTGTTCTTATGAAGCAAACGGTGAAAATCCCGAACTTGTTGTTTATAAAAAGAGATGACATTACGTACCTTTTCACTTTTCTTTGCTCCATTCACGCACCGTTATACTGCTTTTTGCAATGATATCCGTTCCTTACGGAACGGGTGATATACCCTCCGGGTATGAGATCTGCCTTGCAGATGATATACGCTTCGCGTATGTTGGAACGGATATTATATCATGCTTGCGGAGCAAGTATATCATGCGGCATTTGCCGTATATCATATCGCGCCAGCGATATATCATTGAAAATCGCCGGGTTTTATTATATAATCCAATTAGATAAACTTGGATTTCCCGTTTTCAAGCGTATTATGTTGCTGCCGTAGGGCGGGGGCTTGCTCCCGCCGCAAACCCAGAGTGAGAGGAAACGGCGGGAGCAAGCCCTTTTCTTGCAATACGGGATAACAGGCATTGCCTGTTGTGGGTGCAGATTGTGATGAAATACGCACCGGCAGTGCTGTAATCAAAATATCCCAGACGGGGGTGCTTTCTTTGAGGCAAACAGTTCTCCATAAGTATCACCCATGTTATTATACAGAAAAATCCGCAGATATGCAACTTTATCTGCGGATTTTCGAATATTTAGGACCAGCGGCGGGAGCAAGCCCCCGCCCTACAACAAGAGAATGCACATATATTTCTCTGTTAAGAATATGACCCTAAGCCGGCGGATGTGTTTTTTAGGACTTTTCAGCCCCTTTTGATCTTACTCGGCGTCAGGCAGGGTGGGGACTTCGCCGCGATAGAGCTGCGCGAACAGATCCTTGGCGATCTCCACGGTAGACCAGTCGGGCTGCATGACATAGGCGTTGGAGCCCTGGCTGTAGGGCTTCTGACTGTCGTCAAAGCCGTTCACGCTGTAGGAAACCACATTCCAGTCACCGCCTTCGGCAAGCTGCAGCCGCACCAGCTCGCTGATCTTGTCATAGGGCAGACTGGTCTCGAAGCTGCCCTCCACGGCGTCGAGCACATCCAGGTAGTTCATCAGCATTTCCTTGGACAGGAGCTTGTTCAGCACGCCCTGGATCACTGCCATCTGGTTCTTGCCCCGCTGGCGGTCGCCGCCGGCGAAGGAATGGCGCTCCCGGGCAAAGGCCAGGGCGTGTTCGCCGTTCAGGGTGATGGATCCCTTGGGGTAATCATAGCCGTCCACGGTGAAGCTCTGCGCGTTTTCCACGGTCACGCCGCCCAGGGCGTCGATGATCTCCTTGAATCCGGTGAAATTCACCCGGAAATAATAGTCGAGATCCACATCGTAGAGCGTTTCCAGGGCACCCATGCTGACATTGATGCCGTAGACACCGGCGTTTGTCAGCTTGTCGCACTTTCCGCTGGACTTGGGATGGGGCACGAAATAGTCCCGGGGGGTGGACACCAGCAGGATCTGATGGGTATCCACATTGATGGCGGCAATGATGTTCACGTCGCTGCGGGAGGTGGTAGCCAGCTTGCCGAAGGTATCGATGCCGCTGATATACAGGGTAAAGACGTTGGCGGATTCGGGCTCGGTGGGATCCTGGGGAGAACCGGAGGGATCCTCGGGGGAGCCGGCCTGTTTCGGCGGTTCGGTGGCAGGCACTTCCACATGGGTGATGGCAACCTCACAGATCCGGGAACGGATGTCCCCAAAGCCCTCCACCTCCTCCAGAATGGGAAGGTAGGCACCGTTGAGGATGATGGCCTGCACCTCGCCGGCAAACAGGGCGTTTGCTAGATCAAAGGGAGAGTCATATTCGGTGTACCTAGGCTGGGAACCCATCTCCTCCCCGAATTTCACCATGGCCCGGTTGGTGTTTTCCCGGTCCAGGTCCCGGAGAATGCCATAGGTATAGGTCGAGGCGTTTGTCTCAAACAGATCCTTGTCTTCCGCCTTTACAAAGATGCTGACGGAAGAAAGCTCCGTATGCAAGCCGGAAATATTGTCCACGGTGGAACGGGTGCGGTGCAGATAGAACATACCGGTGCCCATGGCGGTGACCAGCAGGGCAAACAGCACCACGCCGATGACAAAGCGAACTTTATGCCGCTTGGTGGAGTCCATCATCCAGCGCAGGAAAAGCGTCAGCAGAACCAGGATCGCGCCGAGCCAGGCGAGATAATTCCAGGGGAGCATTTTCAGCCCCCAGAGCTGCGCCATGAAGAGCACACTGACCGCAAGGAAAAGCAGGGTCAGGATCACACCGGGAATTTTTGTCTTTCTCAAAGCGAAATATCCTCCTTCGCGTAAAATCTCCGCGCTTGGGCGGAGAACTCATAATTGGACTTGCTTTTGCCCATTCTACCATTATGCGATAGGTTTTGCAACTAAAAAAATCTTAAAAGAAATTAAGAAGACTTTCCGTTGCGCGCCGGGAAAAACTGTGCTATACTGATTCCATCGACAAAAGGGAGGGGACGCTGTGGCGTTGCACTATCTGACCGTGTTTTTCATATCCATGCTGCCCCTGGTGGAGCTTCGCCTGGCGGTGCCTGTGGCGGTGACTCTGGGCATTCCCCCCATCCGTGCCATTCTGGTCTGCGCCGTGGGGAATCTGATCCCCGTGCCCTTTATCTACCTGTTTGCCCGGAAATTCCTGCACTGGGGCAAGGACAAGCCCTATATCGGCAGGGTTTGCCGCTTTTTCCTGGAAAAAGGGCATAATGCCGGGGAAAAGCTGAAACGGCGGGCGGGCCGGACCGGGCTGTTCCTTGCCCTGATGCTGTTTGTGGGCATCCCCGTGCCCGGTACCGGTGCCTGGACGGGGACACTGGCGGCGAGCTTTCTGGACATGGGACCCAAAAGCACCGCCGCGGCTGTGACCCTGGGCGTTGTGGTTGCGGGTGTTATCATGGCGCTGGCCAGCACCGGCGCGATCCATGTGATCGGATTGTAATTTGAGCAGGAGGAAAGAAAAATGTCTGATTGTCTGTTTTGCAGAATTGCCGCGGGAGAGATCCCGTCTTCCAAGGTTTACGAGGATGACACCATCCTGGCGTTCCGGGATATTGCTCCCCAGGCGCCTGTCCATGTGCTGGTGATCCCCAAGTGCCACATTCCCAATGCCGCCTCCGTGACGGAAAAGAACAGCGGGGTGGTTGCCCACTGCTTCGAGGTCATGGGCAGGCTGTCCGAAGAGCTGGAGCTGGGTGAGGGCTTCCGTGTGGTGTCCAACTGCGGCGCCCATGCCGGTCAGACCGTGAACCATCTGCATTTCCACATCCTGGGCGGAAAGCAGTTGGAGCTGACTATGGGCTGATTGCCCTTGACAAACGGCGGCTCTTTCGCTAAAATACACCGTAGATCGCATAACAAATCAATCTTCGGGGAGTCGGATGCATCCGACTGAGAGTGGACTTGGTAGCCCTGACCCGTGAACCTGATACGGATCATACCGTCGTAGGGAAAGATGCAGCCAATACTTGCCTTCTGAGTATCGCATTGCACCGGGACGGATTTTGCAATGCGATACTTTTTTGGGCGAAACGCCCTGGGAGGATACCGATATGACAACGAAAACCAAGCGCTTGACCGAAAGCGCGATGCTGCTGGCGATTGCCATTGTGCTGGAGCTGGTCAGCAAATCCATCATTCCCGAAATGCCCTTTGGCGGACAGGTGACCCTGGTCAGTATGCTGCCCGTGGTTCTGATTTCCTACCGCCACGGTGTGAAGTGGGGACTGGTTTCCGGCGTGGCTTACGCCGTGATCGAAATGGCGTTGGGTGCCAAGACCGTTTCCGCCGCGTTCCAGCCCGGCTTCTTCGGTGACGATGCCATGGTGGTGAACGCGCTGATCATGATTGTGCTGGACTATCTGGTGGCATTCACCGCGGTAGGTCTGGGCGGTCTGTTCCGCAATTCCATCTCCAAGCCAGGCGCATCTCTTGCCTGCGGCAGTGTGGTGGCGCTGCTGGCGCGGTATGCCGCCCATGTGGTTTCCGGCTACATCCTGTTTTCCGGCTGGGCGGAATGGTTCTTCACGCAGGAGGGCTTCCCCGCGTGGGGTGCCAATCTGGTGGCCTCTCTGAGCCCCAATATGCTGGGCTTTGTTTACAGCCTGGTTTACAACGGGATGTACATGGTGCCTGAGATCATCCTGACTGCCATTGTAGCTGTGCTGATTGCCCGCATTCCCAAGATTGCAGTCAAGGTTAGTTAACGGAAAAATTGCAAGGGGCTGTCTCGCCAGACAGCCCCTTCATTAATTTTCCTTAATTCGGAAGAGGGAGAAATTGACAAACCCGGAGGAAAACTGCTATACTCACAATAGAAAAAAGAGAGGAGGCCCTGCCGTGAAGAAAAACGCGTTTCTGTTTGCCGTGGGGCATTTCCTCGTGGATTTTGCCTGCGCCCTTCTGATGCTGGGGAATGTCCATGGCGCGGAATACTTCCTGCTGTATAATTTCTGCGCCTTTGCGCTGCAAATGCCCATCGGGCT
Source organism: Faecousia sp. (assembly GCA_051867435.1). Lineage (GTDB taxonomy): Bacteria > Bacillota > Clostridia > Oscillospirales > Oscillospiraceae > Faecousia. The sequence continues at coordinate 5,052 of JBJDYP010000019.1, forward strand.
GATTGCCGACATGGTGAATCACTGCAAGAGCTTCTCCATTTTCGGTATTCTGCTGGTGCTGACCGCCAATCTGCCCCTTCCCATCCCGGTCAGAGTGCTGCTGGCGGGGCTGGGCAATGCCTGCTACCATGTGGGCGGCGGCAGGAGCGCCCTGCTTGCGGACAAAAAGCTCACCGGGCTGGGCATTTTCGTGGCGCCCGGCGCCATCGGCATCTTCCTGGGCGGCGTGCTGGCGGGAAACGGGACTGCCGTGCTGCTGTGCGCCGCGGGGCTCACCGCCTGCGGTGCTGCCCTGTGCCTCACCGGCAGACCGAAATACACCGTTTCCGCCGGGAAGCCCCGCTTCGGATGGCTGCTGCTGATGTTTCTCGTGGTGGTGCTGCGTTCCGCGGTGGGCATGTGCATGGAGACACCCTGGAAAGCCGGCGTGTTTGTGGCGGCTTCCGCAGTCTGTACGGCGCTTGGCAAGGCGGCAGGCGGCTTTGCCGGGGATCTGGCGAGCTGGAAGCGGACGGGGATTCTTTCCCTGCTGGTTTCCGCGGCGCTGTACTGCCTGCCGGGCTTCGGCATCGCGGGCTGCGCTGCCGTGCTGCTGTTCAACATGACCATGCCCATCACGCTCCGTGTGGCGGCGGATGATCTGCCCGGCATGGAGGGATTTGCTTTCGGCACGCTGACCTTCGCCCTGTTTTTGGGGTATCTGGCGGCCTATTACCGAATCGAGATTTCCCCCTGGTGGGGCGCTGCCCTGGCTGTGGTGTCCGCGGGACTGCTGGCGCTGCACCCGGAGAAAAGGACATGATCGCCCGGCTCGCTGCGTCTCTGGCACTGACCCTGGTGCTGGAGGGGTGCTTTGGCTATTGTTGGGGACTTCGGGGGAGAGACCTGTATCTGCTGCTTCTGGTGAATCTGCTGACCAATCCGGTGGTGGTGCTTACAAATGCCCTGACCGGGCTGGTATTGCCCCTGGAGCTGGGAGCCGTGGCGGTGGAAGGCGCTCTCTACCGCCTTCTGGGGGAAAAGGTGCGCTGCCCCTGGCTGTTCGCGGTTTGTGTCAATACATTCTCGTACTGCGCGGGAATCGGGATTCAATATCTGATTTGAGGAGGAAAAAGGGATGATTCTGGATGTAATGCCCCTGCCGGAGGCACTGGTCACGGAATTCTGGCCAGTGATCGCTGCCATTGCCGGCTTGCTTGCGGCGACTGCCGTGCTGCTGGTGATCCGCAAAAAGAAGAACAGGGAGGATGACCGATGAAAAGACTGCTGGTATTTGCGCTGTGTGCCGTGCTGATGGCTGCTCTTGCCCTGCCGGTTTTCGCGGATGTGATCTGGATTCCCTCCCAAAGTGAATCCCCCTTCTTCTGGAACCACCAGGACGAATGCGAGCTGGAGGAGAAGTGGTACTATGCCAACTCCCCGGAGGGCGAGGTTGCCCTCCGCAAAGAGCCCGACGGCAAGGTCAAGACCAGGGTGGACAACGGCACGGTGCTCTATGTTTCCTACACCTATCAGGATTGGGGCATGGTGGACAATCCCAAAGGCGACGGCACCTACCTGTGGGCCGCGCTGGAGGATCTGGAAGCGGTGTATGACTACCGGGATTTCCGGGAGGATCACCCGCTGACGGAGAAGCCCGGGGATATGACCTGGGGAGAATTTACAGGGGAGTCGTTTCTGCTGTGGACTTACCCCGGCAGCGGAGACTGGAGTGAAATGAGCATCCAATGGTTTGGCGGAGAATCGGGACTGACCGAGGGTCAGGCGCTGGAGGATTACATCCAGGGCTATTACACCGACGAAAACGGACTGGTGTTCGGCTTCATCGGCTATATGTTCGGTCATCAGGACGCGTTTGTCTGCGTGTCCGATCCCTGCAACCCGGAGCTGCCCGCCAACCCGGTGCTGCCGGAGCTGTACCCGGCAGATGCGAAGCAAACCAATGAGACGGATGCCGGGGAACAGCCGGAGGAACCGGAGTCCCTGCTGTTGCCCGGACTGATGCTGGTGTGCCTGACGGTGGCGGTGTCCGCTGTACTTCTGCTGATGCTTTTGAAGCGAAAAAAACGAGAGGAATAAGGGAGGAGAAATCATGAAAAAATTGCTTGTTTTCCTGCTCTGTGCCGTGATTCTGCTGCAATTGGCGGCTACGACCTCTGCAGATGCCATCATCGAACCCTGGGGAGATGAAAACGGATTCTACAACGAACACAGGGACGAGTGTACCTATGACCCCAGGTGCTATTTCGTATACTCTCCCAATGGTGATACAATTCTCTTCGACGAACCCGGCGGAGAGAGCAGGGCCACTGCGGACAACGGCTTCCTGCTGAAGATCTACTACCTGTACCAGGACTGGGCGCTGGGCTGGGATCCCCAGTACGGCATCGGCTGGTATTGGGTGGAGCGCGGCGATCTCATCACGCCTTACGGGTATATGGAGGAAATCGGTGTGATCACCGGCAAGCCTCAGGATCTCCGCTGGGGAACCTTCGGTGATGTTTTGTATACCCGCTCTGCCATTGATGGGGAGACTGCCTACGCTGTGGAGTACTGGGAGCTGGGGTGCCCGGAGGACGTATCCCCGGACGAGTACCTGGAGCCGTTCATCCTCGGTTACTATACGGATCCCAGCGGGAATGTGTTCGGCTACATTGATTCGATTCCCGGCGGACACCAAATCCGGGACATCTTCATTTGTGTGACGGATCCCGGCAATCCGAATGTGGTCACCCCGGATGTGAAGCCCAATTCTCCCTACGAAGCGCCCCGGGAAACCGAGCCGCCTGCGGAGGGTACGGAAGCACCCACAGAGAAGCCTGGGGAGGGTACGGAAGTACCCACAGAGAAGCCTGCGGAGAAGCCCACCAAGCCCGCTGACCGGGACGAGGACGAAGACAGAGAAAAAAAGGAAACAAAGCCGGAGATCCATCTTGTGGATGAGGATCTGGAGAAGTATCTGCTGCCCATTGCCCTGGTCTGCCTGGCGGTGGCGCTGTCCATGGGCTTGCTGCTGGTGTTCTGGAAGAAAAAGAACCGCTGATACCGAAAACGGAGCGCCATGCGCTTTAGCAATTGCCGTATCCGCGCGGCTTTTGCTGCGGTAATGGGAGGAAACACGCCATGCAATACAGAAAAAACAAACAGGGCGAACCCATTTCCCTGCTGGGATATGGGTGCCTGCGCTTTACCCAGAAAATGGGATCCGTTGACATCGACAAGACGGAGCGGGAGATCCTGGAGGCGTTCCGGGGCGGCGTCAACTACTATGACACGGCATATACCTACCCCGGCAGCGAAGCGGCGCTGGGGGAGATCCTGGAGCGGAATGGCATCCGGGACCAGGTGAACATCGCCACCAAGCTGCCCCACTATGTGCTGAAAAAGCCGGAGGATCTGGAAAAATACTTCACGGAGGAGCTGCGCCGTCTGCGGACGGACCATGTGGACTATTACCTCATGCATATGCTCACGGACTGCAAGACCTGGGAGCGGCTGAAAGGGCTGGGCATCGAGCAGTGGCTGGCGGAAAAGAAGCGCACCGGCGCCATCCGCCATGTGGGCTTCTCCTACCATGGCAATTCCGATATGTTCTGCAAGCTGGTGGACGCCTACGACTGGGAGCTTTGCCAGATCCAGTACAATTATCTGGACGAGCATTCCCAGGCGGGGGTGACGGGCTTGCGCTACGCTGCCTCCAAGGGCATCCCCGTGGTCATTATGGAGCCGCTGCGCGGCGGCAGGCTGGTGAACAATCTGCCCAGAGCGGCGCTGAAACGGATGGAGGAGCATATCCCCAAGCGCAGTCCGGCAGAATGGGGACTTCGCTGGCTGTGGAACCAGGAGGAAGTCACCTGCGTGCTGTCCGGCATGAATTCCCTGGAAATGGTGCGGGAAAATGTGCGGGTAGCATCCGAGGCCGGGGCCGGGGAATTCACGGAAAGAGATTTTGCCCTGCTAACCGATGTGGTGAGGGAGATCAATGCCAATATGAAGGTGGGCTGCACCGGCTGCCGGTACTGTATGCCCTGTCCCGGGAATGTGGATATCCCCGGTACCTTTTCCGCCTATAACCGGCGCTATTCCGACGGCTGGTTTACCGCCCTGCGGGAGTACTTCATGTGTACCACCCTGCGGCAGGACTACACCGGCGCGGGCAACTGCATCGGCTGCGGCAGATGCGAGCAGCACTGCCCCCAGCATATCGAGATCCGAAAAATGCTGAAAGAGGCAAAGAAAGACCTGGAGACCCCGATCTACAAGGTGGCCAGGAAGTGCGCGCCCTACATTATGAAATACTGACGGTTCCACGGATGCCACCGGGTGATCCCGGAGCCGGTGACGCACCAAACCAGACAGAAAGAGAAGGATCCCATGAATTTTTTGACCTTGACCTTTGTCCTGTTCCTGGCTGTGCTGCTGCCGGGATACTATCTGGCGCCCAAAAGATGGCAGAACGGCATCCTCCTCGGGGCGAACTATGTTTTTTACCTTTGGCAGAACCCGGTCTGCGGTCTGCTCCTGCTGCTGAGCACGCTCATCAGCTATGGCTGCGCCCGGGCAATGGAGCGGACACAGCGGCGGAAGCCGTGGCTGATCGCCTGCCTGACCGTGCTGTTCGGGCAGCTTTTTCTGCTGAAGTATCTGAACTTTGTCTGCACGGAAATATTGGGACGATTCGGATGGCGGCTGGACGGCGTGTTTGCGGGGCTGATCCTTCCGGTGGGCATCTCTTTCTTCAGTTTCAGCCTGGCGGGTTATGTCATGGATGTTTACCGGGGAAAAATCCCCGCGGAGCGGGATTTTGTGACCTTCGCGGTGTTCGGCTCCTTCTTCCCCTCCATTCTCTCCGGGCCCATCACCCGTGCCCGGGAAATGCTGCCCCAGCTTCACGCGCCCCGAACACCGGAGGAAGCGCTGTGCAAGCAGGGGCTGTGGCGCTTCCTCTGCGGCGCGGCAAAGAAGCTGGTAACGGTACCGCTGCTCGCTTCGCTGGCAGATCCGATTCTGAACGCGCCCTGTGACCATTCCTCTGGGGCGCTGCTGCTGGCGGCGGTCAGCTATTCCATGCAGATCTATCTGGACTTCTCCGCGTATTCCGATATGGCCATCGGGACGGCGCGGCTGCTGGGTATTTCCCTGCCGGAGAACTTCCGTGCCCCCTATTTATCCTGCTCCGTAAAGGAATTTTGGAAAAAGTGGCACATTTCCCTCACTTCCTGGTTCCGGGAGTACCTGTATTTTCCCCTGGGCGGCAGCAGAAAAGGGAAGTGGAGGACATACTGCAATGTGCTGATCGTGTTCGCGGTCAGCGGACTGTGGCACGGCGCCAACCGGACATTCCTGGTCTGGGGTCTGCTGAACGGGCTGTACCAGGTGGTTGGCAGCATGACGGAACCAACCAGAGCGAGGCTCCGGGAGCGGCTGCCTCTGCCGAGGGCGCTTGCCGACGGGTGGAGAATGCTCGTTACCTTTGGACTCATCACCCTTTCCTGGGTGTTCTTCCGGGCGGCTTCCGTGGAGGAGGGGTGGTTTATCCTCCGGCGGATCCTGCTGATTTTCCGGGACGGCCTGGGGCAGGTGCCCGGGCTGCTGAATGTCCGCCAGAGCGCGGTGCTGATCCTTGCCCTGGCGGGATGCGCCGTGGAGGATGTACGGATCGCGGCGGGAAAACGTGCCCGGGTGGAACGAATGGGCGCTGCCTACTGGCTGCTGGCCGGGGCGCTCCTTTTCGGGATGCTGCTTCTGGGACAGTACGGAGCCGGGTATCATGCCCAGGATTTCCTGTATTTCCGTTTTTGAGGAGGGAACAGTGTGAAAAGATTACTGCCGGTTCTTCTGACGGTGTGCCTCTTCCTGGCGGCAAGCTATGGTGCCGGGTGGCTCTTAAGCCCGGTGCGGGATAGCTACGGCTCGACCTGGGAAATGTACCTGCAGGAACCGAAAAACTCGGTGGATACCCTGTTTCTCGGCACGTCCATGGTATACTGCGATGTGATGCCCTCGGTGATGGAGGAGGAAACGGGAAAGCGCTGCTATGTAATGGCGGGCCCGGAGCAGACCATGCCGATTACCTATTACTATCTCCGGGAGGCGTGCAGAAGTCAGTCTCCGGCCACCGTGGTGCTGGAGCTGAATGCCATGTTCTTCCGGGAATACGAAAATTACAGCATGGTGAACATTACCTTTATGCCCTGGTCGGCAAACCGGCTGGGTGCGACCTTCCACGGAGCGGAGACGGAGCAATGGCTGCCGCTGCTGTTCCCGCTGTACGCCTATCACGACCGGGTGTATTCGGTTACCCCCGGGGAGATCCGGTTCCATCTTTTCCCCACAGCAGACGAAGAACGGGGTTATACCAGGCTGACGGATGCGGTTCCCCAGAACACGGTCACCTACCGCGATTATTCCGCCGACACCGATACCTACCGGGAAAACCTGGAATATCTGCAAAGGATCGCGGACTATTGCGGGGAAAAGGGCATGGATTTGGTGCTGTATCTGGCGCCGGCATTCGACCGGGTGCCGGAGGATGCCCGCGCACAGCTTCTGCGGGATCTGGAAACCGTGCCCCACGCGGCGTTTTTCGACTGTAACGACGGCTCCTGGGAGGAAATCGACCCGGAAACCGGCTGGTACGACAACCTGCATTACAACGAATTGGGCGCCGAGACCTTTTCCCGGGCGTTTGCCCGGCGATTGGAAACCATAAAATAATGGAAGCTCCGAATCAATCGCGCTCTGCCGGCGCTTGACGAATGATTCGGAGCTTCCAAAAGCGGGGGCAGGATTTCACGGAAACCCTGCCCCTTTTTGGATTACTGCATACCCTGCTCGTAAGCCTCGATCATCTTCTTGACCATCTGGCCGCCCACGGAACCGGCCTCACGGCTGGTCAGATCGCCGTTGTAGCCTTCCTTCAGGTTGACGCCGACTTCGGACGCGGCCTGCATCTTGAACTTGTCCATTGCTTCGCGAGCCTGGGGCACATTGATCTGGTTGTTGCTCTTCATTGTGATTCTCTCCTTTTTCATTTTCTCGCGGTTTCTTCTCCGCAACCATATCTTTTCCGCTTTTCCTGCAAATATCACTGTCGCTTTTTGGAAATGAAAACAGAAAAATGCATCAAAAAACCATTTGGAAACCATGGAATACCCCGAAAGCGCGGCGATCCCCGCCGGAAAGGCATCTGCGGCTTTGAAAGTGCCTGATTCTTGACGGCATCCGGGCAAAGTGGTATCATAAAGAAAAAATGACAGGAGATGGGGCAATGGTTGCGATTGTGACAGGTGCCAGCTCCGGCATCGGACGCTGCACGGCCCGGGCGCTCCGTGAGCGGGGCTGCAAGGTCTTTGATTTGAGCCGCAGGCACATTCCGCAGGATGGTGTGACCCATATTTTCGCGGATGTGACCGATGAAAACAGTGTAAATGCCGCAGTGGAGCGGATCCTCGCCGAAACGGGCAGCATCGATGTGGTGGTGAACTGCGCGGGCTTCGGCATTTCGGGCGCGGTGGAGTCCATCCCCACTGTGCAGGCCCGGCGGCAGATGGATGTGAACTTTTTCGGCATGGTTCGGGTGAACCGGGCGGTGCTGCCTGCCATGCGGGAAGCGGGGAAGGGCAGGATCGTGAACATCAGCTCCGTGGCGGCACCGGTGCCCATCCCCTTCCAGAGCTTCTACTCCGCCAGCAAGGCAGCCATCAACAGCTACACCATGTCCCTTGCCAACGAGGTGAAGCCCTTTGGGATTTCGGTCGCTGCCGTTATGCCCGGGGACATCGCGTCGGGCTTTACGGATGCCCGGGACAGGGTGGACACGCTGGATGAGACCTACGGCGGAAGGATCGGACGCTCGGTTGCCCGGATGGAGCGGGACGAGCGCGGAGGAATGTCCCCGGAGAAGGCGGGACGGTATATCGCGGACATTGCGCTGAAAAGGCGGGTGAAGCCCCTGTATGCCATCGGGTTTTCCTATAAATGCGCCTGCCTGCTGGTGAAGCTGCTTCCCTGCGGTCTGGCGAACCGGGTCATCGGGTGCCTCTACGCGAAATAGTGGAAAACGGGATGCTTTCCGGTTGGCGTGAAGCGTCCCGCTTTTCCATTTTCCCGGGGGTTGACAGACGGCGGTGCCGTGGGGTATGATGAACCCAAAGAAACCCCGGTTCCCGGGCAGACAAAGGAGAATACCGCTATGTGCATCCCCAGAAATGAATACCCCCGTCCGCAGATGGTGCGGGACAACTGGATGAATCTGAACGGCGAGTGGGAATTTGAGTTTGATTTCGGCAAATCCGGCAAGGCACGGAAGCTGCCGGAAGCCGAGCATCTGAGCAGGACCATTTTGGTGCCCTTCTGCCCGGAAAGCGGGCTGTCCGGCATCGGCTGCAGGGACTTTATGAATGCGGTCTGGTACAAGCGGCGCTTTTCGCTGCCGGAACGAACCGCCGGGGACCGGGTTCTGCTGCATTTTGAGGCGGTGGACTATTCCGCGGAGGTGTGGGTCAACGGCATTCCCGTGGGCAGCCATTTCGGGGGCTACACGCCTTTCTGCTTTGACATCACCAATGCCGTCCGAACCGGCGGCAATCAGATCACCCTGTACGCGGAGGATGACTGCCGGGATCCCCGAATCCCCAGAGGCAAGCAGAGCGAGGAATATGACTCCCACGGCTGTGAGTACACCCGCACCACCGGCATCTGGCAGACCGTGTGGCTGGAAATCACCCCTGCGGCGTATATTTCCGGCTACCGCGCCACCGCGGATATTGACAACAGCCGGGTGCATTTCCAGGTCTTTTTCGCCGGCGCCCATGTGGAAAAGACCCTGACCGCGTCGGTGACCTATCAGGGCAGATCCGTGGGGGAGACGGTTGTGAAAGCCGGCGGCAGTCAGGTGTGCTTCAGCGTGGCGCTGGCGGAGCTGCACCTGTGGGAAGCGCTGAAGCCGGAGCTGTACGATGTGGTGTTCACCCTGACCTGGGGAGATGGCGCCCGGGATGTGGTCGCCGGCTACTTCGGTATGCGCACCGTGGAACTGCGGGACATGGCGATCCTGCTGAACGGCAAGCCCGTGTTCCAGCGGCTGGTGCTGGATCAGGGCTTCTATCCCGACGGCATCTGCACCGCGCCCTCGGACGAAGCGCTGAAAAGAGACATTGAAATCTCAATTGCCATGGGCTTCAACGGCGCCCGGCTTCACCAGAGGGTCTTTGAGCGCCGCTTCCTGTATTGGGCGGACAAAATGGGCTATCTCGTCTGGGGGGAGTATGGCAACTGGGGGCTGGATCTGTCGGATCCCGCTTCCCTGGAGAGCTACCTGGTTCCCTGGATGGAGGCTCTGGAACGGGATTACAACAGCCCTGCCCTGGTGGGCTGGTGTCCCTTCAACGAAACCTGGGATTATCAGGGCAGACGGCAGGACGACATGGTGCTGTACTCCGTCTACAAGGCGACCAAGGCGCTGGATCCCACCCGCCCGGTCATCGACACCAGCGGCAACTACCATGTATCTACCGACATCTACGATGTGCATGACTATGAGCAGGATGTGGAGCGGTTTGCCGCCCATTATGAGCCGATGAAGCATGGCGGGCCCGTCTACGACTGGTGCGCTGACCGCCAGACCTACGGCGGACAGCCCTATTTCGTCAGCGAATACGGCGGAATCTTCTGGGACGACGAAAAGACGGAAAAGGGCTGGGGCTATGGCAGCGCGCCAAAGACGTTGGAGGAATATGAGGCGCGGTACATCGGTCTGACCAGGGCGTTGCTGGACAATCCCCGGATGTGCGCCCTGTGCTACACCCAGCTTTATGATGTGGAGCAGGAGAGAAACGGCATCTACACCTATGACCGGCGGCTGAAATTCCCCGGGGAGATGGCGGAGCGGATGCGAAAGGTCATGGCAGCCCCCGCAGCCATTGAGCAGGCAGCGGAAAAGGCATAAAATCCGCAAAACATCCGCCGAATCCCGGTTCGGCGGATGTTTTGCGGTATTAATTCGCCCGAAGGCGATCCGTTTTCCTTTTGCATTCGTTCTGATTTGTGCGGAAGGAAGAATAAGGTATACTTTCTAGTGTTTATTTCACTTTCTTGTTTCGGCAAGAAAGTGACAAAGAAGCCGACTTAAGGGGCGCTTCGAGCAAATGCGCCCCCTTAAGAATCCCCCGCCGCTTTTCCGGCGGTGCGGAGCAAACCTGATAGGTTTTGACGCACAAATTCGGAGGCACTTAGCTATCAAGTTACCACGTCATTGCGAGATAAGTGTCGCAACTACTCCGTGGCAATCCGTACTCCCTTTTGCATTCGTTCTGATCCGTGCGGAAGTAAGAATAAGATGTACTTTGCAGTGTTTGTTTCACTTTCTTGTCTCGGCAAGAAAGTGACAAAGAAGCCGACTTAAGGGGCGCTTCGAGCAAATGCGCCCCCTTAAGAATCCCCCGCCGCGTCTCCGGCGGTGCGAAGCGAACCTGATAGGTTCAGATGCAGAAAAACGGATGCACAA
>JBJDYP010000020.1:0-3563 GCA_051867435.1 Faecousia sp.
GAAGATATTTATGATGTATATCCCATTGTCAGGCAGCTGGTGCAAAACCCCTGACTTTTGGGAGCGAAAAGCCCCCGGAGTGTACTCCGGGGGCAGCGCCGTTATTCGGGCAGAGTTCATTTTTTCCGGTCAAAGGGGGCGCAGGAGGAGCGCTCCACAATGGTGGGGGTTAGGATCCGATGGGTATAGCCGGACAGCTCGTTCTGGATCTTGTCCAGCAGGCTGTCCACAGCCATGGAGGCCAGCATTTTCTTGGGCTGCTCCACGGTGGTCAGATTGATGCGGGGAAGACTACTGTCCCGGATGTTGTCAAAGCCCAGCAGGGAGACGTCCTCGGGGATACGGATGCCCAGTTCCTCGGCAGCCTGCATAATGCCCAGGGCGTTGGTGTCGGTAGCGGCGAAAACGGCAGAGAAAGAACGTTCCTGAGCGAAAAGCTGCTTGCTGAGCTGATAGCCGTATTTGATGGAGGTAGAGGGGAAAGTATTGTTGCAGTACTGGGGATTCAGCCCCAGATCTTTACAGGCTGCGGCGTAGCCCTCCGCCCGGAGTTGGTGCGTGGTGCTGCCACGGCGGCGGCCGAAATACAGGATATCCCGGTGTCCCAGATTATACAGGTGCTCTACACCCAGATAGGCGCCCCGGTAATTGTCCACAGACACATAGCTGACGGGGATCTCCCGCAGATTCTCGCCTGCGAATACGGTGGGAATCCTTGCAAGGTACTGAGACAGAGAATCGTAGCTCTCCGGACCGCAGGGGAAGAGAATGACACCGTCCACCTGACGGGCGATCATCAGCTCGAACAGTTCCTTCTCCAGCTCCAGATCCCGGGAGGAGTTGCACAGGATGATATTGTAGCCTCTGGCTCTGGCCTGACGGTCGATGTGGTAGGCCAGCTCGGACATGAAGGGGTTGCTGATGTCCGTGAGGATCAGTCCCAGCAGCTTGGTGCTGCGCATGACCATGGCCCGGGCGACGGCATTGACCGTGTAATTCATTTCCTTGCAGATCTGCAGGATGCGGTCGCGGGTGCCCTCGCTGATTTCCGGACTTCCGGAAAGCGCCCGGGACACGGTGGAGTAGGATACTCCGGCTACCTTTGCAACATCTTTAATCGTAACGTTTTTCATTCCATACCCTCCTTACGAAAATATCCGTACGTTTATTTACGGATATTATACAGAGTATTTCCGAAAAAATCAACTATTTCCGTGAAATTTTAAAGCGTTATTATTGTTGACTAGCGAAAAAAGCCCTGTTAAGGGGGAGAAGATATCAATAAATGCAAAACCAATTGGAAAATTCCCGGAGAAGACCCCGAAACAATTTCCGAAAAAATCCGAAATAGTAGCAGAAACATGATTCTTTTGAGAAAATGACTAGTTTTATTAATAAAAAAATTAGATTTTATATTGACAAGTGCGAAGTGGTGTTGTATCATAAAGGCAGAAGAAGAACGGAAACGTTTGAGTAGATTTTTCGTATACCGGAAAGGAGCGTACGACATGATCGAAGCAGTGTTGTTTGACCTGGGAGGCACGATGCACACCTCCAATTCCCCGGAGGGATGGGATGTCCGGTATGCCGCCCGGCTGCTGGAGCGTCTGGAAGACTACGGCATCCATCTGGGGTTGTCTCCCGATGCGCTGGCGCTGATGTTGAAAACCAACTGTGAGGATTACAAGCACCACACCGAGCAGACCCTGAGGGAGCTGCCGGCGGCCGAGATCTGGAGCGAATACTATCTGCGGGGACTGGGCGTGAGCCGGGAGGCTCTGGAGCCCATTGCTGAGGAGCTGAGCTTCCGGTATGACTATGACCGGACCAGGATTCTTCGCCGCCCATACCTGAAGCAGACTGTGGAAACTCTGCGGGACATGGGTATTCGCATGGGAGTCATCAGCAATATCATTTCCACCTCTGTGGTATCTCACTTTTTGGCGGAGTACGGCATTGAGAAGGACATGGAGTGTGTGGTGCTCTCCAGCGTCACCGGCATCCGCAAGCCGGACCCGGAAATCTTCCGGGTGGCGGAACGTGCCATGAACCTGAAGCCGGAGCAGCTGGCCTATGTGGGCGACACCCTTTCCCGGGACGTCCGGGGCGTACGCAACGCCGGCTGGCGGTGCATGATTCAGATCCGCAATCCCTCCATTGCCCACCGGGACCGGGGACTGGAGCACAGCGGGCTGGTACCCGACTATCTGATCGACAATTTGGCCGAGATTCCGGCCATTATTCAAAAAGAAAACCAATAATCAACAGACAACCCCAAATAACGAACAGTTTCCGCAAAACAGTTCAAACACAAAACAGGAGGATTATTATGAGTCCAAACATTGATACCATTTTCTTTGATGTGGGCGCTACGCTGCGGTATGTGGTGGAGGACCCGGAGTTCGCCGCCGCCGCCGAACGGGAGCTGATGGAGCTTGTGGGCGCGGAAGAGCCCCACGACGTTTTCTTTGAAAAGCTGGAAAAGAACTGGAAAGCCTACCGCAAGCAGGCCAAGTCCGTTCTGCTGGACGTGTCGGAGATGGAGCTGTGGCTGCAGTATCTGCTGCCGGACTATCCCGCTGAGCGCATCGCTCCCAACGCAGCCCGACTGACCCGGCTGTGGCGGGATCACGATGGCCGCCGGCTGGCCCACGACGATGTTAAGACTACTCTGAAGGAGCTGGTTCGCCGGGGCTACAAGCTGGGCATCATCGCCAACACCATCACCGAGACGGAAATTCCAGACTGGATGTGTCAGGATCAGGTGGCGGACTGCTTCAAGACCGTGATTCTCTCCTCCAAGGTGCGTCTGCGTAAGCCCGACCCTACCATCTACCTGCTGGCTTCCCGCTGCATCGGCTCCGCTCCGGAGAATTGCGCCTACGTAGGCGACAATCCCGTTCGTGACGTGGAGGGCGCGGTGAACGCCGGTTACGGCAGCATGATCCTCTATGAGGATGCCGGTACCGCTGACCGGGAGGGCAAGATGCCCACGGTGCAGCCCAACTACCGCATCAAGGCCATCGGAGAGCTGCTGGATCTGTTCCCGCCCAGAAACTGAGGAACGGCCATGGCAAGAATCAAGGGCGTATTTTTTGATCTGGGCGGCACACTCCGCATTGCGGAAGAAGTGCCGGAGCACCAGGAGCGGGCGAAGGCCCGCATGGCGCAGTTGGCCGGTGCGGCTGACGTTCAGGGCTTCATTGATATGGTGGAAGCCCGCTACGCGCCCTATCGGGACTGGGCGCTGACGGAGAACCGGGAGGCAGGGGACTACGACCTTTGGGCCAAGTGGCTGCTGCCGGAGTACCCGGAGGAAAAGCTCCGTGCCATCTGCCATGAGATGACCTACCAGTATCGGCAGGTCAAGGGCCTGCGCCATGTGGTGGAGGGCGGCCGGCAGGTGATTGAAACCCTCCACAGTCGGGGATACAAGCTGGGCATCATCTCCAACCTGATCGGGGAGGAGGAAATTCCCAACTGGCTGCGCCAGGACGGACTGGAGCAATACTTCGATTCTGTGGTACTCTCCTCCGTCTGCCACATCCGCAAGCCGGATCCCG
>JBJDYP010000021.1:0-1682 GCA_051867435.1 Faecousia sp.
TGGGCAATGCCGGATTCTTTTGCGATAACATGCTTTGGCTGACCCAGTGCTTCCACTTTTTTCTTCAACACCTTCTTCGCCACAGCGATGGCACCCAGATTCCGGACACCATTCTCGGACAGCGTTTTGTAAAAATCGTTCAGGTGCTGTGGACGAATCTGGGTCAGTTTCAAGTGCCCGATGGCATCGTTGATTCTCGGGAGCATCGCCCGATACCGCTCGATCGTGGTTGGCGCGAGACCGTTGCGCTCCTTCAAATCCAGCACATAGTCTGCATAATCGCAGAAGCGTTTGACCTTGTCGATATCATAACCTGCCTGGATTGCCTCTTCAAATTTGAAGGCCGCGGCCATCGCTTCCCGTTCCATTTGTTTCTTGCTCATGTTCGGACGGGGTGGTTTCCATGTGGTGGTGCGCTTGATCTGTTTTCCCTCCCAGTTTAGACCGCCAGAGACGATCAGCCGATAGTGCATCAGCTGACCGGCTCTATTATATCTTGGTTCGATGGATGCCATATACATTCTCCTTTCCGTGGGACTGGCTCACAGCTATCATAAACTGTGAGCCAGCGTGTGACAAATGTGCGGCTTACTGTTCGCAGTTGACCCAGCGCAGAAAGCCGTCCCAGGGAATCAGGTAGGTTCTGCCGATGACCTTGCAGGGCAGCTGCCTGGTGCGGATGGCACGGCGCAGGGTGTACTCGCTGATGTTGATGCCGCTGGCGTTGGCACGCTCCACGGTCTGCTTGATATTCATAACGCTCATATTCCTAATCTTATCGTTCATCGAGGGATCTCCTTTTCCAGTTTCGTTCGAATTTTTCCAGTAATTGCAGAATTGTTTTCTGTATTCTCTCAGTGGTATAGTTCTTGGGGAAGTAATGCCGGATGTCCTTCAGATCGAACCGCAGTTTTTCTTCCTGATTGGCTTTGGGCTGCTGCAACAGCTCCAGAATCCGATCCATGTCCAGCGCTCCTGACTGGCTCAACTTTTTCAGCTGCTGGGACTGGGAAAGCGAGGGCGTGCAATCCTCGCTTTCCATCGTCTCCAGCAAATCCCGCTGCTCCGATTCCGTCAGATAGGAAAGCTCCACAGCGGGGGTCAGGGCAATTTTCTTTTCATCCACCATCTGCAAAATCTCCGGGATGAGATAGGTCAGGCGGATGTAGCGTTTGACTTGAGACGCACTGTCCTCTGAAATTGTAGAGGCGGTTAACTTCGGTCCAACTTGGTCTGAAGTTAAATCATTGCGTTGCCCCTGGCGGCTTTCAGCCTCCATTTTCATCTTGTACGCAAAGGCTTTTTCGCTGGGCAGCAGGTGCTCCCGGTGGAGGTTGCTGTCCACCAGTGCGATGATGGCGGCATCCCGATCCATGGAATAGATTAAGGCAGGAACCGTTTCGATTCCTGCCTTTTGGCACGCCCGGAGTCTCCGATGACCGGAGATCACCTCATATTCTTCTGTATCCGTGGCACGAACCACGATAGGCGTCAACAACCCTTGGGTCAGGACGCTGAAAACCAGCTGGTCCATTTCGGCATCATCCTTCACCCGGAAGGGATGATTCTCAAAGGGGCGTAGTTTGTCGATGGGTAAGAACTCTGCGCGGGGTGGTGTGTTTGTCTGCAAGCTGTGTCCTCCTGTAATCCCGGTGCGTCAACGCACACCGAATAACTTGTTG
>JBJDYP010000021.1:1782-3514 GCA_051867435.1 Faecousia sp.
TGCTTCGGCTCAGACAAACCATTGCCCAGTGCCTCCCGGTAGAGCATGAGAGAACAGACATAGTCCCCCTTGTAGCTATCCAGGAATTTTTGAATCAGTCCGGCCTTGCTGTCCTCCGGCATAAATTCCCGCTGTGCAGTCCGCGCGATTTCTTCCAGCTCCGGGGGCAGAACCAGACTGTAATTTCCGCTCTGGTAAATGGTCATAGCCTCTGCCCAGACCTGCCGGATGTACGCCCGGGAGGCGGCTTCGTCTGCCAGAATGTGGGTTTCCGCCTTCTGCGCGTTGACCAGCACCGGGAGAAAGCGACGGTTGCCGCTTCTGTCCAGCGGCAGAAAGTCCATGGTATTGGAGGTGCCGGCAAACACGCACTGCCGGGGCCGATCCTTCGGGTATTTCTCATAGGGAACCTTATAGGTGTCCTTCTGGCGGCTCAGGAAGGATTTGATTTCCTCAATGCTCCTGGCGTTGGCGGTTGCCAGCATCTCCGCCATTTCAATAATCCAGTGTCCGTAGAGCATCCGGTACAGATTGTCGTCCGACAGCTTTTTGATGTCATCCGAAAACCAGCTGTCATTCATGGCCAGCAGGCGGATGAATGTGGACTTGCCTGCGCCCTGCCCGCCCACCAGACACAGCATGGTATCGAATTTGCTGCCCGGATGGAAAACCCGCTGAATCGCGCCCAGCAGAAAGATTTTGAAGGCTTCCGTTGTGTACGGGGTTTTCTCTACGCCCAGAAATTTGGTCAGTGCGTTGCAGATGCGCTCCTCACCATCCCATTGCAGTCCCAGCAAAACATCGCAGATGGGGTGGTAGTGCGCCTCATTTGCCACAATATCCAGCGCGCACTGGATGTTCTTTTCCGCGGTGATGCTGTAGTTCTCCTCAAAATACAGCCGCAGGTAGTTGATATCCGTGTCTGTTACCGCTGTATCGGAGCGGCACCAGCCCAGATCCTTCTCAATGTCAATCCGTTCGGTGAGACTGTTGCGGCGGATGGAACCTTTCAGAAGGGGGTCATTCTGGAAGACCAGCATGCAGTTTCCGAGACTCTGCATGACGGCTCCCTTGCTGTTGGTCTGGAGCATCAGACGGATTTCCTCTTTTGTCATAGTCGTGGATTCGCTGTTCATATTCCTTGATTTTCTCCTTGTAGTGTAAATAGATGTCCTGTTTTTCTTCCTCCGTACCAAAGGATAGCTCCCACAGCAGCTCCTTTGCTGTGGCACTGTTTTGAAGTGCTTCCGTAAAGTGAGGCGGGAAGTCCTTGCCCGGATTGGGCGGTCCGGACTTCCACTTCACGAGCAGCAGATTGTATTCCCGCAGAACCTCCCGGGCGTGATACACCCAGTCCTCAAATTTTCGCTGCGCCGGAGATTTCCGGATGACAGCCACATCGCCGCCGACGATTCCGAAATCCACCTCCAGTTTCCGTGCAGCGGAACCGGCGCTGATTCCAAATAGTCGGGCGGTGAAGGTGATCACATCTCCCACGGCCCCGCAGCCGAAGCAGTAGAAGGTTTCGTCCACCTTCATGCTGGGCGTGTGATCGTTGTGAAAGGGGCAGCGGCACATACCGCGGGAATTGACGGAAAGCCCGTAGGCCTCCGCCGCCTGCCGGGTGGTGACTGCCTGTTTGATTTGTGCAAAGTTGATCATGGTGATTCCTTTCTTGCGTTTCTGGGAGATGATTCTTTCAGGCATAAGAAAAGCCCCCACCTCCGCAAAA
>JBJDYP010000022.1:0-3437 GCA_051867435.1 Faecousia sp.
CGGGAGCAGACCCTGAACCAGCTGCTCACCGAGATGGACGGCTTTGAGGGCAACACCGGCGTCATCATTCTCGCTGCTACCAACCGCCCGGAATCCCTTGACCCCGCCCTGACCCGTCCCGGACGCTTTGACCGCCGGGTGCCGGTGGAGCTGCCGGACCTGAAGGGCCGGGAGGAAATCCTCAAGGTTCACGCAAAGAAAATCAAGGTATCCGACGATGTGGATTTCTCCAAAATCGCGCGGATGGCCTCCGGTGCCAGCGGTGCCGAGCTTGCCAATATCGTCAACGAAGCCGCCCTGCGGGCTGTCCGGGACAATCGGAAGTTCGCTACCCAGTCCGATATGGAGGAATCCATCGAGGTGGTCATCGCGGGCTATCAGAAGAAGAACGCCATTCTTACCGACCACGAAAAGCTGGTGGTGGCATACCATGAAATTGGTCACGCGCTGGTAGCGGCAAAGCAGACCAACTCCGCCCCGGTGCAGAAGATCACCATTATCCCCCGCACCTCCGGCGCACTGGGCTATACCATGCAGGTGGAGGAGGGCAATCACTACCTGATGACCAAGGAGGAGCTGGAAACCAAGATCGCCACCTACACCGGCGGCCGGGCCGCTGAGGAAGTGATCTTCGGTTCCGTCACCACGGGAGCCTCCAACGACATCGAGCAGGCCACCAAGCTGGCCCGGGCCATGATCGCCCGGTACGGCATGAGCGAGGATTTCGGCATGGTGGCTCTGGAAACCGTGTCCAACCAGTACTTAGGCGGGGACGCTTCCCTTGCCTGTTCCGCGGAAACCCAGACCGCCGTTGACCGGCAGGTCATCGCGCTGGTGAAGGAACAGCATGACAAAGCCGTGAAGATACTGGAGGAAAACCGGGAAAAGCTGGTGGAGCTGTCTGAATACCTGTACCAGAAGGAAACCATCACCGGCGAAGAATTTATGGACATTCTGAACCGATAACAGCCGCAGGAACAATGCAATGCCCCAGCTCCAAAATGGAGCTGGGGCAATTTCCAGTATAGAAGAAACACATTGCTGCCAATTCGGAAATAGAGAATTGTTGCAGAGGTCAAAAAAGCACTGGACAGTTGCATGGAAGCCGAGGTGTTATATACGGGTTATTCTCTACTCTCCACATCCCGAAACAATCGGATTCCAACCCGCCCGCCATGGAAAAACCCATTCCGCTCGTGACCCGGCAGAGAGTGCAAACAGGATTGACAATCCAGTCCATTTTCTGAAGCGGCATTCCGTTCAATGCCTGATAAATTTCAGAAAAATCAGCTTTGATTTGGTCGTCATACATCCGATTGATATCACCGTATGCTTCATAGAGCAACGACAGGACAGATTCGCCATCTCCAAGATTCAGCTTGCGGGATGCCACAAAGGTTTCCAGCGCCCGGAAATATTCTTCCATGTTCGTAACTATTCAGTCGTCTTGAAAAAATCCACAGGGTAAAATGACGAAGAAAAACAACACAACCAAATTTCAGCTTCCATCCCAGCGGTATATGCGGTAAAATAAACGTATATTTCGACAAGGAGGGTTTGAGAATGGAAGATGAAAGACAGATGCTCTTACGAATCATTGAGGGGCAGAATGCGCTTCTTCAAACCCAGGCGGAGCAGATAAAGGCACTGACGGAAAAGATTGATGCGTTGCTTAAGGAACTGGAGGAGAAGAAGCATAAGAAGAACAGCCGAAACAGTTCCGCTCCTCCCTCCAGCGATGGCTATGCGAAACCAACTCCCAAGAGCCAGCGCAAATCCAGCGGTGCAAAGCCCGGCGGACAGGATGGCCACAAGGGCAGCTCCATGAAGCTCATGAAAGCACCAGACGAAATTCGGGAGCATTACCCCCAGGCATGCAGCGGATGCCCGAATCGGGAACACTGCCATGGACATATTGTCGAGCGGCGGTATGAATCCGACATTATTGTGGAATCCAGGCTGATTGAACATCGTCAGATGGTGTGCTGCTGTCCAATGGCGGAAAACAAGACATTGATTGGTGAATTTCCGAAGAATATCACCGGAACCAAGCAGTACGGCAATAACCTAAAAGCCTTTGCTGCCGCATTGTCCACCGTTGGAATGGTTGGCATAGACAGGATTCATGAGCTTCTGACAGGTGTATTTGATATTTCTGTCAGCACCGGTTCCATTCAGAACTGGATCACCCAACTGTCCTCTGCGACCAAGGATGCCGTCCAACAAATCCGGGAGAGGGTTAGGCGTCTGCGCGTACTGAACTGCGATGAAACCGGACTGCGTGTAAACGGTTCTCTGCATTGGCTCCACTGCCTGTGTGATGAGAACTGGTCGTATTTTGCGCTGCATAAAAAGCGGGGAAGCAAGGCAATGGACGAAATTGATGTCTTGCCTGGATTCCGTAACACCATGGTGCATGATTTCTGGAAGCCTTACTATAAGTATGATAGGGCTGTTCATGGCATCTGCAATGCGCACATTATGAGAGAATTGGTGTACGCCCAGGAGCAGAAGCACCAGAATTGGGCGAAATCTATGCAGGACTTACTGATAGAAATCCAGGAAAGCCGCAATATTCTCATGGCGCAGAAAGAAACCAGTTTTCAAGCTTTGGTGCTGGAGGCTTACCGGTTGCGCTATGATTCCATTATCCAGCAAGGCATGGCAGAAAATCCTGCACCCCAAAAGCCGAAAGGGAAGCGTGGACGCACCGGAAAGGGCAAGATTCTCTGCCTGTTGGAGCGGCTGCGCGATTACAAGGGGGACATTCTGCGCTTTGCAGCCGATTGGACAGTGCCCTTCACCAATAATGAAGCAGAGTGAACCATCCGTTTCAGCAAAGTAAAGCAAAAGGTTTCCGGCTGCTTCCGAACAGAAAAAGGTGCGCAGGATTATATGCAGATCATGAGTTTTGTCAGCACAGCCAGAAAACACGGAATGTCCTATTTTGAAGCAGTAAGGGCTGCACTGGCTGGCAATGCGCTGACTTTGGTGGCTCAGTGGAGGTAAGTCCTTTTCTTTCAATGACTGATGGGAAAAGTTATCCACAGCTCCAAAATGAGACATCCGATTAGGCTGTAAAAAATCTACATTTTGACCAAATCTCCCTCCACGTTGACGGGCTACTGAATAGTTACCCATGTTCATACAAAGATCAGCTCCTCCCGGATAATCTCCTCGGCACTGGCACGGATGTTATTCATGGCACCAACCCAAGCCATCGGATCAGCAGCTTTCAATTCTTCTGTCACTCCCTCGGCCGTTTTCATCTGATCAATGATTCGTTCCAGCCTGTCCTGCGCCTGCTCATTCAGATCAGCGAGGTATGTCCACAGCTTGCCGGACAAAAGTAGGCAATTGTACTGAATCGGCTTGTGCTCTTTCAGATACTCCCGGTGCATTCGTCCCCACTTGCCGATGGGGCGGGTTTCTTCCGG
>JBJDYP010000023.1:0-3422 GCA_051867435.1 Faecousia sp.
TGGGTGGTGATTGCCACCGGCCCCCTGACCGGAACCGGTGCGCCCAGTTCCGCCCGGTTTGACATTTCCGCCCTGTCTCCCCAGACGGGAATTCTGGCATCTTCCAACTGCGGCGGCAGCTTCGGCTTCCACCTGAAAAAGGCAGGCTATGACGGCTTGATCCTGAAGGGCAGGTGCCGCTCCCACCGCTGGCTGGAGATCAACGAGGATCAATTCCTCTTCCACGATGCCGACGAGCTTTGGGGGATGAAGGTTGGAGAATGTCAGGAAAAATTGGCGGAGCTTGTGGGGAAGAAGCGGTTTGGAAAGCTGTGCATCGGCCCCGCCGGAGAAAACCTTGTGAAATATGCCGGCGTCATCAGCGACGAGCGCGCCGCCGGCCGTACCGGCATGGGCGCGGTGCTGGGCTGGAAAAATCTGAAGGCCATCACCGCCTCCGGCACCAAGACCATTCCTGTCCATGACAAGGAAAAGGCAGCCGCCTGGTGCAAAAAGTGGATCGAATACCTTCAGAAGCACCCCCTCACCGGCCAGCAGCTGCCCCGGGTGGGCACGGCGGGCCTGGTGAGCTCCATGCAGATGCTGGGGATTCTTTCCACCAAAAACTATTCCGCAGGCCAGTTTGAGGACTTCGACGCGGTGAGCGGCGAGACGCTGGCAGAGAAATACAACATCACCAACAAGGGCTGCCTGACCTGCCCGATCCGCTGCGCCAGAACCGTCAGGGTGCAGGGCAGGGAGGTAAAGGGCCCCGAGCTGGAAACCCTGGGCCTGCTGGGGGGCAATATCTGCAACAACGATTTGCAGAAAATTCTGGACTGGAACTACGAGCTGGACGAATTGGGCATGGATACCATCTCCACCGCCAACACCATTTCCTGGGCAATGGAAGCCAACGAGAAGGGGCTATGGGACAACGGCCTGGGATTTGGAAAAACCGATCACCTGTCCCAAATCTTCGACGACATTGCCCACCGCCGGGGGATCGGCGATGAGCTGGCCGAGGGCAGCAAGCGATTGTCCGAGAAATACGGAGGCAAGGAATTTGCCATCCATTCCAAGGGGCTGGAGCTGGCTGCCTACGAACCCCGCCGGGCGGTCGGGCAGGGGCTTGGCTATGCGGTGTCCAACCGGGGCGGCTGCCACTTAAACGGCGGTTACTTGGTCATCATGGAGGGCCTGGGTCTGCACGCGAATTCCCAGACCCCCAAGGCAAAAGCGGATCTGACCATGACCTTCCAGGACCTGATGGAAACCATTTCCGCCTCGGGGCAGTGCCTGTTTACATCCTACGCCTTCTTCCCTGGCTTCCTGATCACAAAGCCCAACGGCATCCTCACAAAAACCGTCAATGCGGCAGTGCCTCATGTGGGCTGGGCGGTGCGTCTGATCAATAAGCATCCCAGGATTGCCGCGATTCACCTTCCGGTTTTTCATCATACCAGGATGATCCAGCTGGCTCTGGGGATGAAAATGAACTTTGGACGCTACATGGAAATCGGGGAGCGGGGCTACACCATGGAGCGCTACATCAATACCAAATTCGGCATCAGCGCGGCCAACGACAAACTGCCCAAGCGGCTGACGGATGTCCCCCAGGATCCCAATGATCCCAAGACCAGGGTGCCGCTGGAGGTCATGAAAAAGACCTACTACCAGGCCCGGGGCTGGGACCACAACGGCATCCCCACGGAGAAACAGCTGCGTCGTTTGAAAATCAAATGATTACCGTCAGATTATATGGCCTGCTGCGGCTGGATTCCGGGATAAAAGAGCGGCAGATGGAGGCCGGCTCCGTCAAGGAAGTTTTCACGCAGCTGATCCGGCTGGGGCTGAGCAAACAGGCGCTGGAGGGCTGTGTGATCCTGGTAAACGGCAAACCGGGAAACAAACGTCAAAAACTGAATGACGGCGATGTGGTGCAGATGCTCTCCCCCGTCGCCGGCGGATAGGAGGAACCCTTATGTCAATGTCCTACAAACTGGAAGTCATTTGGTGCCGTACTTTTCAGGGCGTTCTGAAAGTGGGCAACTACTTTATGGGCTACCGGATGCCCAAGTACCTGGAGGGCCCCGGCAAGATCAAGGAGCTGGGCAGCTTCCTGAAGGAGAAGAATATCAACGATGTTTTGGTGGTCACCGGTTCCGGCATGATGCGCCGGGGGCAGGTGCAGCCCATGCTGGACGGCTTCGATGCCGCCGGAATCCGCTACACCGTGCAGACCTTCGACCACCCCGATCCCAGCAGTGACGATGTGGAGCTGGGCTACAAAACCTACAAAGAAAACGGCTGCAAAGCCATTGTGGCTCTGGGCGGCGGCTCCCGGATCGACTGCGCCAAGGGGATTGCCGCAAAAGCGGTGCATCCCAAAAAGAAGGTTTCCCAGCTGCAGGGCCTTTTGAAGGTCCACTGGCCCATTCCCGCCTTTGTGGCGATTCCCACCACAGCCTGAGCCGGTTCCGAAACCACGGTTGCGGCGGTGATCACCGACTCCGCCACCCACCGGAAGGCTGCCATCAACGATCCCTTCCTGATCCCCAAGTACGCGGTGCTTGACCCGGAGCTGACGGTGGGCCTGCCTCCCTACACCACCGCCACCACCGGTATGGACGCCCTGGCCCACGCGGTGGAAGCCTATACCAACCATACTTACAACACGAAGCTGGAAAACAGGCTGGCGAAGGAAGCTGTGAAGCTGATCCACGACAACATTCTCCTTGCTTATGAGGATGGCTCCAATCTGGAAGCCCGACAGAATATGCAGCGCGGTGCGTTCTTTGCCGGCAGAGCCTTCACCCGGGGCTGCGTTGGCTATGTTCACGCCGTGGGCCATACCCTTGGCGGCCTGTACGGCGTAGCCCATGGCCTTGCCATGGCAGTGCTGCTGCCGCACGTGATGCGGGAGTTCGGCGCTTCCGCCCACAAGCGGCTGGCAGAGCTGGCCGACGTCTGCGGCATCGGCGGCGCCAATGAAGCGGAAAAAGCAAATAACTTCATCCGCTGGATTGAGGAAACGAATGCGAAAATGGGGCTGCCTGACAAATTTGACGTGATTCAGGACAAGGACATTGACCAGATGATCGCCTGGGCAATGAAGGAGGCCAATCCCCTCTATCCCGTTCCCGTCGTCTGGGGCCAGAAGGACTTCCGCCGTTTCATTGAGAGCATTCGTAAATAATACAGGCTAACCATTGGTGACCTCTAAAGCAACACCGCACAATGTGAGCTGCGGGCTTCGGCGGGTCTTTTGACCCATCCGCGCAGCTTACGAAAATGGGAAATACGCAAAGTATTCCCACATTTCCAGAACTTTCGTCTGGGTCAGAATCCCTCACCGAATCTCCTTGTCCCATTTGGAAAAAGTGGCCTCACTCTGTTTGCCCGTATATTACAGAGCGCATTGAAGCCGGGGCCGTGACCTG
>JBJDYP010000024.1:0-14648 GCA_051867435.1 Faecousia sp.
TCCAAAAAACCATTGCAAATAAAGGAGTTTTGAAATATATGAAATTAGGTATCGTCGGTCTGCCCAATGTGGGCAAGTCCACCCTCTTTAACGCCATTACCAACGCCGGTGTCCCCGCGGACAACTACGCGTTCTGCACCATCGAGCCCAACGTGGGCGTGGTTCCCGTTCCCGATGAGCGGCTGCAGTGGCTGTCCGACCTGCACAACCCCAAGAAAACCACCCCTGCCGTCATTGAGTTCGTTGACATTGCCGGTCTGGTGAAGGGTGCCTCCAAAGGCGAAGGTCTGGGCAACAAGTTCCTGTCCAACATCCGCACCACCGATGCCATCGTCCATGTGGTCCGCTGCTTTGACAACTCCAATGTCACCCATGTGGAGGGCAGCACCGATCCCCTGCGGGACATTGACATCATCAACCTGGAGCTGGTCATGGCGGACATGGAGATGGTGGAGCGCCGCATCGACAAGGCGCAGAAGGCCGCAAAGGGCGGCGATAAGCGGTTTTTGCGGGAGGCCGAGGTATTCTCCGCCCTGCTGGAGCATTTGAACCAGGGCAAGCTGGCCCGCACCTTTGACGGCTCGGAGGAGGATATGGCGCTGATTGCCACCTCCGACCTGCTGACTCTGAAAAAGACCATTTATGTTGCCAATATGTCCGAGGATCAGGTCAACCAGCCGGAAAACAACGCCTACTATATGGCGGTGAAGAAGCTGGCGGACGAAGAAGGCAGCCAGGTTCTCCCCATCTGCGCCAAGCTGGAGGCCGACATTGCCGAGCTGGACGATCCCGACGAAAAGGCCATGTTCATGGAGGAGCTGGGGGTTGCCGAGTCCGGTCTGGACCGGCTGATCCGCAGCAGCTACGCCCTGCTGGGTCTGATCTCCTTCCTGACCGCGGGCTCCGACGAGTGCCGCGCGTGGACCATCAAACGCGGCACCAAGGCACCTCAGGCCGCCGGCAAGATCCACACCGACTTTGAGCGTGGCTTCATCCGTGCCGAGGTCATCGCCTTTGCGGATATGAAGGCCTGCGGCACCATGGCAGCCGCCAAGGCAAAGGGTCTTGTCCGCAGTGAGGGCAAGGAATATATCATGAAGGACGGCGACATCGTCAACTTCCTGTTCAATGTCTGATCCCCACGCCCGTGGTCATGTGACCACGGGCGCCACAATCCCATTCGGAAGTGATGAATATGAAAGCACTGATTGCCATGAGCGGCGGCGTGGACAGCGCCGTTTCCGCTCTTTTGACGCAGCGCGCCGGCTATGACTGCGTAGGCGCCACCATGAAGCTGTTCCCAAAGGAAGAAACGGCGGGGCAGGCCTGCGGCGCCGGGGATGACTGCCGGGATGCCCGGCAGGTTGCCCTGCGGCTGGGGATGCCCCACCATGTGTTTGAATTTTATGACCAGTTCCGCTGTCAGGTCATGGAGCGGTTCGTCCGAACCTATGAGTCAGGCGCCACCCCCAACCCCTGCATTGACTGCAACCGGCACCTGAAATTCGGGCAGTTGTTTGAGATGGCGAAGCAGCTTGGCTGCGAAGTCATTGCCACGGGGCACTATGCCCGGATCGAAGAAAAAGACGGGCGGTTTCTGCTGAAAAAGGGGCTGGATGCCTCCAAGGATCAGAGCTATGTGCTGTACAGCCTGACCCAGGAGCAGCTATCCCACGTTCGTTTTCCCCTCGGCTCGCTGACCAAGGAGCAATCCCGGCAGATCGCGGAGGAAAACGGCTTTCTCAACGCCCGCAAGGCAGACAGCCAGGATATCTGCTTCATCCCCGACGGCGACTACGCCGGGTTCATCACCCGTTTCACGGGAAAAACCTACCCGGCGGGGGATTTCGTGGACACCGCGGGCAGGGTTCTGGGCCGCCACCGGGGTCTGATCCATTATACCGTGGGGCAGCGCCGGGGGCTGGGCATCAGCGCGCCCCAGCCGCTGTATGTAAAAGCCCTGGACATTCCCAACAACCGGGTGATCCTGGGCACCAACGCCGAGCTGTTTCAGCGGGCCGCCGTTGCGGGCAGCTTCAACTGGATCGCCTTTCCCGCCCCGGATTCCCCCATCCGCTGCCGTGCCCGGGCAAGATACCACCATCCCGAGCAGCCCGCCACCGTCACCGTGCAGCGGGACGGCACCGTAAGGATCGTCTTTGACGAGCCCCAGCGGGCGCTGACCCCCGGACAGGCCATGGTGCTGTACGACGGGGATGTTGTCCTGGGCGGCGGAACCATCCTGTTCGCGGAAAAGGAATAGCCGGAGGCTCAAAAAGCTTTTTCAAATTACGACCATTCAAAACCCCCAAACCGGGCCGTGCCGGTTTGGGGGTTTGCGGGCTTTATCTGTGTTTTCCCAGGAAGAACAGCGCCAGGGTGCCGGGGCCGGAATGGGCGCCGATCACGGAGCCAGTATAGCCGATCAGCACTTCCTTCACGCCGCAGCGGTCTCTGACCAGGTTTGCCAGGTAGTTGGCATCCTCGATGCAGTCGCCGTGGCAGATGAACACGGTGCTGTTTTCACCGGGGAGCCCCAGTTCTTCCATCTTTTTGCAAAGCGCCTCAATGGAAGCCTTTCTGCCTCTCGCCTTGCCCATGTTGATGAGATGACCCTCGTCGTCGGTATGGAGCACGGGCTTGATCTGCAGCATGGTGCCCACCAGGGCAGTCGCGGCGCTGACACGGCCGCCGCGCTTCAGATACATCAGATCATCCACGGTGAACCAGTGGCACAGCCTGGGCTTCAGCTCCTCCAAGTAGGTGACCAGCGCGTCCAGCTCCAGACCTTCCTCCTGTTTTTTCAGCGCGTACCACACATAGAGACCCTGTCCCAGGGAAGCACAGCGGGTATCGATGACCCGGATCTTCCGCTGGGGATAGCGAATACCCAGGTCACTGGCCGCGATGCAGGCGGACTGGTATGTGGTGCTGAGCCCGGAAGAAAACGCCAGTACCAGCACATCCTGCCCCTCATTCAGCACAGGCTCCATGTACTGCGTCCACTGCCCGGGATTCACGGCAGCGGTGGTGATGACCTGACCTGCGCGCAGGCTGGCATAGAGATCCTTCATGTCAAAGCCTTCGCCGTCCTGGTAGCTTCTGCCGTTCCACTGCAGATACAGCGGCACAACCGCCAGATTCTGCTGCTGAACGAACTCCTTGGGCAGGTCGCAGCAGGAATCCGTAATGATCCGATAATTGCTCATGGGTTTTTCGCTCCTTCTCGCTTTTTCTGGGGTCATTATAGTCTGGCGGCGGAAAAATGTACAGGAACCGTTCCAAAACCGGCTCTACCCACAGTAGAATCCGCACTCTACCGTGGGTAGAGTGCGGATTCAGACCGTCAGCCGCCCCCAAAACCGGCAAAACCGGCTCACGGAGGCGCCAAAAAGAATGTAAATGACAGCGGACAGCGATTTTCATTTTCTGCCTGTCCGGGGATGCGGCATGACCCCCAGCGCAAGGGTTCCAACCCGGTTTTTGGGGGCTTTATCAGAGTTCCGCTTCCTGTCCCCGGCGGTTGCCCATCAGGTCATAGCGTACAAGCAGCACGATCCGAATGGCGATCCCGCTGACCGCCACAAGGCCGGCCTCCCAGAGCAGCGCCTTCAGCGCGGACAGCAGCGCGTCATTGACGCCCATTGCCTGGTAGCCTCTGGAGAGGAAGAACATCACCAGCAGCATGACCAGTCCCATGGCGCTCCAGAGAATACCCGCCAGCTTCTGGGTAAACCGCCACGCCTCCACGCTGCCCATTCCCCGGAAGCAGCGGAATCCGGCGGAGTAATTCGCCTCCTTGGGCGGCAGCAGCAGATACCACAGTCCCAGAAACAGCAGGCAGGCCGGGCCGATCAGCACGGCGATCCGGGCTGCCAGGGCACACTTGTCCGTCACGCCGCCCAGCTCCGGCAAAAGCGAAAGCAGGTCAAAGTTATTGAACAGGTCTTTCAGTTTATCCATACCGTCCGCTCCCGTTACTTTTCAGCCAGGATCTTGTTCAGCTCGTGCATGAAGCTGTTGATATCCTTGAACTGCCGGTAGACCGAGGCAAACCGGATGTAGCTGACCTCATCCAGGGGCTTGATCCGCTCCATGACCAGCTCGCCGATCTTGTCGGTGGAAACCTCCCGCTCCAGGGAATTCTGGATGATCTGCTCGATCTCGGTGGCAATGCGCTCCAGCTCCGCCACAGGCACCGGGCGCTTTTCGCAGGCACGCACCATGCCGTTTAGCACCTTGTTGCGGTCAAAGGACTGGCGGGAGCCATCCTTCTTGACCACGATAATCGGCAGGCTTTCCACGCTTTCGTATGTTGTGAAGCGCTTCTGGCAGTTCAGGCACTCTCTGCGGCGGCGAATGCTCAGCGCGTCGTCAGAGTGCCGGGAATCCACGACCTTGCTCTCCTGGAAGCCACAAAACGGACATTTCATGGGAAAACAACTCCCTTTCTGAAAATATTTTGTTCATTATAACAGAAAACCGCTCCACTGTCCAGTCCTATTTTCCGGCAGCGCAAGAAGATGCTTGCAATTTTCGGGGACTTGGGTTACAATTTCTCCATGGAGGAATGGGTATGCGCAATTCGATGTTATACGGAATCTGGGCAGGGCTGTATGTGCTGTGCGCCGGATTGGGCTTCATCCCGGAGCCCCAGGGCTTTCTTGCCTGGTTTATGACGGCTTTGAGCCTGGTCTTTTTCATTCCCGGCTGGGTGCTGCTCTCCCGGGGCATCCGGCAGAAGCG
Source organism: Faecousia sp. (assembly GCA_051867435.1). GTDB lineage: Bacteria > Bacillota > Clostridia > Oscillospirales > Oscillospiraceae > Faecousia. The sequence goes on from JBJDYP010000024.1 coordinate 4,747, forward strand.
GAGGGATCCGGTCAAGCTGATCCGAAACCTGTCCGCCCTGTCCCTGTCCGTGACGGCGCTGGTGCTGGCAGGGAACATTCTCTCGGCGCTGGCATCCGACGCGGTGGGCACCGCCCTGTATGTGATCCTGGGCATTGTGTCCTCGCCGATGCTGTGCAGCCGGATCTACGCCCTGAGCCTGTTTTGCTGGGCCTGCCTGCTGATCACCAGCCAGAAGGAATTGAAACAGTAAAGGAAATCCCCGGTGCGTGACCGGGGATTTTTTCGGGCTTACTTTACAAATACATGAAGGATTTCGCCGATATACATCTCATGGAAGTCCCGGTTGGGGTAGCTTTCCTCCATCACCGTCCGATCCACGAAGCCTTCCTCCAGGATGGGCGCGTGGTACAGCTTTCTGCACACCAGCGTCAGCTCCGCTTCCTCAAAGGCGGTGTAATCCTCACCGAACAGCGGCGTCAGGCCGGCAGCCGCCACCTTATCCCCGTCCCGCCCGGAATGGGAACCCAGATAGCCCAGCGCGCTGTGGTATTCCCGGGGGAAGAAGGACAGGGTGAACAGCGCCTCCCGGTCCAGAAACGCCTTGGTATACCGCTGGGGGCGTACATAGATCACCGCAGAGGGTCTTCCGCCGCCGTGTCCCCAGATAGAGCCCAGGTGGCCCCAGCTTGCCGTCATGGTGTTGTAGCCGCGATCCTCGCTGCCCGCCGTGATCAGCATCCACTGGTGGGCGATTTTGTCCATGGGGTTCAGCATCAGTTCGTTTACGGATACTTCTTTCATTACAAGTCCTTCCTTTCTCATGCGCCCAGCCGCTGCAGGGCATACAGAATTATCATATGCGCGGGATAGAACCCGTAGCACGCGTATTGGAGCCACTTGGCATGATAGCCCTGCCGTCCCCGGTAGAGCCAGATGGGGATCAGCGCAAGAGTAGCGGCGCACTGCTCTGCCACCGCAAAGGTGTGTCCGAACAGGGTGAGATTGACTCCCGCCGCGCCCAGTTCCCGGTTCAGGAAGTACATAAGCGCCGCCTGAAGCGCATAACACCACCATTCGTTCCCCCGGAAGAAATAGAATACCAGCACCATCAGAATGCCGGAGCCGGAATAGTCCACCTTCAGCGCGAACCCGACCAGATACGCCAGCACGCAGGAGAGCCCCGTGACCGCCAGGAGAATCCAGGGTTCTCCCCGCCGCCGGGCAGTCTCCATCCAGTGGATCAGCAGCAGCGCCAGCAGCAGCGTCCACAACACATTCTGGTGTCCGGGATCAAATACACTGCCTCCAAGCATCAGGTCAAAGGGCACCTCGGAGATCAGCGCGAACAGCAGCATCCTGCCCATATACTTTTTGACGCTGCGGGTGTGGAAATACCCCTCCACGGTCAAAAAAGCGAAAATGGGAAATGCCAGCCGCCCTGCCACGGTCAGCCAGCGGCACCGGGGCAGCAGGGTCACAAAGATGTGATCCATGGTCATGACAGCCATGGCGAAAAGATGCAGGGCGCAGGAACTGATCCCCTTTTTTCTGCTTTCATTTAAGGATTTTTTCATATCCTCCACGCTATCATCCTCTCAACAACAAGGGGGAGCAAAATACGGATCGATCCCCTCTCATAATCCGGGCCGGACTGGGCATGCTGGTTCCGAGGTGATCATCGATGCAGAAGCGGGAATTGCCCCTGGGATTCGGCATGGCGCTGGCCCAGAATGAGCCTGCCATGCGGGCGTTTGAGGCGTTGCCGGAATCGGAAAAGGACGCGGTCATCCAAAAGTCCCACGCCGTCAGCTCCAAGGGGGAAATGGCGCGGCTTGTATCCGGCCTGACCGAAAAGTAACCGCATACCTGGCGCTCCACCCTGGATGGAACGCGCAAAATCCGGCCCAATCTCCCCGCCCGGTGGGATCTGGTTCGGATTTTTTACATCCCATGCCTGTCCCAGACGGCGCGCGGACCGGGAAAAACCGTCAAAAACGCGTATCGCTTCCGGTCACCGCTTCCCTTATGGGTTCATTATACCAAATCGCCGGCATTTTTCAACAGCAAGCGAAAACAGGGCTGTTAATAAAGTCCCAAGTAAAAGGCAGGCTGTGCCGGAAGGTGCAGCCTGCAAAACATAAATAGACGAATAGGAGGTTCGTTCCCTAGCCGACCTCTCACACCACCGTGCGTACGGTTCCGTACACGGCGGTTCAATCGCACAAGTGCGATGAAATCCTCGCACAGCTCGGATGAAATCCGCTAACGCAGATGAAATTAAATCCGTCCTTCTCCCGACGAAGTCGGATTTCATCGCACAGCGATTTCATCCCACGATAGTGGGATTTATCCCGTCCGAAAGGACGGATTTAGTTGAAAAGAACCCACACTTGTCGTAGACAAATGTGGGTTCTTTTCTGCCAAAGAGTAACTAAACGGAGCAAAATCGAGGTAAAAGTAAGCAAAAGTAGTGTAGCAATCAAAAATATTGCTTATACTCCGGTTCTGCTTTTAATTCATTAAGCAATTCGTCTATATTTTCAAAAACGGATTTTCCGACAATCCCTCTAAACGGTTCCCACATTGCAGGTAGCACATTGTCGTGTGAACAAATATATTTCCATTCGTCTTCATCGTACTGATAAATTGCTTCCAGTTGATAAGTGAAAAACTCCTTTTCGTCCTTCAGTACAACATATCTCATCGAGCGATCTTTTGAATAAATCACTTTTACAACTTCATCAGAAAATGTATCAAGATGCTTGTCGTACATCATTTCAACAACAGTTTCCCATGAAGACCTTGGCGGTATTTCTACCACGGGTTTCTTCTTAAACAGTTTGGTTAAGAAGTTCATTTCGTGCTCTCCTTTGCGGTATTGATGGATGCAATCAAGATGCGGCGGATTGTTCCGCATTGATTATAGAGATCAACAGTTGTTTCTCTGTTCAGAATGTCGGATTTCACAAACAGCTCCAACCAGTATTCAGTCTCGTAACACTCTTTTAAGGCAATTTGCAATTTGGCAATAAAGTCAGGCTTTCCGTGTGCATAATTTGCCTCATGGATATTTGCACCAATTGAGGTGGCAGAACGCTCCAATTGATTGACAAGAGAATAATGGCCTTTGATCGTTTCACAGAGTTTAATTATCTTAATAGCGAAATCCATAGATAATTCAACGAGCTTATTTTCTTTCATTATCCTCACCTCTACAAATATTATAGCATATTTAATGAAATATTGCTACGCAATATGAAATAATCCTTTGGATTATGAAATATTTTGCCTTAGCGGCAAAATGTGAAATAAAATAAATCCCTCATACGCCGCAGCATATTTCATAGCGTCAGCTATTTCATAACGCGAAGCGTTATTTCACAAATCCCGCAAGGGATTTATTTCATTGAAAAGAACCCACACTTGTCGTAGACAAATGTGGGTTCTTTTCTGGTGCCGATGGCCGGGCTCGAACCGGCACGCTATCGCTAGCGGTGGATTTTGAGTCCACTACGTCTACCAATTCCATCACATCGGCATTTTCACATATTATAATACAGGAATCCCAAAATAGCAAGAGGAATTTTTGCCGCTTCCCGGGGAAAGAATTAAGGGTTCTTAAGGTGTGTTTCCCTTGACTTTATACCCCGGAAACGGTATGATTAGGCTGATAAGCTAAAGGATCACAGAAACGGAGGAATTCTGTTATGAAAAAGCGATTGATAAGCCTCGCGCTGGTTTTTGTCATGCTTTTCGGGCTCACCGCCTGCGGCTCCGAGGAGACATTGATCCCCGTGGAGCGAGTCTCCATGCTCCTGGCCGCCACCCAACTGCAGGACCGCTTCGCCGGCATCGTGGTCAGCGAGGACGTGGTCAAGGTGGACCGGGACATGGAAAAGGCCGTGAAGGAGGTCTATGTCACCGAGGGTCAGGATGTGGAGGAAGGCGACAAGCTGTTCAGCTACGACTCTGAAGAGCTGACCCTTTCCCGTGACAAGCAGAAGCTGGAGCTGGAAAAGCTGAACAACCAGTTGACCAACACCAAGAACCAGATCAAAGCCTGGAACACCGAACTCACCAAGACCAAGGACGAGAGTGCCAAGCTGGAGATCTCCCTGCAGATCCAGCAGTATCAGATCACCCAGATCGAGCAGGAGCATGAGATCACCGTGAAGGAGAAGGAGATCGAGCGGATCGAGGAAATGCTGAAGAACGTGGATGTGTTCAGCCCCGCCACAGGCCGCATCAAGAGCATCGCCGATGCCAACAGCTATTCCGACGGCGCGTACATCACGATCCAGAAGGCCGGCGCCTACCGTGTCAAGGGCACGCTGAACGAGATGAGCATGGCCGCGGGCATCATGGAGGGTGTTTCCGTCCGGATTCTGTCCCGGCTGGACAGCTCCCTGGTCTGGACGGGCTATGTGAGCATGGTCGACTACGAAAACGCCGACCAGAACCAGGACAACAACTTCAATTCCTGGGGCAATGACGGCGGAATGTCCGCTTCCACCGGCTATCCGTTCTATGTGGAGCTGGATTCCACCGAAGGGCTGCTCCTGGGACAGCACGTTTACATCGAAGTGGATAACGCGGAGGCCGTCCGCGCCGGGATCTGGCTGCCCGCCAAGTATATCACGGAGCTTGCCTCCGACGGCCTCACCGGCAAGGTGCTTGTGGCAAACGGCGAAGACAAGCTGGAGCAGATCAGCGTGGATCTGGGCGAATTCGACGAGTCCATCGGCTGCTATCAGGTCGTCAGCGGTTTGAGCGGCAGCGACTTTATCGCGGATCCCACACTGGACGGCTGTCAGGCCGGTGCCGGGGTGGAGTACCGTGACGAGGGAGATTTTAACCTGGAGACTGCCCCCTACTCCCCCGATTCCGGCGCCGGTGAGGGCGAAGATTTCGCCGGCGGCGAGGACTTCTACGGTGACATCGAAGAAGACGTATCCTTTGGAGACGGTGAATTCTTCGGCGATGCGGAGGAAGGCTCCGCGGAGGGAGAAGGATGAGTACGATTCTTCAGTTGAACCATGTGTTCAAGGACTACAGCCGGGGCAAAACCCCCGTTCCGGTACTGAAGGACATCTGCTTAAGCGTTCAGGAAGGTGACTATATCGCCATCATGGGGCCTTCCGGCTCCGGCAAGACCACCCTGATGAACCTGATCGGCTGTCTGGATGTGCCAACCAGCGGGGAATATCTGCTGGACGGCAAGCAGATCAACACCATGCGGGACAACGCACTGGCGGAAATCCGAAACCGGTACATCGGCTTCGTGTTCCAGAATTTCTATCTGCTGCCCAAAATGACCGCCCTGGATAATGTGGCGCTGCCCCTGCTCTACGCGGGGGTGAAGCCCAAGGAGCGCCGCCGCAGGGCAAAGGAAGCCCTGGAAATGGTGGGTCTGGGCGACCGGATCCACTTCCGTCCCAACCAGCTTTCCGGCGGTCAGTGCCAGCGTGTTGCCATTGCCCGCGCCATGGTTACCAATCCCAAGCTGCTGCTGGCGGACGAGCCCACCGGCGCGCTGGATTCCGCGTCCGGCACCCAGATCATGGAGCTGTTCCGGATGCTCAGCAACCGGGGTGTGACCATTCTCATGATCACCCACGAGCGCCGGGTGGCGGAATGCGCCAACACCATCCTGCACATTCTGGACGGCGCGCTTCACGAAGACCAGAGCGGCGCGCCCGCTGCCAAGCCCCGGCCTGCCGTGCCGGAGAAGCCCGAGCCCGCGCCTGAAGAGAAGCCTGTAACCGCCGATGCGCCCGAAAAAAAGCCCGCGCCTGCCGCCGATGCCGGGAAGAACCCCGCGCCCGGCGCAGCCGGCAAGTCCCAGGATGACGAGCTGTTCTGCAAGATCGACGAAATTCTGAACGCGCCGAGCCTGGATGACGACAAAATGATGAACGCCATGAACGATCTTCTGGGAGGAGGTGCCGCGGATGAAGCGCAGTAAAATTCTGCTTTGGATCCTGATCCCCCTGATTCTGGCGGGCATCGGCGCCGGTGTTTTCTACCACTTCGCGTCCCAGCCGCCCAAGGAGCCTGTGTATGTCTACAACTGGTACATGGTGGGAATGTCGGACTACTTTGAGTACGGCTCCGACAGCTACGGCATGGTCACCGCGGACAAGGTGCAGAACATCTTCCTTTCCGGCACCCAGACCGTGACCGAGATCTGCGTGGAGGAAGGCGATGTGGTCCGCAAGGGTGACGTGCTGTTCACCTATGACACCTCCCTGTCCTCGCTGGTTCTCCAGCGGCAGGAGCTCTCCATCCAGCAGATGAAGATGGATCTGGAGCGTTACAAAAAGGAACTGAAAACCATCCAGTCCTACAAGCCCATTACGGTGAAGCCCACCACCGCGACCACCACCGCGCCTGCGGAGCAGGGCAAATCCCCCGAGAATGTGGAGGGCAAGAATTACCTGGTTTACAGCGGCGACGGCACCACCCGGGACACCCCCAAGCTGTGCTGGATCCGCAGCAACTACCCGGTGAGCGAAGGGCTGATCGAAGAGCTGCTGGCAGGCAGAACCAGGGTCTATGTGGTCTTCCAGTACAGCGAAGGTGACGCCGGCAACGCGGAGATCACCGATCAGTTCGGTGTCTGCTACACCCGGGTCGAAACCCCCGTGACTCCCCCGGAGCCCACCCAGCCCGAGGAGCCTACCCAGCCTGAGGAGCCTGCCCAGCCCGAGGAGCCTACCCAGCCCGAGGAGCCCACCCAGCCCGAGGAACCCACCCAGCCCGAGAATCCTACCAATCCTTCCGAGCCGGATCCCTCGGAGCCTTCCACGGATCCCAGTGATCCGCAGGGCACGGAGGAAACGCCGGTTCCCGTCCCCTTTACCGCAGATCAGCCCACTGAGGAGCCGCCGAAGGTCAGCTACACCATGTCCTTCTTTACTCCCACCGAGGATGCGGTTTCCATCACTCCTCCCGCAAACTCCGGCGGCGGTGTGAACTGGAACTCCGGCTACACCTCCAGTGAAATTGCCACCATGAAGGCCGAAAAACAGGCGCAGATCAAAGCCCAGGAATTTGACATTCGGATGGCGGAAGCGGAATTCAAAATCATGCAGCGGGAAGCCGATGACGGCAAGGTCTGCGCGGACTACGACGGCGTGATCATGTCCGTCCTCGATCCCGATACCGCGTTTATGTCCGGCGAGCCCCTCATCAAGCTCTCCGGCGGCGGCGGATTCTACGCCACCGGCACCGTCAGCGAATACGCGCTGGACACGGTCTATGTGGGGCAGCCCGTCCGGATCACAAGCTGGGACAACGGCATGGAGTACACCGGCACCGTCACCTCCGTGGGGAATTATCCCGTGGAGAACCAGGACTATTACTACGGTTCTTCCTCCGTCTCCTACTACCCCTATGAGGTCTTTATCGACGGAACCGCCGACCTGCGGGACGGCTACTATGTGCAGATGAGCTTCCAGACCGGCGGTGAGCAGCAGAAGGGCACCGGGCTCTACCTGTCCTCCGCGTTCATTCTCACCGAGGGCAAGGACCACTTTGTCTATGTCCGCGGCGCGGACGACACCCTGGAAAAGCGTCAGATCTGGGTCGGTGCCACCATGTATGACTATCTGGAAATCCTGGGCGGTGTCACCGCCGACGATTTCGTCGCCTTCCCCTACGGTAAAGCCGTGAAGGAGGGCGCACCCACCGAAGAGGGCGATTGGGAAACCCTCTACGGCTATTAAAGGAGGTGGGTGTTTTGGAAAACATCAGACTCGCGTTCCAGGGCATCTGGTCCCATAAGCTCCGTTCCTTCCTGACCATGCTGGGTATTATCATCGGCATCGCGTCCATCATCACCATCGTTTCCACCATCAAAGGCACCAACGAGCAGATCAAGCAAAACCTGATCGGTTCCGGCAGCAATGTGGTGGCGGTGCAGCTTTACGAAGATGACTACGCCATCGAGTTCGGCTACAATTCCGTGCCGGACAGCGTTCGGGTCATTAACGAAAAAAACAAGCGTGCCGAGCTGGAGCGGCTGCCCGGTGTGGATCAGGTCAGCTTCTACCGTTACCGCCGCTGGAGCGACAATGTCAGCGTGGCAGGACGGTCCTTCAGCGGAGAGACCTACGGCGTGGACGGCGCCTTCTTCTCCGTGAACCACTACACCGTGACCTACGGCACCGACTTCACCCAGCGGGATTTTGACAACTTCCGCAAGGTGGTCATTCTGGACAAAAAGGCGGCATCCGCCCTGTTCCCCCGGCAGTATCCCGTGGGACAGACCCTGGAGATCGGGGAAGAACCCTTCATCGTCATCGGCATCGTGGAGAAAAATGACGGTTTTGAACCGGTTATCAACTCCATGCAGGACTATCAGATGTACGCGGACACCTCCAGCGGCAAGATCTTCATCCCCGGCACCACCTGGCCCGTCTGCTTCCAGTTTGACGAGCCGCAGATGGTCGCCGTGAAGGCCACCAGCACCGATGATATGACCACCGCGGGCAAGAGCGTGGCGGACAATCTGACGGCCAGTCAGATCATCACCACCGCTTCCAACACCCCCGAGAATCCCGAGGAAGGGGAAATCGCCGCGAACACCGGCAAATACTCCTACCGCAGCCAGGATCTGCTCCAGCAGGCACAGCAGCTCCAGGAAATGAGCAACGCCACCAACCAGCAGCTCATCTGGATCGCCAGCATCTCCCTGCTGGTCGGCGGTATTGGCGTCATGAATATCATGTTGGTTTCCGTCACCGAGCGAACCAGCGAAATCGGGCTGAAAAAGGCCATGGGTGCCAAGAAGCGCCGGATCCGGATGCAGTTTTTGACCGAAGCCGCCACGCTGACCAGTCTGGGCGGCATTCTGGGCGTGGCTCTGGGCATCGGTCTCGCGGAGCTGATCTCCAGGTCCAACCAGATCCCCGTTGCCATCTCCGCGCCGGCAATCGCCATTGCCGTGGTCTTCTCCATGGTCATCGGCGTGGTGTTCGGTATGCTGCCCGCGGTCAAGGCCGCGAACCTGAACCCCATCGAGGCACTTCGCAGAGATTGACCCCAAAGATTCCTCCCGCGCCCAAAGAGCGCGGGAGGATTTTTGCCATTTGCAGCGAAAAACCCCTCATTGCGAGATAAACGCACGCTGGCGTGGCAATCCGTACCTCTTGTGCTTTCGTTCTGACTGGCGCGGAAGTAAGAACAAGATGTACTTTGTCGTGTTTGTTTCACTTTCTTGTTTCGGCAAGAAAGTGACAAAGAACCCGACTTAAGGGGCGCTTCGGGCAAATGCGCCCCCTTAAGAATCCCCCGCCGCTTCTCCGGCAGTGCGAAGCGAACCTGATAGGTTTTGACGCAGAAATTCGGCGGCATTTGGCTATCAGTTACCACGTCATTGCGAGATAAGTGTCGCAACTACTCCGTGGCAATCCGTTCTCCCTTGTGCTTTCGTTCTGACTGGCGCGGAAGAAAGAATAAGATGTACTTTGTAGTGTATATTTCACTTTCTTGTCTCGGCAAGAAAGTGACAAAGAAGCCGACTTAAGGGGCGCTTCGAGCAAATGCGCCCCCTTAAGAATCCCCCGCCGCTTTTCCGGCAGTGCGAAGCGAACCTGATAGGTTATGACGCAGAAATTCGGCGGCATTTGGCTATCAGTTACCACGTCATTGCGAGATAAGTGTCGCAACTACTCCGTGGCAATCCGTTCTCCCTTGTGCTTTCGTTCTGACTGGCGCGGAAGAAAGAATAAGATGTACTTTGTAGTGTATATTTCACTTTCTTGTCTCGGCAAGAAAGTGACAAAGAAGCCGACTTAAGGGGCGCTTCGGGCAAATGCGCCCCCTTAAGAATCCCCCGCCGCTTCTCCGGCGGTGCAAAGCAAACCTGATAGGTTCAGATGCAGAAAAACGGATGCACCAGGCTACCAAATTTCCTC
>JBJDYP010000025.1:0-14471 GCA_051867435.1 Faecousia sp.
TAAGGGGCGCTTCGAGCAAATGCGCCCCCTTAAGAATCCCCCGCCGCTTCGCCGGTGGAGCGAAGCGAACCTGAAAGGTTTCAATGCAGAAATTCGGAGGCACTTAGCTATCAAGTTACCATGTCATTGCGAGCCAGCGCGCACGCTGGCGTGGCAATCCGTTCTCCTATTTGGGTACTATCGATAATTGACTCTGCAAGGGGATGCGGATTGCCACGTCAGTGACATCGGTCACTGACTCGCAATGACGTGCAAAATGGAAAAGCGAAGACGCCGAATGGGGTATTCAAGCCGATACTTTTCGTCTGCGACGCAGTAATTCTGAGGCGCCCGGCTCCCAAATCCCCACGTCATTGCGAGATAAGCGCGCACGCTGGCGTGGCAATCCGTTTCCCTTGTGCTTACGTTCTGATTTGTGCGGAAGAAAGAATAAGATGTACTATGTGGTGTATATTTCACTTTCTTGTCTCGGCAAGAAAGTGACAAAGAAGCCGACTTAAGGGGCGCTTCGAGCAAATGCGCCCCCTTAAGAATCCCCCGCCGCTTCTCCGGAAGTGCGAAGCGAACCTGAAAGGTTTCAATGCAGAAATTCGGAGGCACTTAGCTATCAAGTTACCACGTCATTGCGAGATAAGCGCGCAAGCTGGCGTGGCAATCCGTAACCCCCGTCCCCAAAGCAATCGATTCCGGCGCACAAGGTTCAGTGGCACCCGGCTACCAAATATCCTCGTCATTGCGAGATAAGCGCGCAAGCTGGCGTGGCAATCCGTTTCTCCGCCGGACTTCGGCGTCTTTTTTCCAGAAACAGGAAAAATCAGGCCTTTTGTCGTGTTTCTTTGGAATTTGGGAAACAAATAGCCCACCCTTCCCGCAAGTTGGGCTTGCTATTGAATCTGAAATGTGGTATTCTATGTAATTATGGGAAATGCCATATTATCCCGTAGAAAACAACCTGTTTGGGATTCCGCCGCGAGTGTTACCATACCGCGGCAGCAAGGGAGGTCACACGATGAAGGTCGTACTGATGGCAGGAGGCCGGGGAACCCGGATCGCCTCCGTCGCCAGCGATATTCCAAAGCCCATGATTCCCATTGAGGGAAAGCCTGTGCTGGAGCATGAAATCGAATGCCTGCGGGATCAGGGTTTTACGGATCTGATTCTGACGGTCAGCCACCTGGGGCACATCATTATGGACTATTTTGGCGACGGAAGCGGCATTTCCCCCGCCACGGGCAAGCCCTTTGGCGTATCCATTCAATACTATTTTGAGCAGGAGCCCCTGGGCAACGCGGGCGCGCTGTACAAGCTGCGGGATCTGCTGACGGAGGACTTCCTTCTGCTGAACGCGGACGCGGTGTTTCATGTGGATTTTCACCGCTTTGTGGAATACCACCGGAAAAAGGGCGGTCTGGTCACGCTGTTCACCCATCCCAACAACCACCCCTATGACAGCGGCCTGATCGTGGCGGATTCGGACGGCGCGGTGACCCGCTGGCTTGCGAAGGAGGACGACCGCAGCGGTTGGTTCCGCAACCGGGTGAATGCCGGGCTGCACATTCTGTCCCCCAAGGTCCTGGAAACGCCGGTTTCCTCCGCCAAGGTGGATCTGGACCGGCAGCTCCTGAAGCCTCTGGCCGGGACGGGCAAAATGTTTGTGTATGACAGCCCGGAATATGTAAAGGACATGGGAACCCCGGAGCGGTACCGCAGCGTCTGCGCCGCGTTCCGGGAGGGCAGGGTTCAGGCCAGGAACCTGCGAAACAAGCAGAAAGCGGTTTTTCTGGACCGGGACGGCACCATAAACAAGTATGTGGGCTTCCTGCGCGATATCGACGATTTCGAGCTGCTGCCCGGGGTGGCGGAGGCCATCCGGAAGATCAACGAGTCCGGCTATCTGGCCATTGTGGTGACCAACCAGCCGGTGATTGCCCGGGGAGAGGTCACTTTTGAGGAGCTGGAGCAGATCCACAACAAGATGGAAACCCTGCTTGGGCAGGAGGGCGCCTATGTGGACGGGATCTATTTCTGTCCCCATCATCCCCACAAGGGCTACGAGGGAGAAATCCCCGGGCTGAAAATGGATTGTGACTGCCGCAAGCCCAAGCCCGGTATGCTGCTGCGGGCAGCGGAGGACTTCAACATTGACCTGGGGCAGTCCTATATGGTCGGCGATTCGGAAAACGATGTCCAATGCGGCATCAACGCAGGCTGCACCCCGGTGCTGCTTGCGGAAACGGCGCAATATCACTCGCTGGCTGATTTTGTGGACGAGCAAATCAGCAAAGAAGGCTGATTGGATGCGTCTTGGGGATTGCTGGCAGTGCATTATATGGTTCTGATGCCGGTCTGGAAGGCGTGCCGTTGGAGCGCTTTCCTCACCAAAATCAAAAACGGAAAGGGGGATCCCCCTTATCTCTTGTTCTGTGCAAACAAACAGAAGAAGATATAACAAAGTCTTTCAAAGAATTTCAATTTGAGGGAGCTGGGGAGAAATATGAGCCGACAAGAATTATCGAATCAAAAAAGCAAAAGTATGCCTTGGCTTTTGGGGATCGTTTGCTTAGCCGGGGCTGCCATTTTCATCAAGTCGATTATATATGACAGTCCATTGAACTGGACCTTTCATCAAGCGCATTATTGGAACAGTCTGCTTGAACTTCTGATCCTGGCAGCAGCTTTATTTTCGGCACTGTTTTTTTTGCCTAAAAGACGGGGCCGAAATATACTGACCGTTTTGGTTGTCCTTGGTTTCTCTTACCTGCACGGGTTTTTTTACGCATTTATTGTGGGCGCACTCTTTGCGCTAATGATCTGGATGACCGGCAGCTTAATCTGTTCCGTAATTGCAAAACAGTGGAAAGAGAACTTCGCGTCCTGCTTCATCATGGGAATGTCCGGTCTGATCATACTTGTTGCTGTATGTTCCGTTTTGAAGGTTGGAACCCCCGAGAAACTGCGCATTGTATATCTTTTGGTTTTCTTGCTGGAACTTTTCCATTTTAGAGATACCTTGTATGGATGGATCAGGTACAGTTTTTCCAAAGACCTTGCAGATAATCAAAAACCCAGCCAATCTGGATTATTTTCGGAATCTCTAATCCTCGCGCTGATCATTTCTGCATTTTTGATTCAGGTAGGACGGGCAAATGTCGCAGTGGACTACGATTCCGGTTGGTATGGATTGCGCTCCTCGAATGTTCTGGCACCATACACCGGAATATACGACCAGTTGATGATGACAGGATGTGTTTATGTCTATTCCAAGGGCATCGAAGCACTTTCCTTGGCATTTTCGTCTGATACCACATACAGCCTTGTTTATTCGGTCAATTTGATGTTTGGCGCTGCAATGCTTTATATGGTTTATCAAACAACACGCCTGTTTTGCAAAAAAAATGGCGCGCTGTTCGCGGTATTGTGCTGTTCTGTAACGGCGGGAATCATGAATATGGCATCCACCGCCAAGTCCGATATCTCCACGCTGTTTCTCCAAATCGCCGTCCTGTATTTTGGGCTAAAGTCTGTGCAGGAAAAGAACAGCGGGGCACTTATGATGGCAATCGCGGCATCCGTCTTATCCATGGGCTTCAAGCCCTCAAGTATTGTTTTTTCAATGATGCTTCTTGCTGTCATTCTGGTTATGGCTGCCGTTCGTAAAGTAAAAATACACAGTACTGATTTGGAAGTTTTGGTTATCCCCCTCTTTGCGCTTATTTTTCTTTTTGCGAGAACATATTTGCTGACAGGTATTCCCTTGACATCTTTTGGCACAGGATTATGGGCTGGTTTGGGAATGACATATCAATACCCGTATAACTCCGGGATCGGTTCGGATTTTATGTTTCCTGTTTCTCAGCTTTTTTCAGCGCCCTTCCTGCTCGAAAGAGTCATTCATCTTGTGCGGTTCCTGTTCAGCCCGGTTGCCTCAGAATTGGATCATGTTATTATCGCATGGCCTGGAATACTGTTTTCAATTGTATGGCTTGCGATTATTCTTCATGTTTTCCTTCATCCGGTGAAAACATTTTATCTAATGAAAGAGAATAGCGCATATGCGGTGTCTTTAATTGCGCTTGCGCTCATTAGCGCTGCCAGTGTGGGCTGTTTACTGCTGATGAAAAAGCCTGACGGAAACTATTTCATGCTAATGTATGCCATGACATTTATTCATGGCGAGTTTGAATTGGTATCCTGTAATACCCGGCAACCAGCGAGGTGTCGTGCGGCATTCGCTCCGCTGATAATATGCGGCATGATGGTTTGTGTGGCATCTCACTGGTCATGGGCACTGGGTTTTACACCGATTGACCTGGAAAACAAAGGCGCATACAATCATGCGAAAGGAAACGAACAATACTATCAGAGCATTGAAATAGATCAGATAACATCGGCGCTCTCCCAAAAGAAGCAATCTCCACGAGTAATGATTTTCTCTGCGGATATTCCAAGAATATTGAGCATCCCCGCGGCAGCAGATTCCTGGATTGACTTGGTGAATTGGGGCAACAGATCCATTGCGGACTCCGCAGAACAGTTGTATGCATACTACTGTGCGGCAGATATGGAATATTTACTCGTAGACATGGACTACGTGAACAGCACCGAAAGCGCTTTCTCCAATTTGTCAGCCCTGGCGGAACAAGGATTCCTTCAAATTGAGATTGCGCAAGGCAATCACTGTTTGCTGAAATTCACCCCAGCAGGCGGACAAACCGATACCCGTCTTTTGGAATTACTGGAAGAAAAATAATAAATAATTGGTAAAGAAGGATAATCGAAATGATCAATTTTAATGTCCCTCCCTATGTGGGAACAGAATTGAACTATGTGCAGGAAGCGATCCAAGCCCACAAGATCTGCGGCGACGGGCAGTTCACAAAGAAGTGCAGCGCCTGGATGGAGGACCGCTTCCACGCCCAGAAGGTGCTGCTGACCACCTCCGGCACCACAGCCCTGGATATGGCGATGCTGCTGTGCGGTCTGCAGCCCGGGGATGAGGTGATCCTGCCCAGCTACACCTTCTCCTCCACCGCCACCGCACCGGTTCTGGCGGGCGCGAAGCTGGTGTTTGTGGATGTGCGTCCCGATACCATGAACATTGACGAAACCAAAATCGAGGCCGCCATCACGGACAAAACCCGGGTGATTATCGCCATGCACTACGCCGGCGTGGCCTGCGAGATGGACACCATTATGGAGATCGCCCGCCGTCACAATCTGAAGGTGGTGGAGGATGCCGCTCAGGGTGTCATGAGCACCTACAAGGGTCGTTATCTGGGCACCATCGGCGATTTCGGCTGCTACTCCTTCCACGAGACCAAAAACTACTCCATGGGCGAGGGCGGCGCCCTGGTGATCAACGATCCTAACTACAACGAGCGGGCGGAGATCCTCCGGGAAAAGGGCACCAACCGCTCCAAGTTCTTCCGGGGCCAGGTGGACAAGTATACCTGGGTGGACTTCGGCGACAGCTACCTGCCCAGCGATATGAACGCCGCCTACCTGTGGGCACAACTGGAAAAAGCGGATGAGATCAACAATAACCGTCTTGCGACATGGAATGCCTATCGGGAGGCCTTCCAGCCCTTGGCAGATGCGGGGAAGGTTGTGCTGCCCACGATCCCTGATGGCTGTGTCCATAATGCCCATATGTTCTATCTGAAGTGCGCGGACCTGGAGGAGCGGACAAGGCTGATCCAGTATCTGAAAGAACGGGGCATTATGGCAGTATTCCACTACATTCCCCTGCACAGCGCGCCGGCAGGCAGGAAATTCGGCAGGTTCCACGGGACGGACGAATTTACCACATCCGGGAGCGACCGGCTGGTCCGGCTTCCGCTCTATTACGGATTGCCCGCCTCCGATTGCGCCAGGGTCTGCGAGGCCGTTATCCAGTTTTATCAGGAGTAACCAATGGAGCTGAAAACAGAGAAGATCTATCTTCGCCCGATTACGGCGGAGGACACGGAAATGGTGCTTCGCTGGCGGAACAGCGACGGGGTAAAGAAGTATTACCTGTACCGGAAGGACATTACGCCGGCGGAACACGGGAAGTGGCTGGCGGAAAAGGTCAGCAAGGGGCTGGTGTACCAGTTCATCATCGTAACCAGGGATTCGGATACGCCCATCGGCTCCGTCTATATCCAGCACATCGACCGGGACAACCGCAACGCCGAATTCGGCATCTTCATCGGGGAGGACGCTGCCCTTGGGCATGGCTACGGGACGGAAGCGGCGCGGCTGATCGTCCGGTTCGCGTTTTGTGAGCTGGGGCTGCACAAGCTGTACCTGCGTGTGCTGTCCGACAATATCCGCGCGATCCGAAGCTATGCCCGCGTGGGCTTTTCCACCGAAGGCGACATGAAGGACGAAGTGTGCATTGACGGCAAATTTTACGATGTGACCAGAATGTCGATCCTTCACGCAGACGAAAACGGAGAATAACATATGGAGAAAATCAGTTTTGTAATTCCCTGCTACCGTTCCGAAAAAACGCTGGGAGCGGTGGTTCAGGAGATCTGCGGCACCATGGATGCCATGGCGGAACGCTACGGGTATGAAATCATCCTGATTGACGATTGCTCCCCCGATCAGACATACCAGGAAATCCGCAGAATTGCCGGCTCCCGCAAAAACATCATCGGGGCTTCCCTGGCCAGAAATTTTGGGCAGCATGCCGCCCTGATGGCCGGTTTTCACTATGTCAGCGGCGACATTGTGGTTTGCCTGGACGATGACGGGCAGACGCCCGCCAATGAAGTGGGCAAGCTGCTGGACAAGCTGAGGGAAGGCTATGATGTGGTTTACGCGCAGTATGCCCACAAGCATCATTCCGCGTTCCGCAACCTGGGCAGCAAAGTCAACAGCCTGATGGCAGAAGTCATGCTGGGCAAGCCGAAGGATCTCTTCCTCTCCAGCTACTTCGCCGCCCGGCGGTATATTATCGAGGAAATGAAGCGCTACGGCGGCGCGTTCCCCTATGTGATCGGGCTGGTTCTGCGTTCCACCAAACGGGTCGCCAATGTAACCGTGAACCACAGGGACCGGGCCAGCGGCGTGTCCGGTTACAGCATCGGAAAGCTGCTGGGCTTGTGGCTGAACGGCTTTACCTCCTTCTCCGTAAAGCCCCTGCGGGCGGCATCCTATGTGGGTGTAGTCTCCGCCTTTTTGGGCTTGTGCTATCTGATCTATGTGATCATTCTGCGGATCGCCGTCAACTCCGCGCCTGCCGGCTGGAGCACCCTGATTGGCATTACCCTGATTCTTGGGGGCCTGATTATGCTGATGCTCGGCCTGATCGGAGAATATGTGGGACGCATCTATATGTGCATCAACAACACGCCCCAGTATCTGATCCGGGATCAGGTGCAGAGCGGCCAGGCGGATGGGGTTCGGGTATGAAAAAAGCGAAGTCCAGGGGATTGGGCATAATCCTCTTCCTCCAACTGGCGGTCTGTGTCTACACCCTTTCCGGCATTGCCGCAAAGTTCGCCAGCGGCTACGCCTTCCTGTCCCCCGGATTTATCCTGTGCTACGGAGGAGAGATTCTGGCCCTGGGGGTTTATGCCGTCTTATGGCAGCAAATCCTGAAGCGCATCGACATCTCCGTCGCGTATGCCAACCGGGCAATCGCGGTTTTCTGGTCCATGCTGTGGGCCCTGCTGATCTTTCACGAAGAGATCACGGCGCAGAACATCGCGGGCATTTTCCTGATTATTCTGGGAATATGGGTGGTGAACAGCGGTGCTTAAATACTGGATCGCCTTAGTGGGAGCCGTGGTCATATCCTCCTGCTCCCAGGTTCTTTTGAAAAAGGGCGCCGCTTCCAACCACGGTTCCTTTCTTCGTGAGTACCTCAATTTTTATGTGATCGCGGGCTATGGCCTGATGGTCTTGTCAACGCTGTGTACGATTTTTGCTTACCGCGGCGTCGCGTACAAAAACGGCGCGGTCATTGAGTCGTTGGGGTATTTGCTCATCCTATTTCTCGGCAGGATCGTCTTTGGTGAAAAAATCACCCTTCGGAAAGTGATCGGCAATCTTATCATTTTAGCCGGCGTGGTGGTGTTCTATCTGTGATTCCACCGGATGCCGCCATCATCGCGCAAGCCGCCCGGCTGGGGGATGTCCCCAGCCGGGCGGCTTTTGACGGTTCGTATCATCTCGTGTCGAATCACCGGGGAGATACATAGAATGAACCGTACCAGGAGCGCCGCCATACTGTATGTATGGAAAGCGACGATAACGCAGTATTGCACCAATAGACCAAGCTGATATTGAAGGATTTTATTAAGAATGCGTATCAGAGCTTCCTTAGATTACTCCCGGTACAGCAGCAGGGAGAACCAGGTGACCACGTTATCCCCGTACTGAAAGGACATTCCGTGGTTTTCCGCCATGGGGATCATGTTGATGCCCTGGCTTTCCACACAGGGGTGCATCCGCTCCGGGAACCGGCAGGGCTGTCCGTCCAGATAGGCGCACCGGTCACAGACGGCGCAGGCCTCGGTGGACAGGGCGTAAACCTGCGCGCCTTCTCCCTGCAAAAGCGCCTTCACCCGGTTGGTGATTTCCTCGTGATCCGCCCGGGTGGCAAGGGTGGATTCGATGTCCGTGATGTCCTCCACCTCCGTCACCGTGGCGATCATCAGTCCCCGGGGATAGGACAGGCACTTCTCCCGGCATTCCTCCACGGTGCCCACCGCCGGCGGACACGCCCAGCTTTTGCCGTACATGGGGCAGTCGTTCCGGCAGATGTGCCGCACCCGTGGGGAAAATTCCAATTCTCTGGGATCAAACCGCTCGCAGCAATAGAGCGGCAGTTCGTTCAGTTTTTCTTCCAATGCCGTCCAGTTCATGCTTCCAACTCCTTCAGAATCCGGCAGCAGCCCTCCATAATGTCATCCCAGGCAGCGGAGAAGTCCCCGGTGTACCAGGGGTCCGCCACATCCCTGCCGATCAGCGGCTGAAAGCGTTCCCGGGGTACGCCCGGAAACAGCCGGGTCAGATAGCGCAGGTTGCTGCCGTCCATATAGTAGATCCGGTCATACCGCTCCAGATCAGCGGATGTGATCTGCCGGGCACGGTGACCGCCGCAGGCGATGCCGTGGCGCTGAAGCTCCCGCCGGGCAGGGGGATAGACGGGGTTGCCGATCTCCTCCCGGCTCACCGCCGCAGACGCCGCCTCCACCTGGTCTTCCAGTCCATGCTTTTTCACCAGATCCTTCATCACATACTCCGCCATAGGACTTCTGCAAATATTGCCGTGGCAGACAAAAAGTATCTTTATCATAATCTCTATATCCCTTCATAAGCCTGAAAAACCTTGATAATCTGTCCTGCTTCATAGTCAATGCCATCATCAATCTGCTTCTGAATTACTTTCTCTTTCTGACGAAGTTCCTGTAAAGCAGGGGCATAAACGCATTGCCTTTTGCCTCGGCAATCAGTGTATTTCGCAGTTTCGATTTGCTTATCTGGAGAGGGCCTGCCGCAAACAAGGATTGCAGCATGCCCCTTTTTGTTTTCTATATTGACCGCCTTGCGGAAGAAGTCACTTCCTCCACAAAGCGGATCGCACACTCTTTCAGCTTCCGGATGCTCTCCGTTTCCTTTTTGCGGATATGGGTTCCCATTCCCAGCTCCCGGATGGCCGGGGGCGTCACAGGCACACACTGCACCTCCTGGGTTCTGCCCCGGATCATCAGCTCCGTCATCATGGAAACCCCAAGACCCCTGCCAACCATGTGGATAACCGTTTCGTCATCCACCCGGCAGACGCGGGAATTGAGGTGGACACAGGTTCCCCGGCAGGCGGCTTCCACATCCCGGTCGAACTTTCCATAGGGCATGAGAAATTCTAATCCTTCATATTCCGAAATCGGGAATTCTCCCCTGCCGTTCAGGGGATAGGAAAGAGGAAGCACGGCATACATTCTTTCTTCATATAGGGGAACCCAACCGCAAAAGCTGTAATCATGCCGGCTGGCGAATATCATATCTGTTTCCCCGGTTTTCAGCAAGTCAAAGGGCTCCAGCGCATGGTCCACCATCCGCAGCTCCACCACCGTATCCGGGCACACCCGTCGAAACCGGAACAGGATCTCCGGCATCCAGTGGGCGGCGAGACTGGCGTAAGCAGCCACACGAATGACTTCTTTCTTTTCCGAAACTGCCCGGATCTGGTTTTCCAAATTGGTGCTCGCCTGCAAAAATTCCCGAATGGCAGGAAGCAGCGCCACCCCCCGGTCGTTCAGACGGATTCCGCTGTGATCCCGACGCAAAATCGGAAAGCCGATTTCCTTTTCCAGAGCATCCATCATGTGGGTAAGCCCCGACTGGGTATAGCCGCAGACTTCCGAAGCCTTGGTAAGGCTTCCCAGCTCTGCGGCACGCATAAGGATTTCCAGCTTTTTGCTGTCCACGGCACTTCTCACTCCATTACAGTTTCTCATACCCTCTATTATAAACAATCGCTTCCCAGAATGCAAGAAAAATGATACAATCTGCCCAAAACTTGTGAAAGCAGGTGCTCTGTATGACAAAGCAATTAACACTCTGGCAGCGGGTGCTGGTAGCGGGAACCCTTTTTGGCATGTTCTTCGGAGCGGGCAATCTGATTTTCCCCGTACATCTGGGGCAGTGTGCCGGCAGCAACGCGGTTACCGCTATGATCGGCTTCATCATTTCTGCCGTCTGCATTCCCATTCTCGCCGTTGCCGCCATCGGCGACACCCACTCCGACGGCTTGCAGGCGCTGGCTTCCAAAGTCGGAAAGGGCTACGGCTATGGCTTTACCTGCCTGCTGTATCTTACCATCGGCCCCTTCTTCGCCATTCCCAGATGTGCCACCACTTCCTTTACTGTCGGTGTATCCCCCTTGCTGGGAGAAGGTGCCTCTCAAAGTCTGTGGCTGCTGATTTTTTCCTTTGTATTCTTTGCGTTGGTGCTGTTCTTCTCTCTCCGTCCCAACCGGATCACTGTGTGGATCGGCAAAATCATCAACCCACTGTTCCTTTTCTTCTTCGGTATCCTGCTGATTGCCGCGCTTACCGGCTCCGGAGCTGACATTTTCGCCATTGCACCGGAGGAGGGCTTCCGGGAAAATGTTTTCTTCACCTCCCTCATTGAAGGCTACGGCACTATGGATGCCATTGCCGGTCTGGCCTTCGGTATTGTGGTCATCAATATCATCCGCTCCATGGGCGTGGAAGGGGACAGCAGGGTGGCAAAGGATGTGCTTCGCTCCGGTATCCTCGCCGGTATTCTCATGGGTGCCATTTATGTTGCCGCTATCTTTATGGGTGCCCAGTCCCGGGCGCTTTTTGCCACTTCGGAAAACGGGGGCATTGCCCTTGCACAGATCGCGAGCCACTATCTGGGCTTCTGGGGCAGTCTGATTCTGGCGGTGACCATTTCCTTCGCCTGCCTGAAAACCTCCATCGGTCTTGTCATAAGCTGTTCGGAAACCTTTTCCAGAATGTTCCCCAAGGGCCCGGGGTACTCCGTCTATGCTATCATTTTTACACTGTTCTCCTTCTGCGTTTCCAACTTTGGCCTTTCCGCCATTCTTTCCTATTCTCTTCCGGTGCTGATGTTCCTGTACCCTCTGTCCATTACCCTGATCGCCCTCGCTCTGACAGGAAAGCTCTTTGGACATCACCGGGCGGTTTACATCAGCGTGACTTTGCTTACGGGTATTGCCGCCCTCTTTGATTTTGCAAAAACTCTGCCTGCCGGCCTGCGTCCGGAGGGAATGCTCCGGCTGGGGGAGATGATCCTTCCCTTCTACGACCTGAATCTGGGCTGGGTGGTTCCCGCCCTTTTGGGTCTGATCATCGGTCTTTTGATTCGGGGATTACGCAAAAAGAAATGACAAGTCTGCCGCAGAAACGCGTTTTGGACGAAATAGCAGACAAACAAAAAGCAGTCCCGAAAGAGGTGAAAATAGCCTCTTTCGGGACTGTTTATTGTTGGTATCATATCGGAACTCTGAAAAGTAGTAAATTGGTAGTAAACTATGGAAAATCGTTGTTTTTCGTGGTTTTATACTCATTCTTAATAAAAGAATTCAAATAGCAGCGCAGGTATATTGGGGCAAGACAAGGCAGAGGAGCGCCGCCATACTGTATGTATGGCAAGCGACGATAACGCAGTATTGCACCAATAGACCAAGCTGATATTGAAGTATTTTATTAGGAATGAGTATTAGGGGGCAAATCGGGGCTGATTCAGGTGGTGCCGTGGCAGACGATTCATTCTTTTCTTGTCTTTTTCATTCACGAGAGAGACCTGCGCCAAGAAAGCATGGGCAGGCCCGAGGGTCTGCCCATGCTTTGGGGTCATTCAAGTGTTATTTACTCAGGCAGCGGTACAGGAAGGTCACGTTCTGCGCCCGGGTGCAGTCCGCGTCGGGGCTGAAGGTGGTGGCAGAAGTACCATTGGTAATGCCGTTCTCCACGGCCCACAGCACCGCGTTGTAGTAATACTCCCCGGAAGCTACATCGGTGAAGGGGTTGGTCATACCGGCAGCAGGCATTCCCTGCGCGCGCCACAGGAAGGTGACGGCCTGGGCACGGGTGCAAATTGCATCCGGGCTGAAGGTGGCAGCGCTGGTGCCGTTTGTAATCCCGTTTTCCACGGCCCACAGCACGGCCTGTTCATAGTAGCTGCCCTTGACCACATCCGCAAAGGGCATCTCGCTGCTCTTGGGAGCGGGAGAACCGGCGGCACGCCACAGGAAGGTGACGGCATGGGCACGGGTGCAGGGGGCATCGGGGCTGAATGTGGTCTCAGAAGTGCCATTGGTGATCCCATTATTTACAGCCCACTGCACAGCATCGTAGTAGTAATCATTGGCGGTCACATCCGCAAAAGAAATGCCGGTGATGAGCTGCACATAGGTATGGTTGTAACTGAAAGTATAGGGCGTGGTGGAAGCGGTGAAAGCGGCAGCCTCCGCGGTGCGCCACCAGTAAGCATCGGGCAGGCTGGGCGCTGCGTTCAAGGCCATACGCACTTCGGCACCCTCTCCTGCCAGCGTCCGGGCGGTCATACGGCCGCCGGTGATTGCGATGGTGCCGGGCTCTACAGCAAGGATAATGTCCAGATCATAGCGATAGACTCTGGCGCAGATACCAAGGCTATCGTCTGCCGCGCCGCCGGTGGCGTTCACTTCGCCGCCGGAAATGGTGAGGTAACCGCCGTCAAATTCACCGTAATCCGGGTAATAATCGTATTGGAGTTTCATGCCATTACTTTCTGTGTCTGCCGCGCCGCCGGCAGCTACTACCGTGCCGCCGCTGATTTCGATGGCGCGCCAGGAACGGATACCGAAGCTGCTTGCGCTATCACTGGGGTCGTGTTCTGTTTCGGGGACGAAGGTGGCGTTGCCGCCCTCGGCGGTGACAACGCCGCCGCTGATCTCAATCTTCCCCGAGGAAGAGATGGCGCAACTGGTAGCACCGCCCCACTTCCCGGTGGCAGCGCCGCCCTCGGCGTTGACGGTGCCGCCGGTGATTGTTACCTGCCCAACCGTGATGCCGAGACATTCAGGATAGCTGCCGTAGACGTCGCCGCCGGTGACGGTGACAGTGCCGCCGTTGACGGTGAGCCCGCTGCCGGAAATGCCGTAACTGATGGCGGAGCTTTCCGATGCTGTATACTTCGCGTCTCCGCCGGCGGCGTTGAGGGTGCCGCCGTTGACGGCGACCTTTCCATCTCCCCAACTGTAGATGCCCATACTCCAGGCGGCGTTGTTGCCGCCGGCGGCTTCGAGGGTGCCGCCATTGATCGTAACATCTCCTGCATAAGAAACAATGCCGAAGCTCTCACGCACCATCGCTGTCGCTTCTTCTCCGGCGTTGTCAGCCAAGGGGATGTCGCCGCCCCGGGCGGTGACATCGGCGGTGCCTGAGACGGTGAGGTCACCGTCGGCATAGATGCCGCAGCTTTGACCGTCTTTACCTGTTGCCGCACCGCCGGCGGCTTCGACCGTGCCGCCATTGATGACGGTATCGCCGCCGGTATGGATGCCCCTGCTCCAGCATTTATTCCCGGTCACCGCGCCGCCGGTGGCATTGACCTCACCGCCGGAGATGGTGATGCTGCCGGACGCGACATTGATACCGATGCTGCGACTGCCATCGACTGCCACATCTGCGCCGGTGGCATTGACCTTGCCGCCGGAGATGAGGATGTCCGCTTCACGGGCAAAAATGCCGGTGCTTTCACCGGTAACATCTTCCACCGTGCCGCCGATGGCGTTGACCGTGCCGCCGGAGATAATGATGTTGCCAGATTGGGCACTGATGCCGGCGCTGCCATTGAGATTGCCGCCCCGCGCCGTTACGGAGCCCTCACCCGCAATGGTCAGCGTACTTTCATTGGCGACAATGATGCAGGGAGAGCCCATTCCCGCCGTGAAGGTGTTTTCGCCCTCGAGGGACAGCGTGACGTTAGCGGCTTCCCCG
>JBJDYP010000026.1:0-14347 GCA_051867435.1 Faecousia sp.
TGCACTCCGGGCGCTCCCGGTGGAGCTTGATGGCACCAAATTCGCACTTGGTGGTGCAGACGCCGCAGCCGATGCACTTGTTGGGGTCCACGACAGATGCGCCGCAGCCCAGGCATCTTGCGGTCTCAATTTTGACCTGCTCTTCCGTGAAAGGAAGCTTTGCGTCCCGGAAAGACTTCTTGTGATCAATATCCTTACGGGTTCCGGGGATCTGCCGGGAGGAGTTGTCGTACTGTTCGATCTTAATGTTATCCTTATCCAGTTCGATGAACTGACGGCGGTTTCTGCCGATGGTCAGACTGGAATGGGGCTGCACAAACCGGTGGATAGAGATCGCACCCTCACGGCCTGCTGCGATGGCATCGATGGCGAACTTGGGGCCGGTGTACACATCGCCACCAACGAAGATATCCGGTTCTGCAGTCTGATAAGTAAGGCTGTCTGCCACAGCGCCGTTACCGCGGCCAAGCTCTACCTTGGAGCCATTCAAAAGGCTACCCCACTCAATGCTCTGACCGATGGACAAGAACACCCGGTCACAAGGAACCAACTTCGTATCATTTTCATCATAGGTGGGAGCAAAACGACCCTCTGCGTCCCAAACACTGACGCAGCGCTTGAATACGATGCCGGTGACCTTGCCGTTTTCGGTAAGAATCTCCTTGGGGCCCCAGCCACAGTTGATGGCAACCTCTTCTTCCTGTGCTTCGGCAATTTCTTCTTCGGAGGCAGGCATCTTATCCCGGGGCTCCAGACAGAACATATTTACGCTTTCCGCGCCGCAGCGGGAAGCCGTTCTTGCCACGTCGATGGCAACATTGCCGCCGCCAACGACCACAGCCTTGCCGGTGACGGGGTAGCTTTCGTCCGCGCCTACGGTACGCAGGAACTCCACAGCGGTCATGACACCCTCCGCATCCTCGCCGGGAATATTGGCCTTTTTGCCGCCCTGACAGCCGATGGCAATGTAAAACGCCTTGTATCCCTCCGCACGCAGTTCATCCAAGGTAACATCCTTGCCCACTTCGATGCCGCACTTGATTTCCACGCCCATGGCCTTGATGATCTCGATTTCAGCATCGATTACATCCTTCTCCAGCTTGAAGCTGGGAATGCCGTAGCGGAGCATACCGCCGGGTTTCTCGTTCTTTTCAAAAATGGTGGGAGAATAACCCTTTTCCGCCAGATAGAAGGCACAGCTCAGGCCTGCGGGGCCGGCGCCGATAATGGCAACTTTCTCGGGGAAGTAGCCGTTCAGAGAGGGCACAACCTTCTTGGGAATGTAGCGGGTTTCGGCATTCAGATCCCGCTGGGCGATAAACTTCTTCACTTCATCGATGGCGATGGCCTGGTCGATGGTGCCTCTGGTACAGGCATCCTCGCAGCGGCGGTTGCAGATATGGCCGCAGATGGCGGGCAGGGGATTGTCCTTCTTAATGAGGGCAAGCGCTTCTGTGTACTTACCCTGTGCCGCCAGCTTCAAATAGCCCTGTACCGCGATGTGGGCGGGGCAAGCGGTCTTACAGGGTGCTGTGCCGGTGTCATAGCAGTTGATGCGGTTGTTATCCCGGTAGTTTTCATCCCACATATGGGGGCCCCACTTCATCTCGCTAGGCAGCGGATGCTTGGGATATTCTACCTGCTTGCCGTCCTTGGTGCACAGCTTCTGGCCCAGCTTGACAGCGCCGGCGGGACAGACCTCCACGCACTTTCCACAGGCAACGCAGTCATCGGTTTCGACTCTTGCGACGTAGGCGCTTCGGGACAGGTTGGGGGTATTGAACAGCTGGGAGGTGCGCAGAGCGTAGCAGACGTTGATGTTGCAGTTGCAGATGGCGAAAATTTTGTCTGCGCCGTCGATGTTGGTGATCTGGTGGACAAAACCGTTTTCTTCACCTTGACGGAAGATTTCCAGTGCCTCTTCCTTGGTGATGTAGCGGCCACCCTTGCCGGTCTCTACCACATAGTCAGCCATATCGCCCACAGCCACGCACCAGCCTTCGGGGTCATCGGCGCAGCCTTCATCAAAGGTCATCCGGGACTTCCGGCAGGAGCAGGGGGATGCAGCATACTTGCCCTCGTACTTATCCAGCCAGTGGGAGATATGCTCCACGGAAATGGACTGGTTTTCGGTTTCGATAGCCTTTTCCACGGGAATGACATGCATACCGATGCCCGCTCCTCCGGGAGGCACCATGGGGGTCACTTTTTCCAGCGGCAGGCGGCTCATGCGTTCAAAGAAGCGGCCCATTTCCGGGTGTTTTTTCAGAATGGTGTCGTTCATATTGGAAAATTCCGCACTGCCGGGAACGAACATGGGCAGTACCCACTGCTTGGTGCGGGTGGGATTCTCCCAGTTGTATTCCAGAATACCCATGAAGGACATATCGCCCAAAATCTTTTCCAGTTCTTCCTCGGACTTGCCGGTGAGTTTTACCATGTCTGCCATGGTCTTAGGCTTACGGACGCCCATTTTCAGCGCCACTTCTGCCTGCTCGTCAGTCAGGAGCATGGCAAGGCCCCAGTATTCGGGATCGTACTTGGTCAGCTTCTGCATACCCAGCTTCACGGGAATCCGGTTGGTAATCATTTTGCCCAGCTTCAGGATGATTTCTCTGGGTTCTTCCTTCTCCACAAAATCCGGAACGAACCCTGCAAGGTAATCTGCCATTGTTGTTTCTCCTTTCTTTTATCCCTTCCAGTTGGTTACTTCTTCTTTTAGCCATTGGGCAACGGCTGCAATCCCCTCGCCGGTTTTGGCGCTGACGGGGAAGATCTTTGCTTTGGGGTTACGCATGTGGATATATTCGGTGCATTTCTCAAAATCGAAATCAAAGTAGGGTGCTACATCGATTTTATTGATCAGCACGGTGTCGCAGACCTGGAACATCAGGGGATACTTCAGTGGCTTGTCGTGGCCCTCCGGTACGGAGAGGATGGCCATGTTCTTCACAGCGCCGGTGTCGAATTCCGCTGGGCATACCAGATTGCCCACATTCTCAAGAACTACCAGATCCACACCCTGAGAATCCAGTCCTTCCAGACCCTGACGAGTCATGGCTGCATCCAGATGGCACATGCCGCCTGTGTGGAGCTGAATGGCTTTTGCACCGGTAGCAGCAATGGTTTTTGCATCCACATCAGAATCGATGTCTGCCTCCATCACGCCGATTTTCAGATCCTCTTTTAGAAGTTCAATCAATCGGGTCAGGGTGGTGGTCTTGCCGCTTCCGGGAGAGGACATCAAATTCAGCAAGTAGATCCCTTTCTCCTTCAGCTCAGCACGCAATTTGTCCGCTTGCGCATTGTTGTTTGCAAACACACTTTGCTTGACTTCTAGAATTCTAACGGTTTCCAAAAGCATCGCTCCTTTCTGGTCATACCAGCAAAACGGTATGCTTGTACTGATTGCATTTTAAGTTTTCTTTCGAAAACTGTCAATTGTTAACAGGAAATTCTATGTTTTATAGCAATTAGCCCTGTTGAAATGCGGCATATTGTATGATAAAATAGAAATGTGGTATGTGGTATAGCCAGTGCATTCAAGGAGGATGAGCGTATGAATTTTGAACAACTCTATGCACCAAGTTTGAAGGAACTTTTCGTACAAAAACTGCAGGGCATGATTTTGTCCGGAGAACTGCCCATGGGAGAAAAACTCCCTTCTGAACGGGAACTTTGTCAGCAGATGGGTGTCTCTCGGGCTGTGGTCAACGGAGGCATCACGGAACTGGCTCGTCAGGGTTTTCTGGAAGTGCGGCCCCGTCAGGGTGCCTTTGTGGCTGATTACCGTCGGGATGGCAATATGGAAACCTTGATGGCAATCATGGACTATAACGGCGGCATGCTGGGCAAGGAAGAGATCCGCTCTATTCTTGAAGTTCGCTGGGGTCTGGAGCAGATGACCGTACATCGGGTGATTGACAATGCCAGCGATGCCCAGCTGGAAGCTTTGGGAAAATTTGTGGACGCTTTGCGTGAGAATCCGGTACCTTCCCATGCAGCAGAGATTGCCTTTCAATTCCATCACGAAATGACCCTGATGGGCGGAAACCATATTCTGCCTCTGATCTATACCTCTTTCAAAGTCCCGTGTATCTCTCTTTGGATTCGGTTTTGCCGGAAGTATGGGGTAGCGGCCTTGCATAGCAATGTGGAAGAGCTCTACCGCCATTTGCTGAACCGAGACAAAGAAGCTGCCAGGAACTGGAGCAATGTTTACCTTGCCGAGGCAATTGATGGAACTCAGCAAATTTATGAAGCATGACCGACTTATGGAATTAGAGGTGAACAGACTTCATATCGGTTTTCCCCGATGGAAGCTATGAGCCAAAAGCTTTGGGCAGGAAGGAGCTGTTTTGAAGTGATTGAAAAGAACGATTGGCGTTTGCAGGGACAGGAAAAATACTTAACCGGCAGAAAACTCATGCGGATTCCCTATTTCTGCTGGTCTGAAAAATGAGACCATGACCATTGTGAATTCTGCAGTGCAACATTCAGCGAGTATGAAAGGGAGCTTCATGAAGGGTATGTAACAGCGGATGACAAGCGTACATGGATCTGCCCGGAATGTTTTGAGGATTTCAAAGCAATGTTCGGGTGGGAGATAGTAGAAGCTGAGAAGTCGGAAGAAAGGTAGTTCACGGTCTCTTTTATCATCCCTCAGATGAGGGATGGAGAACCCAATATCATGATCGGTATCGTTCGCCCGGATGATGTGTTCTTGGCTTCCCTACCGATTTTTTGCGGAGGGACAAATCCGGTAAGGGAGGGGGCTGTTAAAAATGACCCGTTTGTGTTTCCATCCTGTTGTCCGATCCGCTGAAAAACGGCAGCGGAAAATGAGCAATATGCTGAAAAAGCTATGAAATCCGCAAAAGCGGAAATCTCCTCTTGCAAGCCGGGAAAATCGTGGTATACTAACTCTGAGAGTAAACGTTTACACATTTTGCAAGGAGTCGAAAACCATGAGTATACTCATCCATGATGCCAAAAAACGGATCGAGCAGGTCCGTAAAAAAGATGTGGAGATCGTTGTTCTCCAAGATGGAAAGCCTGTAGAGAATGCCTGCGTCAGCCTTCGCATGAAGAATCATCAGTTCCTCTTCGGCGCAGTCAGCTACGCCCACGGCAAGCTGGGGCATCCCGGCAGAGAGGAGCGTTTCACCCAGCTTTTCACCAAGCTGCTGAACTATACGATGGTTCCCTATCACTGGAGCTGGTATGAGCCTCAGCGGGAGCAGTACAACGAGCCTTACACCGGCAATTTGGTGCGCTGGGCGCAGGAAAATGGACTGAAGCGGAAGCTCCATGCGCTGATCTGGCACGAGCTGTGCCCCGATTGGGTCACCGACGAAAATGTGGAAGAAGAATACATCCGCCGCATTAACCACTTGATGGAAAAGTATGGCAACGATTTCGACTTCTTCGATCTGGCCAACGAAACCACCGTCAACGACCGTTTTGATAACCCTGTGTCCCGCTGGGTCAAGCGCAAGGGCCCTATCGAGATGATGAAGTTCGGCACGAATCTGGTCCGCCAATGGAAGCCGGATGCCAAGCTTTTGTTCGGTGATTGGAATGTCCATGGTGAGGATTACTTCAATTTTCTGGGCAAAATGCGGGAAAATGATGTGGATATTGATATTCTGGGCATGCAGAGCCATATGCACCGGGATCTGTGGACACAGGAAGAGACCCTGCGGGTCATAGATCGTGCCGCGGAATTCGGCTGGCCCATCCATTTCCCCGAGTGCTCCATTTGCAGCGGCAAGCCCATTGGCGAGATGAACTACGGCGCAGGCGCGGTCAACCGGTTCAGCGAAACGGAAGAGGATCTGTACTGGCAGGCCGACTTTGCCCGGGATTTCTACACCTTGGTGTTCAGTCATCCGGCTGTGGAAGCCCTGTCCTGGTTTGACTTCACCGACCACCGCTGGCTGAATGCGCCCGCAGGTCTTGTGGACGACGATTTGAATCCCAAGCCTGTTTACGGTGTGCTGTATGATATGATCCACCGGCAGTGGCATACCGATGCAGACCTTGGCACCGGCTCCAACGGCGTGTGCCGTACCAGAGTGTTCTGCGGCAACTATGACATCACCGTTCGTGCCAATGGCGTGTGCAAGACCTTGAATCAGGATATCCTCCGGGAATCCTTCTACGAAGGCGGCGGCGATCCATGCCGCATTTGTGTAGAGCTGTAATTATTTTGCAAAACGGCACAGCCGCCTCCCTCACGGAGGCGGCTGTTTTTCGGCTTGGGGCAGAGAATGAGAAAAAACCATATCGGCAAATCGGAATTGCTATAATCGTGAAAAAATCAACGCCGCAAGAACAAAAATCACGCCCAGTACGCTATCCTTATTGATTCGTTCCTGAAAGAACAGACTAGCCATCAAGCTTCCTGCAATCAATGACAGTGCATTTGTCAGTGGATACAATATAAAAGCTTCTACGCTCGCAGCGGCAAGCGTTTGAAAATAAGAGGCTCCGAAAAGTCCCAAACTCATCAGAACGACATATTTCATATTGCCTCTTATCAAGTGATGATGATGCTGCTGCGTATCTCTTGGCGCCTTAAGAGGAATTGCCACCAAAAACAGAATAATCGTTGCGAAGAAAAATGAATACAGCGTATAGGCGCTTGCTCCCTTGTATGTGATATAATGTACATACAATTTCTGCATCGTCTGATTCAATCCTTGAGACAGAAGCACAAGCGCGAGAAGAAATATCTGCATTTTTCCCAGTTTCCCCTTGACGGATAGATTATAGCGCAATAGGAAAAACAGGGCAGCAATAATGGCCACGAAGGAAACAAACTTGAAAAGTGTAAACTGTTCATTTAGTATAAACAATCCAAAAATACACGGAATAATAAAGCTTCCTGATGCACAGGCAGTGACAAGCATATAAGCGTCTGTCTTGATCGCCAGTGCCCAACTTACGACTAACGCTGCCATCGCACCGCCGGAAACGAAACAAATCAAAAACTCAGCCGGGGTAAAAATCAATAGATTGTTTTCTTCTTCAAGGAAAAAACGAGTGTCGCGATCATGCAGCATAATGCATTTCGTATCAGATTGAAATGAATCGCGTCCCGCACTTTTACAATTGCATTGCTGACCTGTTTTGAACAATAGCCTTTGATGGCATTGGAAAATACCGAAAGAAGAATAAATAGATAACCCATTTCCTCGTATGCCTTTCTGTTTTTTACATCATAGCATTTTCGCATTCTTTTTGCAATGTTCATTCTTACTGCCTGCGTATCAGACCGGCATATGTGACTGCTGCTGTGACTTGAGAAAGCAGTAGTGCGATAGCATTTTCCTCCTGTTTCATAAAAGAGGGATCTTTACTACCAGTCCCTTTGTTTTCACTTGAAATCTGGCAATTTACATTGTATTCTTAGTAAGAGGGCGTGATTTTATGGATGGGGTATTATGTAAGCGGAGATTTATCAAAGCATATAACGATGCCGAATTGGAAAGGAGAAACCATGACTTATACCGATCTGACGGAAACAGAACTGCCGGTCATCGCGCGGATGTACATGGACTACTACAACGGTCAGGAGGGCGGCTGCTGGAGCCTGGAGAAAGCGGTCAGGCGGATCCGCCAGATTGTGAGGATGGAAGATTCCCTTTGCCTGATCCAGCATGGAGAGAATGGGGAGATCACCGGCTTTGTCATTGGGTACTACAAGCAGTATGACGACCTGCTGGCCTATTATCTGGAAGAAATCGTGATCTTTGGGGATTATCAGAACACAGGCTGCGGATCCCATTTCCTGGCACACATTGAGAAGATCATCCGGGAAAACGGTGCTTCCCATATGGAGCTGCTAAGTGTCAATGATGCCCACCATATGCACTTTTACAAGAAGGCGGGGTTCTACGGGGCAACCTCTCTGACACTGATGGGCAAGCATTTTTCATAAAATACCCCCAAATAGCCCGCACTTTTGTGTGGGTTATTTTTTGCCGCCGCATTGCATTTTTTCCCAAAATATGATATAAAATACAAAATAAAAATATGGAGGGGCTTTTTATGGGAATCGTTGTTCTTGGCGCGGTCTTTGTAGACATCAAGGGATACCCTATGACCCAGTACATCCCGGGCGGCAGAAATGTGGGTCGGGTGGAGGAAGTACACGGCGGTGTGGCCCGGAATGTGACCGAGGATATTGCCAATGTGGAGCTTCGTCCCACCTTTATCAGCCTGGTGGACGAGAGCGGCACCGGTACCGATGTGATCAACAAGCTGAAAAACCACAAGGTCAATACCCAGTATATCCGCCGCACCCCGGACGGCATGGGTACCTGGCTGGCGGTGTTCGGCAACAACGGCGATGTATGCGCCTCCATTTCCAAGCGGCCGGACTTAAGCCCCATTCTGGACGTGCTGAAGGAATCCGGCGACGAGATTTTCCGGGACGCGGACAGTGTGGCGCTGGAATTTGACATGGACAAGGACATTGTTAAGACGGTCATTGCCCTTGCCAAGAAATACAACAAGAAGGTCTTTGCCGTGGTTTCCAACATGAGCATCGCCATCGAGCGCCGGGATCTGCTGAAGGACATTGACTGCATCGTCTGCAACCAGCAGGAGGCCGGGCTGCTGTTCTCCGAGGACTTCGATCACAACAGCCTGGAAGAAATGGCGGAGATCATCTCCCACAAGATCATCAGCGCCCATATTCCCTGCATGGTGGTCACCATGGGCAGCAGCGGCGCCGTGTACGCGTCCGCGGACGGTGACCGGGGTGTCTGCCCCGCATGGAAGGTGGATGTGCTGGATACCACCGGCGCGGGAGATGCCTTCTTCGCGGGCGTGACCATCGGCCTGACCTACGGCAAGACCCTGAAGCAGGCCTGCGAGATCGGCAACCGCCTGGCGGCCTCCGTGATCTGCAACGCGGAGAATGTGTGCCCCCGGTTCATGCCCAGCGAGTTTGGCCTGGCCCCGAACCTGATCCCCAAGGACTAAAAAGCGGTATTTGATGAAAATTCCACACAGAAGCAGGGAAATCCCTGACTTTTGTGTGGAATTTTTAATAACCGATTTGTTCGCCGATATGGACGATGGTTTCTTTGCCTGCGGCGGTGTTTTCCAGAATATCCCGGTCAATCTGACAGGATTTCAGCAGAAGAAGGATGGTGGAGCCGCCGAACAGGAACATTCCCTTTTCCTCTCCCCGGGAATGGACGCCGGACTTGTGCAGATTGGCGATCCGGCCCACACAGGTCGCGCCCACTTCCACCTGGACGGCGGTGCCGAAATGGGCGGTTTCCAGCACGGTGTACTCCCGGCAGTTCCGGCGGTACACATTGTGGCGCCGCAGGGCAATGGGCTGCACCGTGTGGAGAATGCCCTTGATATACTTGTGACGCAGCTCGGTGCAGGTGTCAAAGTAGCTGTAGCGGTGGTAATCCTCCACAGCCAGCCGGAAGATCAGGCACCAGCCATCCCGAAAGGACGCGGCAAGCTCCCCGTCCTCCAGAATGTCCGCGAGCGAATACTCGCTGCCCTTGATGGTAAAGACCGAGGAATCATCAATTTTGTAGGCGGTGAGCTTGGAATCACAGGGGGACACCAGCCCCACGCCGAATGTGGGGGCACTGCGCAGACGGCGGGTGAAAAAGGCGTTGTAATTCGGGAAAGGGCCTTCCTCATACCGGGACATATCAATGTGGTTTTTGCGGATAAAGGGCCGGATCAAAGGCCTGGACAAAGGACAGCTCATAAACGCGCCCACCAGCCTGGAGACCCAGACCCGGGTCAGCAGCTTCAGCACGATCCGTCCGGGAACCGTGTTGTACAAAAACCGAAGGGACGCGGAGGGCTGCGCCGCAATCTCAACCGAACATCGCGCCATGGGACACCCGCCTCAACCAGAGCAGAACCAGCGTCGCAATGCCAAGGGCACCAAGGACGCAGAACACCAAAACCACCCGGAAGGAGGGCTTTTTGATCCGCAGGCTGCGAATCAGAAAAGCGAATCCGGTAAAAACCATGGCACCCATATAGACGAAAATGGGAAAGCCGTGCTTCATCAGCAGGGAGACCATCACCACGGAGGGGAAGATGGCGCCGGAGGAGGTCACGGGCAGACCGTTGTAGTGACGGCGCTTGCCGGTCTCGACCTTCTGCCGGTCGTTTTCCTGCACATTGAAATAGGCCAGACGGATCAGGGCGGCAAGCACGAAAAGCCCGGAAATTGCCACATAAACGGGCATCAGCCGACCGCTTACATAGACGGCGCCGATCATGGTAGGCAGCACGCCGAAGGCAATCAGATCCGTCAGGGAATCGATCTGAATGCCGAACTGGCATTCCGCTTCCGTCCGATCCTTCTTGGTGCGGGCGACCATGCCGTCAAAGGCATCCAGCAGGGCGCAGAGGATCAGACAGATGCTTGCCATCACGGGATGCCTGGTAAAGCAGAAGTAAAGGCCGGTTACCGCGCTGAAAAGAGACAGATATGTAAGAACGACCGTATAATCATAAAACCCAATCATGTTTGACAACTCCCAAGTTTCTTTATTCACATTATACAAATTTCCTCCGATTTCGTCAAGACAAAAACAACAAAAGGATGCTTCCGGGAAAAATACCGGGGTGGATGATTTCAGGGATTCAGATTTTGCCGCAGTTTATCCCCTGCTTCCGCGGCATTCGCGGCGGTTACCCGCTGCTCGGCAATGGCGGAACCCATTTCGTTCAGAAGCAGGAGCCTGCTTTCGTTCAGCACGCCGGGGAAGGGAATCGCCCCGTCCAGAGCGGAGCGCTCTGCCTGCACCGCGGGATTCGCGGCCAGCGCCGCGTCCTCCATCACAGAGAGGTTGGTGGGGATGGCGAAATGCTTCTCAAAATGGCAGCGCTGCGACTGCCCGCCGGAAAGGTACTCCGCCAGGGCCATGGCGATCTCCGGCTGGCTGGAGTTGGGGTTTACACCGATGGCACCGATCTTTACCACGGAGGGAAGGGGCACCGCACTGCCTTGCGGAAGGATGGAGGGCAGTCTGGAAACACCGTAGTTTTCGCCGAGGACCGCGGAAATGCAGGAAGCGTAATCGGGGCCGGCGATCACCGCGCCCACACCGCCGTTCAGCAGCCGGTCCACGCCGTGATCGGCACCGCCGGATTCCAGATTCCGGTTCGCGGCAAGGCGCACCAGATAGCCGGTGGCGGCAGCGCCGGCATCCGACCCCAGTTGGATTTCATCCGGCTGGAAAGCACCGCCTGCGGCGCTGTAGAATGAGGTCAGCAGCAGCGGATCGCTCAGATCCAGGTAGACCCTGCCGGATTCCAGCATAGTGTCCAGACATTGCGCGTCGGATTCGGAGAAAACACGCTTGTCGTAGTAGAGCAGGGGAGCCTCCATGCAGTAGGGGAAGCCGTATACCCGGCTATCCCCGGCGGTGACCGCGGATACGGCGAGGGGGAACACTTCTTCTTTCATCGCTGCCGCGGTGTCCGCGGAAAGCGGCGCCAGCATGCCGGCGGTTTGCAGCAGCTCCAACTGGTTGGCGGAGAACAGGAACACATCTGCGGGGGTCTCCGATTCGTCTGCCCCATAGCGTGCAATGTCCTCCGCTTCGCATACGCCGTAGCGGATACGAATGTCCCATTGAGGATTTTCCTCCAGAAACGCCTCGCACATGGCGGGAATCCAACTGGTTTGGTCGTTCATATCCTCCTGGGACGCCCAGACGGTAATGGGGATCCGGGGATCCTCCGTTGGCTGGGTCACCTGGGCAGGCTCCGTACCGGTGACGGGACGCTCCCCGGAGCAGCCGGCCAGCAGCAGGGCAATCATCAAAAAAGCAAGGAATAAGTAAGGCTTTCGCATCATGGGACAAAGATCTCGTTTCTGTATCAAAATAGCGCAATGGCTCGGAATCGGTCGAACCTTCTTTAAATTATAACGCTTTTTTGATGCCTGTGTCAATGGAAGTATCCGGAAAAATCCAAATCCTTTTGCAAGATAGCCGTTGCAATCCGGCGGGCGGATGCTATAATGAAGAAAAAAGGAAAAGCAGGGCAGAGTATGGCAAAAATCATTGAAATCACATCCTTTTCCGCGCCGGAGCTGGATGTCTACGCGAGACTGTCGGAGAATCAGCTTCTGAACCGGGCGGACCCGGAAAACGCCATGTTTGTGGCGGAAAGCCCTCTGGTCATCGGCAGGGCGCTGGACGCGGGCTGCGTGCCCATCTCCTTTTTGATGGAAACCAAGCACATTGACGGAAAGGCGAAGGAGATTCTGGCCAGGTGTGACGAGCAGGTGACCGTATACGCGGCGGAGCTGGATGTGCTGACCCAACTGACCGGGTTCCACCTGACCCGGGGTATGCTCTGCGCCATGTACCGCCCGGAACTGCCCAGCGTGGAAGCGGTCTGCGCCAATGCCACCCGGATCGCGGTGCTGGAAAATGTGATGAATCCCACCAATATCGGCGCGATTTTCCGTTCCGCCGCGGCGCTGGGGGTGGATGGGGTGCTGCTGACCAGCGCGGGCAGCGATCCGCTGTACCGCCGTGCTGTCCGGGTGAGTATGGGCACGGTGTTCCAGGTGCCCTGGACCTATCTTCCTTCCGGCGGGGACTGGCAGGCGCTGCTCCACGCCATGGGCTTCCGGACGGCGGCCATGGCGCTGCGGGAGGATTCTTACTCCATTGCGGATCCCGCGCTGCGGGAGGTGGAGAAGCTGGCCATCGTCCTTGGCACGGAAGGAGACGGGCTGGCGGGGGATACCATTGCGTCCTGCGACTATACCGTGAAGATCCCCATGACCCATGGGGTGGATTCGCTGAATGTGGCTGCTGCCAGCGCCGTGGCCTTTTACCAGCTCGCTCTGATGAGTAAATAGGATATTTTGGGTGTAGGGAACGGATTTGTCCGTTCCAAAACCGGAATACATGAATGTAAACATTTGCCGGACAATATGGGTCTGCTGTGGCATTTTCGCGTTGGGTACCAAACGGAAAGAGAAAGGCGTAGTTTCCTGACATTTCGGATGGAGACTCGACTTTTGACCGCTGAAACTCCTGCTGCATTCCCATCTTGCATTTCCCTTTCTTGCATGATATAATGTTCCTGTCATTTTCTGGAAGGAGCGCCGTTCATGAAAAAAGAGAGAAAAGCCTATATCGCCTCCTGCGAGATCTCCGAAATAAGAACTTATTTGTTGGGCGGATTTGCCCAGAAGGTGCTGGTGGAGGGTCGCCGAAAGGATGCGCCCATCGTCATCACCCTTCACGGCGGTCCCGGCAGTCCCTTCCCCTTCAACGTCGGATGCCGGGGGGTGTTTCCGGCTTTCACGGATCATTTTATTATGGTATGCTGGGATCAACTGGGGTGCGGCATTAACCGCCATGTGATCGATAATTCCTTCACCCCCGCCCATTTCGCGGATATGACCGCCGATCTGGTGCGCTGCCTCCGGGCGGATTTTCCCGAAAACCCCATTTATTTGTTCGGTATGTCCTGGGGCTCCATTCTCGCTGCCATGACCGCCGCCCAGCCCGGACTGGTGGACGGTGTACTGGTATGGGGGCAGGTTCTTCGGACGCCCAATTGCAGCGGTGCCGCGTTCGACGCTTTGGAGCGGGCAGTTCCTGAAAAGCTGCGTCCGGCGCTCGGGCGGATACGGGATACGGCTCCCTCTGAATTGGACATAAAGGATCTTATGAAAATGTCTCTCTGGCTGCGGAAATACACCGAGGGCTTCCAATCCAAAACCGGCGAGAAGGCGGGGGTTGGTTCCGTCGTGCTGGGAATACTCCAAAGCCCGGACTACTCCCTGCGTGACTTTTGGGCGTGTATCATCAACGGCTACCGAAAGAACACCAGCCTCGCTTACGCCATCGCCCGCGGGGATCTGTGCGACACATTGTGCCGGACGGCAGTTCCCTACTGGATCCTGCAGGGAGAAAAGGATCTGATCACCGCCACGGCGGATGTTGCCGATTTTGTAGGCTCCGCCCATTCTGATCTTTTGCGGATACAGGTCGTTCCCAATAACGGCCATATGCCCGGGCAAAGCGGCATGGAGGCCGTGCTGGAGCAGCTGCTCCGTCTGACCGGCGCCAGATAACGTCCCCTGCCTCTTCACATTTTGGATGGAGATTTGATTTTTGGATGGAGATTTGATTTTGCCCTTGACAAAATCCCGTTGACAGGATATAATGCTTAGGTCCCTGCGAGAGTGTTGGAATGGTAGACAAGCACGTTTGAGGTGCGTGTGGTGTACGCCGTGTGGGTTCGAGTCCCATCTCTCGCACCACGAAAAATCCCACATTTGTCTACCAGACAAATGTGGGATTTTTCGAACTAA
>JBJDYP010000027.1:0-14233 GCA_051867435.1 Faecousia sp.
ACTGCAAGGCTGTTTTGATCCGTTGATGCATCTCCAACAGATATTTGCAATCCGTGAAATCCAATATTGCTTTTTCCATTTTATACTCCATAAACTATTTCCATAAATGTCGTATATCCCTATTGTTTTTCCTTCTTTCCATTTTAATGTAAGTCGCGTCTGATTACAAGTCCCTTTTCCGGGGATGAAAGCATTATCAGATCGAAAAAAGCAGGAATCCTTGATTCGTGTATGTGCTTGTCAGCAGCCCGGCTGCCGCGGCATAAATGACACGCCGGACGGGGATTTCCGTCCGGCGTAAAATGCAAATGAAAAAATGAGAACGTTGAACGCCCGGCGTGTTCCCTCCGGGAAAGCGCTGCCGCCTGGGGATTCAGAGGATCCGGTAGGTGCCGTCTGCCTCCAGAATAAGCGCGGAGCCGTAGTACGTCTTCATGGCGCTTCCCAGGTACAGGCTGTCCTGCACACCGGCGGTTTCAAAGCAGGAGTGCATGGCAAGCTGGGGAAGTCCGATGTCCGCAGTGGGCACGGACACATGGGTCAGGGAGATGTGACCCAGGGTGCTGCCTCCGGCGATGTCCGCCCGGTTGCAATAGGTCTGTACAGGCACATTGGCCTTGCCGCAGATGCTGCGGAACAATGCGGCGGAAACGCCGTCGGTGGTGTAGCGCTGGTTGGCGTTGAACTTCAGCACCACGCCCTTGTTCAGCACAGGGGCATTGGCGGCATCCGCGTATTCCGGGTGGTTGGGATGGATGGCATGGGCATTGTCCGCGGAGACCATGAAGGACTGGGCAAGCATCCGCTTTTCGTCCAGCCCCAGACTGGTGCAGACGCGCTCCAGGGTATCCCGCAGCAGGCCGGACGCGGCACCCTGCACGGAGTTGGAGCCTACCTCCTCGCTGTCAAACACGCACAGCACGGGAATCGCGGCGCTGTCCCGGGCCTCCAGGAAGCCCTGGGTGCAGCCCCAGGCGCATTGCAGGTCATCCAGCCCCGCGGAGGAGAGGAAATCCTCCCCCAGACCCCAGACACTGGCTTTCTGACGGATGTACAGATACAGATCATGCCCCAGCACCTTGCCGCCCGCGGCTTGCTCCAGCAGTGCCTCAAATTTGCCCGCGTCCTCGGAAGCACCTGCCAGGGGGATGGTATCGCAGGTGGGATTGCAGGCGAAGCCCTCGTTTGCCTTGCGGTTCATGTGGATGGCCACGTTGGGAATCAGCAGCAGATCCCGGTCAATGTTCACAAGGCGGCTCTCCACGCCGTTTTCCGTCTGAACCAGTACCCGGCCGGCAACGCTCAGGGGGCGGTCCAGCCAGGACGCCATGAGCATACCGCCGTAGGGCTCCACCGACAGCCGGGTGTAGCTGCCCTTCAGCTCGCAGTTCTCCTTGAGCTTGAAGGAGGGACGGTCGGCATGGCTGGCGCTCATCAGAAAGCCTGTGGGGGTGCCGGCGGGGACACGGAAAGCCAGCAGGGCACTGCCGCCCCGGGTGAGGTAATATTTTCCGCCGGGCTGCAGATCCCAACTGTCCTTTTCGGACAGCGGGGTGTAGCCTTTTTCCGCAAGCAGTCCTTTCAGATTGGCGATGGCATGGTACACGCTGGGAGAGGCATCCAAAAAGGACACCAGAGCCTTGGTTTCCTGTTTCATGGATCATTCCTCCACAAGGGCGCAGAACTGGTCGATCTGATCGGCAATGGTCTGCAGGGCGCTGCGCCAGAAGGACTTGTCGGTCAGGTCGATGCCTGCGGAAGCTGCGGTGTCCTCCACGGTGGCAATGGTCGTGGTATAGAGCAGCTTCTTGTACTTGGGCAGGAACGCCTGCCCCTCTTTTTCGTACTGGGCATACAGACCCCGGGCAAACAGACCGCCAAAAGCGTAGGGGAAGTTGTAGAAGGTGGGGCCGTAGTAGTGGCTCTTGCAGACCCACATATAGGGATGCAGCACATTGGGATCCAGACCGTCGCCGTAGGACGCTTTCTGGGCATCCAGCATATAGCCGCACAGGGTGTCCGCGTCCATGAACCGGTTCTCCCGGTTGGCAAAGACATTGGCCTCGAAACGGAACCGGGAGTAAATGTCGCAGATGATCTGGGTGGCATCCTGAAGCTGGGACTCGATCAGCGCCAGCTTTTCGTCCCTGGTTCCGGCGCTCCGGATGGCGGATGCCATGACCACGCACTCGTTGAAGGTGGAAGCGGTCTCGGCAACGGGCATGGAGTAACCCCGGTTCAGGACGCGGTGATCCCGGATGCACTGGTTGTGGAACGCGTGACCCAGCTCGTGGGCCAGGGTGACGATGTCGGTGAACATCCCGTCAAAGTTGGTCAGAATGCGGCTCTGACCCAGGCTGGGAACGCCCGCGCAGAAGGCACCGCCTGCCTTGCCGTCTCTGGGGAAGAAATCGATCCAGGCTTCGTCAAAGGCTCTGGCGATCATGTCGGACAGCTCCCGGTCAAAGCCCGCGAACAGGTTCACAAGATAATCCCGGGCCTGCCCGGTGGTGTACTGTCTGGAGGAATTGCCCATGGGCGCGAACAGGTCATACCAGGGAAGCCCGTTTTCGTGACCCAGAGCCTTTGCCTTGGCCTTCAGGTATTTCCAGAATTTGGGTAAATACTCGTCCATGGCGGACAGCATGGCATCCAGAGTCTCCTGCTTCATGCGGGATGTGTGCAGGGTGCGGGCAAGGGGAGACGCGTAGCCCCGGAGCTGGCAGTCGGTGATGGTCTCCAGCTTGATGGAGTTCAGGGCGAAGGCAACGGCATCCCGGATCCGGTCGTAGCAGGCGATCTCTGCCTCGTAGGCATCCTTTCGCACGCTGGGGTCGGGGTCATAGGCCAGATTGCGGATGGAGGACAGGTTGGTGGTCTTGCCCCGGAAGGTGACGGGCACGGTGCTGGTCAGATACTGCTGCATATCGCTCCAGGCATCCCCGCCGGAAAGCTCCATCCGGGCGATGATCTCCTCACACCGGCCGTCCAGCAGGAATCTGCTGTCGGAGAGAATGTTGGAGAGCAGGTAACGGTACTCCCGCAGGAACGGGTCGGCCTCCGCGATCTCCAGAAGATTGGGGATCCTGGCTGCCCAGCCCCGGAACGCGGCCTGGGGGCCCGCCATGCGGCTCAGGATGGACATGATCCGGCCCATCTGGGAGCTGCACTGGGGATCCTTGGTGTCGGCGGACTGGCGCAGATTGGCATAGCCGGCGAGCTTCCTGCCGATGGTATTCACCACCTCCATCCGGGTAAGCCCCTGCTTCAGACCCTCCACGGGCTCCATGCTGTCCAGGGTTCCCACAAAATCGGAAAAAGCCGCTGCCGCCTCACGCAGCTTTTCCATATCCGCGGCAAATTCCGGGTCGTCGAACCCATGATAAAGGGGGGTCAGATCCCAAACTTTGTTCATAAGTATCACTCCTTGGTATAGATGAATGGATATGCATATTCTACACCATTTCCTCCCTTTCGTCAATTCCCACGGGAATCCGCCCGACAGAGGAAATGTATGCACAATGGTGTCAAAATGTTACATATTTGTTCTGAAATGTCGAAAAATGGCGGAAAATGACGAACGATTGTTTTGGAATGTTGTTGCAAAAAAGACGGGATTATGCTACATTATATTTGTCGCAGCAAGATAAGGCAGATATGCCGGGGGAGAAATCTTGTATGTCAGGAGAGGAAAAAGTATGGAGAATCGTACCAATGTATTAATCGCGGACAACAGCGAGGAATTTTGCAGCGGATTGTGCGGCGCGTTACAGCAGGCGGAAGGATTTTCGGTGGTCGGAACGGCGAACGATGGGGAAACGGCGCTTCGTTTGATCACGGAACGGAAGCCGGACGTGCTGGTGCTGGATCTGATGCTTCCCAAACGGGACGGGATCAGCGTGCTGAAGGCCATGTCCGGGATGGATCACCAGCCGGTGACGCTGGTTACATCCAGCTTTGTGACGGATTATGTGTCCGCGGCCGCGTCCAATCTGGGTGCCAAGTATCTGATGCTGAAGCCCTGTGATATGCGTGTTCTGGTGGAGCGGCTGGAAGAAATCCGCGGTGGGGAGAGCAAGGTGTATCCGCTGAACCGGAAAACTGCGCCCAATATTGAGACCATGGTCACCAGTGTGATCCACGAAATCGGCGTGCCTGCCCACATCAAGGGCTACCAATACCTGCGGGAAGCGATCATCATCGCGGTGAATGATATGGATGTGATCAATGCCATCACCAAGGTGCTGTATCCCCAGGTGGCAAAGACCTTCCAGACCACGCCCTCCAGAGTGGAACGTGCCATCCGTCACGCCATTGAAGTTGCATGGGATCGGGGAGATCTGGACACCCTGCAGCGGTTCTTCGGCTATACAGTGAGTAATACCAAAGGAAAGCCCACCAATTCGGAGTTCATCGCCCTGATC
Organism: Faecousia sp.; assembly: GCA_051867435.1. Classification (GTDB taxonomy): domain Bacteria; phylum Bacillota; class Clostridia; order Oscillospirales; family Oscillospiraceae; genus Faecousia. Next base: position 4,425 of record JBJDYP010000027.1, read on the forward strand.
GCGGACAAGCTGCAGCTTCAGCTCAAGTCCATGGATGTGGCGCAGCTCTGAGAGGTCTGAATGAGGAAAACACGCCGGACTGCCGACCCCGACAGCCCGGCTTTTTTGTAAACGAATTCTGAATTCTTCTTAATTTCTCCCCAACCGGTTGCGATATTGTGCCAATTTTGGTATAATCACCCTACCAAAGAAAACAGGGGCGGTTCTTATGAAGAAAATGCTGTTTGTGATGAATCCCTACGCCGGTCAGCGGAAGGCGAACAAGTTTCTCCCGGAGATTGTGGAGGTGTTCAACCGCCATGATTATCAGGTGACCATCCACATGACCGCCGGTCCCGGCGACGGCGCGGCGGTGGTGGAAAAGCTGGCGAAGGACATGGATCTGGTGGTCTGTGCCGGCGGCGACGGCACCTTCAACGAGACGGTGACGGGGCTGCAGCGCGCCGGCGTGGATTGCCCGGTGGGCTACATTCCCTGCGGCTCCACCAACGATTTCGCGTCCTCTCTGTCCCTTTCCTCCGATGTGGTGCAGGCGGCAAAGGATATTGTGGAGGGAGAGCCCTGCCTGTACGATGTGGGAAAATTTGAAGACCGCTATTTTTCCTATGTGGCATCCTTCGGCGCCTTTACCAAGGCATCCTACGCAACCCCCCAGAGCGTGAAGAACGCCCTGGGACACACGGCGTATATTCTGGAGGGCATCACCGAGCTGACCCGGATCCGCAAGGAGCACGTCCGCATGGAGCTGGACGACCGGGTCATCGAGGACGACTTTATCTTCGGCGCCATCAGCAATTCCACCTCCGTGGGCGGCATTCTGACCCTGGCACCCAGCCTGGTGGATATGTGCGACGGCAAGTTTGAGATCCTGCTTGTGCGGGCGCCCAAGGACATTCTGGAGCTGGGGGAGTGCATCCGTGCCCTGCAGACCCAGACCTACAACTGTTCCATGATCACCTTCTGTCCGTCCAGCAGGGTGAAGATCCAGGCAAACCCCGACATGGCATGGACGCTGGACGGGGAACGGGAAGACGGTCACGGGGAAATCACCGTGGAAAACCTCTGCCGGGCAGTCCGTGTGATGAAGCGGAGGGCGCAGCCATGATCAACTCCACCCTTTGCTATGTGACCCGGGGAGACGAGGTGCTGATGCTCCACCGGGTCAAGAAGAAAAACGATCTGAACCAGGACAAATGGATCGGTATCGGCGGGAAATTTGAAGCCGGTGAGACCCCGGATGAGTGCCTCCTGCGGGAGGCAAAAGAGGAGACCGGGCTGACCCTTACCGATTGGAAGTGCCGGGGTGTGGTGACCTTCCTGAGCGACCGCTGGGAAGGGGAATATATGTACCTGTTCACCGCCGACGGTTTTGAGGGAGAACTCTCGGAATGCAGCGAAGGCGACCTGCAATGGGTCAGCCGGGGGTTTCTGGACCGGCTGCCCAAATGGGAGGGCGACCGGATCTTTCTGGATCTGCTGTGGCAGGACGCGCCGTTTTTTCTGCTGAAGCTCCGCTATGAAGGGGAAAAACTGGCGGAAGCCGTGCTGAACGGCAGGAAAATCCTATGACAAAGGGCGTGGCTTCTGCCACGCCTTTTTTCGCAACCGGTGGTTGCGGAAAAAAGAAAAACCGCGCCCGGCGGACTGGAGATCTGCGAACAGAAAGCCCACAAATACGCGGCGATTCACATTCAGTCCCCCTTTGACAATCCCTTTACCACGATCCCCAACGCCTACCGGACGCTGATGGACTATATGCGGCTGAACAATCTGGGACACACCGAAAAGGATGTGATCCCCTGCTTTGAGACCGCCGGGGAGACCATGGATGTCTACATCGCCTGCGAATAAGACAGTCGGGAATCGCTGAAACGGAAAAAATCCACACAAAAGGCATGATTTTCCAGCCTCTTGTGTGGATTTTTCGATTACTGCATACGGAAAACCGCCAGACCGGGCGCCTGGGCTATCTGCTTGCTGGCTGCGTAGAGCACATTGGCGGCTTCGCCGCGGGTCAGCGGAATCTCCGCGGCGAGAATGGGCAGGCCGTTGCTGCACAGAGCCGCGGAGGCGGTTCGTGCCCAGGCGGGGACGATGTTCTCATCCACATCCTCCAGAGAGCCGGTTTCCACGGTCAGTCCCATGGCGTTTTGCAGCATGACAGCCGCCTCCGCGCCGGTGATGGGCTGGTCGGGACGGAACTCCAGCCCGGTCTCGGTGGAATACCCGGATACGATGCCGGAACGCAGCGCCGCGGCCAGGTAGGGCTTCAGCCACTGGGGTCCCTCGTCGTCAAAACCGGTGCTGACCACATCCTCTGTCACGGGGATCTCCAGCACATTCATGACCATGGAGAGAAATTCTCCCCGGGTGACGGTTTTCTCCGGGCCGAAGCAGTGTTCGCTGCGCAGCACCTCCCCGGAGAAAACGCCGGTGTTCCGCATCCACTCGGCGGTGAAGCGGCAATCCGTCCCCAGAGTGTCCGTGTACTGCTGATTGTCCAGGGGCTTCAGGATCTCCACCGTGACGGTTGCCTGGCGGGACACATTCCCGGCGGAATCCGTGGCGGTGTAGGTGAAGGAATCGGTGCCCACCTTGTTTTTCTTGGGGGTATAGGTGAAGGTGCCGTCCTCCCGGATGGCCACTTCACCCCGGCGGGGCTGGCGGGTGACGGTGAAGGTCATGGGCTGCCCTTCCGGGTCAATGACCTTCAAGGTGCCGTCGTTGGGCAGATTTTTATAGGTCTCCATGGCGGAGTCCTCTGCCACAGGCGCTTTGTCCTCTTTGCCCCGGATGGAGATGGTCATGGTGGCCTCCTGGGAGACATGACCGTCATAGATGGGCAGATAGGTGACGGACGCGCTGGCATCCTCTTTGGTGGAAATGGGGGCAAAGGTCAGCAGGGAGATCTGATCCGCGGTGAGAATATCCCCGGGACGGATCACCCGGCTGCCCAGCAGAACGGTGCCGGTCCGGACATCGGGAAGCCCGGTGATGCAGACACCGTTCAGGGTGCCCTCCTCCACGGAAAAATCCTCGCCGGAGAAGCAATACACGCTGTCGCAGTCTACCTCCGCGGCAAGCACGGGCACAGCCAGCGTCAGCGCGCACAGCGCCAAAGAAAGCATACGCAGGAAATGGGTTTTGGACATACAAATACCTCCTAATAATGGATCCGAAGGTATTGTTTGCCAGTTGAGCAAGATTTATGCAAAAAAGCCGGGGTGTTTTTTCAGCCCTCTGGGCCGGCTGTCCATGTCCGCTGCCACAATATCGAAGAGCCCGCCCAGGGAAGCGCAGTATTATGGCTGACCGATGCGGTATAGCCGTTTTCCGTTTTCCATGGTAACGCGCCGGATCTCCTCCACGCTTAATCCCCGGATCTCCGCAAGCCGCTCCGCCATGCGGAAGAGCCTGCCGGGGTCGTTGCGCTTGCCCCGGAAAGGCTCCGGGGACATATAGGGGCAGTCGGTTTCCAGCAGGATCCGGTCCAGAGGGATGCTCTGGGCGGCTTCCACGGCTTTCCGGGCATTCTTAAAGGTCAGCACCCCGGTAAAGCCGATGTACCAGCCCCGGTTTACCAGCCATTTTGCCATCTCGGCGGAGCCGGAATAGCAGTGGAACACACCCTTCACATCGGGAAATTCCTCCACGATCCGACAGCCGTCCTCGTGGGCATCCCGCTCGTGGACGATGACGGGAAGCGTAAGCTCCCGCGCCAGTTCCATCTGCCGGCGGAACGCGGAGAGCTGGATTTCCCGGGGAATATCCTCGTAATGGTAGTCCAGACCGATTTCGCCGATGGCACGGATCTTTTTGTGATGGGTGCAGAGCATCCGGTATTCGTCCAGCACGCTGGGGCAGACCTCGTCCGCGGCATCGGGATGGGAACCCACGGCGGCATAGATCCAGTCGTATTTCTCGGACAGCAGCATGGCCTGCCGGGAGGATTTCAGATTGCAGCCGGGATTCATCAGCAGACCGATGCCCTGGGAGGGCAGGGAGGCCAGCAGGGCTTCCCGATCCTGGTCAAAGGCCCGGTCGTCCATATGGGCATGGGTATCAAAGAGCATATTCTTCCTCCTGCATGATCGCGAAAAAACAGCCGTCCCGCAGTTCTACCCTTGGATCCTCCGGGGAGAACGCCGTGGTGTTGGGATAGCCCCGCAGCCCCTGACCGGACAGCTTGGCGGCGGCCTCCTTCAGAACCCAAAGGCGCAGAAATGCCTGTCTGGGGTCCGGAAAAGCGGCGCAGCGCGCGAATTCTGACGCAGACAGGGCTTTTTTCAAAAGCTCCGGGCGAATGGCGCGGTCGGATTCCTCCGCGTCGATGCCCACGGGACGGTCGGACAGGGCGCAGAACGCGTGACGGCGGGTGTGAGAGATGGAAAAGTGAAGATTCCCCTGGGAAAAATAGGGCTTTCCCCGGGGAGAAATCAGAATGTCCGGCATTTCTCCGCCGATTTCGGCGGCGTACAGCTCCCGGAGCAGGCGTCTGCCCGCTTCGTGCCCGGTCTCGCCGGACAGGGCGCAGCTTTTGATCTTGAGCATGGAACCCCTCCAAAGAAAAAGAGCCGACCAAAAAGGTCGGCTCCAATCCGCACAAATTAGCCGTTGGCACGCATCTGCGCGAAGCATTCGCTGCAGAACACGGGACGGTCGGACTTGGGCTGGAAGGGCACCTTGGCCTCGCCGCCGCAGCGAGCGCAGGTAGCGGTGAAGTACTCACGGGGGCCACGAGCGTTGTTCTTGCGGGCGTCACGGCAAGCCTTGCAGCGCTGGGGCTCATTCTGGAAGCCGCGCTCTGCGTAGAATTCCTGCTCACCAGCGGTGAAAACGAATTCGTTGCCGCACTCTTTGCAAACTAAAGTCTTGTCTTCGTACATTGGATTTTACCTCTCTTCGGTTAGTTGTTGCCCCGTGAAAGCCCATCAAGATTGTTGGATCCTGCCCGGAGTTCATATATGCGAACGGCTCTGCCGAATACGCCAATGGAATCAAAAATGCGGGAAATGGCGATTAACCAACGCACCGCAAGGCACATTATACACACTTTGGAATGATTTGTCAATCCTTTATAAGATTTTTTCTGGAATGAAAACCAGATTTATGCATAATTACATACCCTAAATCTCGAAATGCGTCTGCCCCTCAAAGGGAATGTGCAGGTGGTCGTAAGCAAGCTGCGTGACGCAGCGGCCCCGGGGTGTACGAACCAGGAAGCCCAACTGCATCAGGTAGGGCTCGTACACATCCTCCAGGGTGACCGCTTCTTCCCCGATGGTGGCAGCCAGGGTCTCCAGCCCCACAGGGCCGCCGCCGTAGTTGCGGATGATGGCGGTCATCATCCTGCGGTCAATGGCATCCAGCCCCAGCTTGTCCACTTCCAGACGGGACAGGGCCAGATCGGCGGCCTCCTTGGTGATCACACCCTCGGCGCAGACCTGGGCAAAGTCCCGGACACGGCGCAGAAACCGGTTGGCGATTCGGGGGGTACCCCGGCTGCGGGAGGCGATCTCCATAGCGCCCTCCGGCTCGATCTCCATACCCAGGATCGCGGCGGAACGGGTGACAATCTTTGCCAGCTCCTGGGGGGTGTACAGCTCCAGCCGCAGGCTCACGCCGAAGCGGTCGCGCAGAGGCGCGGAGAGCTGACCGGCACGGGTGGTGGCGCCCACCAGGGTGAATCTGGGCAGATCCAGCCGGATGGAGTTGGCGCTGGGGCCTTTGCCTACAATAATATCGATGGCAAAGTCCTCCATGGCGGGATAGAGGATCTCCTCCACCACCCGGTTCAGGCGGTGGATCTCGTCGATGAATAGAATGTCCCCGGGGTTCAGATTGGTCAGCAGAGCGGCCAGATCGCCGGGCTTTTCGATGGCGGGGCCGGAGGTGATCCGGATGCCGGCACCCATCTCGTTGGCAATCACCCCTGCCAGGGTGGTCTTGCCCAGTCCCGGCGGGCCATAGAGCAGCGTGTGATCCAGAGGCTCATTGCGCCGCCGGGCTGCTTCGATGTAGACGGACAGGTTGCCCTTTGCCTTTTCCTGACCGGTGTAATCCGCCAGCATTTTCGGGCGCAGACCGATTTCGCCGTTGTCTCTGGCGGTCAATGTGGGGCTGATGATGGGAGCATCCAGCTCTTCAGAAAATTCCAGACTCATACCTTCTCCTTATTTCATCACCATGGCGCGCAGTGCGTAGCGCACCAGTTCTTCCGTGGTAGCCTGCGGATCGCAGCCTTTCAGCGCGGACGCGATCTCTGCCTGGGTGTAGCCCAGCTCGGACAGGGCAGCGGTTGCCAGCGCGGTATTGCTGCCGGAAACGGGAGCGGATACGGCAGGACCGGAAAAGTCCAGCTCCATGGCGCTGCCGCCCAGCTTGTCCTTCAGTTCCAGGATGATGCGCTGGGCGATCTTCTTGCCCACACCCTGGGCAGCGGTGAGCATCTTCTCATCCCCGGTCATGACCGCAAGGGTAAAATTCTGGGGCCCGCCCGCGGACAAAATGGCAATGGCAGCCTTGGGGCCGACCCCGTTGACAGAGGTCAGCAGCTCGTAGCACCGCTGCTCTTCCCGGCTGGAGAAGCCGTAAAGCTCGTAGGCATCCTCCCGGATGGATTCGGTCACATAGAGCATGGCCTGCTGATTCAGCTTCAGCGTGGACGCGGTATAGGCGGTGACGCGGCATCCGTAGCCCACGCCGCCGCAGTCGATGACGGCAAGACCCGGTTCCAGAATGGCGACCTTGCCGGAAACATAGTAGAGCATAAAAACAGTCCTTTCTGATCAGAACTTGCTTTGGGAGATGGCAAGCAGGGAGGTGCTGGAGCGGGCATGGCACAGGGCGATGGCAATGGCATCCGCCGCGTCGTCCGGCCGGGGCACCTTCTCCAGACGAAGGATCCGGCGGGTCATGTCCATGACCTGATGCTTGGTGGCATTGCCGTAGCCCACCACAGCCTGTTTGACCTGCATGGGCTTATAGGTGAAGATCGGCACGCCTGCCTGCCGGATGGCAAGCAGAATCACGCCCCGGCTCTGGGCAACGCCGATGCCGGTGGTGACGTTCTGACCGAAGAACAGCTCCTCGATGGCCACGGCCTCCGGCTTTGTCACCTCCAGAAGCCGGCGCATATCCTCATAGATCATCTCCAGCCTGGCGGGGAATTCCGCGCCTGCCGGCGTGGTGATGGCACCGTAGCGCAAAAGCTGGATGCTGCCCCGCTGGGCATCAATGGCACCGAAGCCCGTGATCCCATAGCCGGGATCGATCCCAAGGATCCGCATAGTCTCACTTCCTTTTTCCTATCATAGCACATTTGTTTTGGTTTTCCTACAAAAATTTTTCGATTCCGGGAAGAAAATGCATCGGGTGGTCAGCACGGCAATCCCTGCCTCCGAATGCCACGTTCCGGCTTGTGCGGAAACAGAGCAGAAACCCATTGACAAAATGGAATGCATTGCATATAATATTGAGAAACATCGATATGAGGTGCGCTATGGACGAACGAAAGACGGCTTTGATGTTCAAAGCGTTTTGTGATGAGAACCGAATCCGGATACTGAGGCTGCTTTGCGGCGGGGAAAAGTGCGCCTGCAAGCTGCTGGAGGAAATGAGTATCAGCCAGCCAACTCTGTCCCACCACATGAAGATTCTGTGCGATTCCGGGATTGTCGTGGGACGTAAGGAAGGCAAGTGGATGCACTACCGCATCTCCCCGGAGGGCGTTCAGACTGCCCGGGAGTATCTGACCGGATTGACCCCTGCGGCTCCCACCTGTGAAACCAAGCCGTGCTGTGAATCGTAAGCCTTTGTTCCGGCACGGCTTTCCCTCCAAGCATAATATCGAAATATTTCCATTTAACAATATGAAAGGAACGAATTTATGGGTGTTCTGAAATCCATGTGGGACTTCTTCCAGAATGAAGTTCTCGGCATGAAATGGCTGAACGACGTAATCGGCAAGGGGTTGTCTGCCCTGGGGCTGGATACGGCATCCCGCTGGGGCGGAAGCGTCCGGTTTTTCCTCTATGACGGGATCAAAATTACGGTTCTGCTCTGCTTCCTGATTTTTGTGATCTCCTACATCCAGAGCTTTTTCCCGCCGGAGCGGAGCAAGCGGATCCTGGGCAGATTTCGGGGGATCTGGGCAAACATCATTGCCGCGCTGCTGGGCACGGTGACACCCTTCTGCTCCTGCTCCTCCATCCCACTGTTCATCGGCTTCACCGGCGCCGGGCTGCCCCTGGGCGTGACATTCTCCTTCCTGATTTCTTCTCCTATGGTGGATTTGGGAAGCCTCGTGCTGCTGATGAGCATTTTCGGCACGAAGGTAGCTGTCATTTATGTGGTCCTCGGCCTTGTGATTGCCGTTGTGGGAGGCACACTGATCGAGAAACTGCACATGGAAAACCATGTGGAAGAATTCATCCGCAGAGCCAAGGGCGGTGTGAATATCGATGCGCCTGATCTGACGGTGAAGGATCGGCTGATCGGCGCCAAAGAGCAGGTCATCGGAACCTTCAAAAAGGTGTTTCCCTATATACTCCTTGGTGTTGGCATCGGCGCGGTGATTCACAACTGGATTCCGGAAACCTGGATTCAGAACATCCTGGGCAGCCGGAATCCCCTGGGCGTGATCCTGGCGGTGCTGGTGGGCGTACCCATGTATGCGGATATTTTCGGCACCATTCCCGTTGCGGAAGCCCTTTTGGCGAAGGGTGCCCAGCTTGGAACCATCCTCAGCTTTATGATGGCGGTGACGACTCTGAGCCTGCCGTCCATCATCATGCTGCGCAAGGCAGTCAAGCCCAAGCTGCTGGGGCTGTTCATTGGGATCTGTACCCTTGGCATCGTGATCGTCGGCTATTTCTTTAACGCGATTCAATATTTACTTGTATGATCGGAGGAATCCAAAATGGCGAAAAAATGGTATCCTGTTGTTGACATTCTGACCTGTATGGAGTGCGGAAGCTGCGTAAAGAAATGCGCACACGGTGTCTACGACAAAGAGAAATTCCCCGTTCCCATTGTGGTGTATCCTGATGGCTGCGTGGATCACTGCCACGGCTGCGGCAATCTGTGTCCCCAGGGCGCCATCACCTATGTGGGAGAGGACACCGGCTGGACACCCCCGCATGGGAAACCTTCGGAAGTGTCTGGCTGCGGCTGCCGCTGCGGAGAATAAGGAACCTCTGAATAAATCGCCTGCGGCTTAAGCGGCGAATCTTTTGCCCCATCCGTGCAGTTTTGAAAACGGGAAATACATACAGTATTCCGACCTTTTCAGAACTTTCGGCTGAGCCAAAATCTTCTGCCGCCAGCTCTTGCCGATTTAATCAGAGCTTCCTTAAAAAACATCTGTACAGGAGGAAACATTATGGCACTGTTCAATTTCGGAAAGAAAAAGGAAGAAGAAAAAAAGACGCCCGCCTGCTGCTGCGGCGCGCCCGTGGAGGGGATCTGCTGCATCAAAGTCCTTGGCGCGGGCTGCAAATCCTGCCATGAGCAGTTCGAGAATGCCAAGGCCGCGGTGCAGGCGCTGGGACTGAACGTAGAGGTGGAGTATATCACCGACATGGAAAAGGTCATGGAATACGGCGTTATGTCCATGCCCGCCATCGTGGTCAATGAAAAAGTGGTCTCCATGGGCAAGGTGCTGAAGACCGCCGACGTGGAAAAGCTACTGCACAAGCTGGGCTGCTGATCCGCGTCCGGCAGAGGATCCTGCCCCGACCTGCCCAAGCAGGCATATCCCGCATCCAAATTTGCTGTCAATGGCCTGACGGTTTCCCTTGCCCGGGAAT
>JBJDYP010000028.1:0-3287 GCA_051867435.1 Faecousia sp.
AGCCGCCGCCGGCAGCGCCGCCCTTGACGCCGAACACGGGGCCCAGAGAGGGCTCACGCAGGGCGACCATGACATTCTTGCCGATTCTGCGCATACCGTCAGCCAGACCGACGGTGGTAGTGGTCTTGCCCTCGCCGGCGGGGGTGGGGTTGATGGCGGTGACCAGGATCAGCTTGCCGTTGGGCTTGTCAGCCATGTCCTTGAGGATGTTGTAGTCCACCTTTGCCTTGTACTTGCCGTACTGCTCCAGATACTTCTCGTCCACACCGGCGGTCTTGGCGATCTCGGTGATGTGCAGCATTTCGGTTTCCTGTGCGATTTCGATGTCAGATTTGAATCCCATTGTTAATACACTCCTTGTAATTTGTTGGTGCCTGCCGTTTGCTGGCTCAGCCCATACAGGATTTATACGGCTGCCGTCGGAATGGCTCGCCGTACATGGTGGATGAATACAGGTTCATTCGCTAACTCTGTATCGAATCCAATATATCACTGTATGGTGGAAAAGTCAATTGGAATCCGCAAAAAACCGGGGATTTTTTTGGGTTTTTCAACGGGGGAAAACGGTTGATTTCCCCTGGGGAAACCACTATAATGAAAGGCAAATACCATGGAAGGAGCGCTTGCCTTGGCAAACCTGTTTGACTATCTGCTCTGGCGGGGAGATCTGGCCTTTGACCGGGTGCCCGCCTGCGAAATTGACGGCATGATCCTGGCGAGACTGTCCTATCTGCCTCTGGACGGACTGGTGGACGGGAAGATCAGCATCGCCCGGCTTGGGGAATCAGCGCTGGAACAATCCGTGCTGACGAATCAGGATGAAAAGCTGCTGCGTGCCCTGTGCAACAGCGACCGGTTCTCCGGGGTGCTGCTGTCGGACTATGTGAACCTGGTGGATCCTGTGACCCAGACCCAGTTCGCGGCGGTGACGGCGGAAATATCGGAAAATATGTTCTTTGTGGCTTTCCGGGGGACGGATAACACCCTGGTGGGCTGGAAAGAGGACTTCAACATGAGCTTCACCTTCCCGGTGCCGTCCCAGACGGAGGCCGTGGGCTATTTTGAGCGGGTGGCGGCAGCGCGTCCCCGGGGTTCTTTCCTGCTGGGCGGTCATTCCAAGGGCGGCAACCTGGCAGCCTGCGCCGCGGCGTTCTGCAGCCCGGAGCTGCAGGACCGGATCCTGCGGGTCATGAGCTTTGACGGCCCCGGCTTTGCCCGGGAGGTGCTGGAGCGGGAGGGCTACCAGCGGATCTGCGGCAGGATCAGCACCTTTGTGCCCCAGTCCTCGGTGGTGGGCATGCTGCTGGAGCACGAGGAAAAGTACACGGTGATCCGCAGCACCCAGGTGGGGCCGTGGCAGCACGACCTGCTTTCCTGGGAGGTGCTGGGCGGCAGCTTCATCACCCTGGAGCATGTGACCGGCAGCAGCGTGTTTGTGGACCGGACGCTGAAGCTGCTGGTGTCGGAAATGAGCCCGCAACAGCGGGAAGCGCTGGTGGACACGGTGTACGAGCTGCTGACGGCTACCAATGCCAGGACGCTGAAGGAGCTGGGCGGCAATCTGGTGCAGAATATCGCCGTCATCCGCAATTCCGTGAAGAATCTGGACGAGCCCACGAAGAAGCTGTTTCTGGAGTGCGGGCGGATCTTCCTGTCCAGCGCCAAGCGGACGGCGCTGCTGTCCTTGCGGGAGGAGTGGAACCGGGCAGACCCCACGGAGCGGCTGAACGGATAATCAGAAAAAGTCCTTCCGTGGAAGAAACGGAAGGACTTTTTGTCAGTTACCGGCGTAGAGAGGCTTGACCTTCTGCCGGTAAATCCGGCGAAAGAGCAGCAGGGAAACGGTGAGGCTCACCAGCTCCGCGATGGGGAACGCCCACCACACCGCATTCACATCCTGGGTGAGGCTCAGCAGGTAGGCGGCGGGCAGCAGCACGATAAGCTGCCTGCACAGAGAGGTGATGGTGGAGTAGATGCCGTTGCCCAGCGCGGGGAAGGAGGCGCCCAGGGCGATGCCGATGGCAGCCATGGGGAAGTGGATGCTGATGATCCGCAGGGCACTGCGTCCCATGGCGAGGAAATCCCCGGTGGGATGAAACAATCCCAGCAGCGCGTCGGGCGCAAGCTGGAAGACCAGCACGCCGGCGCACATGACGCACAGGGCAAAGGCGCAGGCGCAGCGCAGCACCTGTTTGATCCGTTCCGGCTGCCGGGCGCCGTAGTTAAAGGCGGCGATGGAGATGGTGGCGTTGTTCAGACCGAAGATGGGCATGAAGAAGAAGCTCTGGAGCTTGAAGTAGATGCCGAACACGCCGGTGGCGGTTTCGTTGAAGCCCTGCAGGATCTGGTTCATACCGAAATTCATGACGGAGCCGATTGCCATCATGATGATGGAGGGCACGCCAATGCGCAGAATGGGCAGGATGGTGTTTTTCCGGGGACGGACAAAACGCGCTCTGACTTTCACATCCGGGTTGAATTTCACATTGAAGAACACCGCGAGAATGGCGGCGATCCACTGCCCGATGACGGTGGCAACGGCGGCGCCGGCGATCCCCATGGCAGGCAGCCCCAGACCGCCGAAGATCAAAATCCGGTCCAGAATGATGTTGATGACGGCACCGGTGCCCTGGGTGAACAGGGTGTAGGTGGTTCTGCCGGAGGCCTGGAGCAGGCGCTCAAAGAGAATCTCGATGAAAATGCCGGCGCAGCCCACACAACAGATGGAGATATACGCGGTGCCGCCTGTCACGGTTTTCTCCACCTGGGACTGCATGGCGTAGAAAGGCCGCGCGCCGAATAACCCGAACAGCAGGAACACCGCGATGGAAATCAGGATCAGAAAAATGCCGTTTCCCGCGGTGGCGTTGACCTTCTCCGGGTCTTTTTCTCCCAGAGACTTGCTCATCAGGGAGTTCACGCCCACGGCGATGCCGGTGGCAAAGCCGATCATCAGGTTCTGCACCGGGAAGGCCAGGGACAGCGCGGTGACGGCGCTTTCCGACACCCGGGACACATAGATGCTGTCCACCACGTTGTACAGCGCCTGCACCAGCATGGCCATAATCATGGGCAGCGCCATGGTCATCAGCAGCCTGCCCACCGGCATGCTGCCCATTTTGTTCTCCCGGGAGACGGGAATTTTTTTCATCTGATCCATTGCAACAAATCCTTTTTTCGGTTATCGGTTTTCATAAGCTTATGCTCAAATTTCGATTTAGCGGGCAGTTGGAGGGACGCGAAAATGGCTCCCTGTTATGAAATGACCTCCGTCAAGAGGTAACATC
>JBJDYP010000029.1:0-51382 GCA_051867435.1 Faecousia sp.
TCCAGTACAAGAATGTCTTCGGCAAGGAGGACACCATCGTCACCATCCAGATCGATATGCTGCTGGCCCAGAAGTTCGGCATGGAATACACCGACGTGGACGGTCAGAAAAAGACTCCCTATATCATCCACCGCACCTCCCTGGGCTGCTACGAGCGCACCCTGGCCTACCTCATCGAGCGTTACGCCGGCGCGCTGCCTCTGTGGATGATGCCCACCCAGGTCAAGGTTCTGCCCATCACCGACCGTGCCCACAGCTACGCGGGTGAGCTGGTGGCAAAGCTGAACGCCGTGAATATCCACGCCGAGGCCGACTGCCGCAGCGAGAAGCTGGGCTACAAGATCCGGGAAGCCCAGATGCAGAAGATCCCCTATATGCTGGTGGTGGGCGACCGGGATATGGAGAACGGCACCGTCTCCGTCCGTACCCGCAAGGGTGATGATCTAGGCGCCATGACCCCCGACGAATTCATGGCAAAGTGCCTGATGGAAATCGCGTCCAAGTCCAAAGAAATCTAAGGAAGCTCTGATTCAATCGGCAAGAGCTGACAGCAAGAGATTTTTCTTCAGCCGAAAGGTTCAAAAATGGAGGAATACTGTGTGTATTTCCCATTTTTGAAGCTGCACGGACGAAGGAAAAGATCTGCTGATCAGCCGCAGACGATTGATTCAGAGGTTCCATAAGGAGGAACAGCAAATGGATCTGAAAAAGAAAATTGAGGAGCTTGTCCGGAAGATCACCGCAGACAAGGCGCTGCAGGCGGAGTTCACCAGGGATCCCGTCAAGGCGGTGGAAAAGCTGCTGGGTGTGGATCTGCCCGACGACCAGATCAACCAGATCGTGGACGGCATCAAGGCAAAGCTGGCCGTCGACAAGGCCGGCGACGCGCTGGGTGCCCTGGGCGGTCTGTTCGGCAGGAAGTAAGGACAAAAATCACCCCGGAGACCTTTCTCCGGGGTGAACAATCCAACGCGCTGGGAGCGATCACATGGACGATTTGAAGCAAAAACGGCTGTTTCTGCTGGACATGGACGGCACGATCTATCTGGACGACGACCTGTTTGACGGCACACTGGATTTTCTGGAATATGTTCGCGGCATCGGCGGAACCTACCTGTTTCTCACCAATAATTCCTCGAAAAGTACGGAAAAATATGTGGAGAAGCTTCAAAGGCTGGGCATTCCCGCCACAGCGGAGGATTTTCTCACCTCCGTCCACGCGACGGTGCTGTACCTGCGAAAGCAGGGCTTCCGCAGGATCTACGCCCTGGGAACGGAGGCCTTCCGGCAGCAGCTCCGGGACGCGGAGCTGCCCGTCACCGACCATCTGGAGGAGGACATCGACTGCCTGTGCATGGGCTTTGACACCGAGCTGACCTTCCGAAAGCTGGAGGATGCCTGCATCCTCCTAAATCGCGGCGTGGCTTATGTGGCCACCAACCCGGATCTGGTCTGCCCCACCCGCTACGGTTTCGTGCCGGACTGCGGCAGCGTCAGCGGAATGCTGAAAAACGCCACCGGGCGTGTGCCCCTGTTCATCGGCAAGCCCCAGAGCGCCATGGTGGATCTGGCGCTGGAAAAGACCGGCTGCCGTAAGGAAGACGCGGTGATCGTGGGCGACCGGCTGTACACGGACATTGCCTGCGGCGTCAATGCCGGGATCAGCTCCGTGTTCGTCCTCAGCGGAGAGGGCACGCTGGAAGATCTGAAAACCAGCGCCGCCCAGCCCACCTTCGTGGTACAAAACATCCGCGCGCTTCTGAATGCACTGAAATGACAAACCGGCTGCTTTCGCAGCCGGTTTCAGTGTGTCGAAGAACCCGATTATTTGGAATCGTAGGGGGCGATTGAGGCACATTGCCCCGCAGCAAAAACTCCCGAAATACTGAAAAATTTCAGAATATTCATAACATTTTACAACGGGCCGATGTGGGCATCGGCCCCTACATCAACCTTTTTGACAGTCTGAAACCGGCTGCTTTCGCAGCCGGTTTTCTCGCTTATTCCTCGAAGTCAGCCTCTTCCGCGACAGGCTCGTCGCCTGCGGCAGCCACTTCCTCGGCGGGCGCTTCCGCGCTCTCTTCCACGGGTGCTTCCACCGATTCCTCGACGGCTTCCTCAGCAGGGGTCTCCTCCGGGATCTCTTCGGTCTGTGCATCAGGCTCCTCGCTGGGCACGCAGAAGCACACACGCTTTGCCCAGGCGACGATCCGGTCACCGTAGGTGGCGACCACATAAACCGCGGCAGCGGCGGCAGCCAGCGCGCCAATGATCTTCATAATTTTACCAAACATGATACTCACCCTCCATGTGATTATTCTGACAGGTTCAGTATAGCCCTTTTTTCGGAAAAAAGCAAGGCTTTTTTAAGAATAACCGTACATTCCCCATTTAAGAATATCCGTACATTCCCCGGACGCTGACCTCGCCGGAGGCAACGGTCTCCCGGCTTCCGTCCTCACGCTCCACCAGCAGCCCGCCGTCATCGTCCACCGCCAGGGCTTTGGCGTGAAAAACCCGGTCTCCCCGGACAACGGACACTTCCTGTCCGATGGTGACGCACCGCGCCCGGTACGCATCCAGCAGCTCCCCCTTCCGGGTATGCAGGGACGCGCGCAGCCGCTCCAATTCCCGGATCAGCGCGGCAGCAATCCCATTGCGGTCCACCTGCGCGCCGGAGAACATTTGCAGGGAGCCCGCAAAGCTCCGCAGCGCGGGCGGGAAGTCCTCCCTGCGCTGGCGGCAATTGATGCCGATCCCGACCACCGCATGGGAAAGCCGTCCTGTCTCCGGGTTCACGGCAATCTCCGTGAGGATCCCGCAGACCTTATGCCTTTCGATCACAATGTCATTGGTCCACTTGATGCCCGGGTGAAATCCATACCGCTCCAGGGCGCGGCACACCGCAACCGCCGCGCCGCAGGTCAGGTGCATACAGTCCTCCGGGAAACAATCAGGGCGCAGGATCACGCTCAGGTAGATGCCCATACCGCCGGGAGACAGGAAGCTCCGTCCCCGGCTGCCTCTGCCGCCGGTCTGGCAGTCGGCAACCAGCACGGTGCCTTCCGGCGCGCCGTCCCGGGCAAGCTCCTTTGCCAGATTGTTGGTGGAGTCCACCGTTTGAAAAAAGCGCACCCGGTCTGCCCATCCGCAGCCCTCCAAAGCGCCGCGAATGCCGTCGTATCCAAAGGTTTCCATGGTATCCTCCTTGGGAAAATCCCCCGTCTTTCGGCGGGGGATCGGTCATTTGTCCATCCGCTGCAGGATCTGCTGCACACGGTTGACCTCTTCGATGTTTTCCAGCGCGAAGGGAAAGCCGCCCGGCTGGTTGGGGGCATACCCTCTCCCATACCGGAAGGAATCCCCGAAGGTAATTGTCCCCGAGCCGTCCCGGTTTTCGGAAATCCGCATCCGGGACAGGGCATCTCCGGACAGGGTATCCACTTTGCTCCCCTGCAGGCGAAGCACCCTCCGGTTGGTGATGGCAT
The DNA here is from genome assembly GCA_051867435.1 of Faecousia sp. Lineage (GTDB taxonomy): Bacteria > Bacillota > Clostridia > Oscillospirales > Oscillospiraceae > Faecousia. The sequence continues at coordinate 3,489 of JBJDYP010000029.1, forward strand.
AGGCGGTTCTTTTTCTCAGGTATGCCTTATGGAAAAACCGGCCAATCGTGATGTACAGACCCATGACCACGAAGGGAATTCCGAACAGCGCGAAAGGCAGGGGCACACCGCCTCTGACGGCGCTATATTCCCAAAAGACCGCAAATCCGCACCAGACAATGCTGAAAGGGATCATAAAAATGTCGCTATTCACCAGCAGCCTGCCCTTGCCGGGCTTTCCCGACCACAGGAGGTATTCGTCACCGCTCAGATAGGGTCTGACCCAGTTGGGATCAATGATGGATTCCATATTGTAGCCTCCCTTTTCTTTTGAATCAGTCAATATCCGACGCCACGCTCTGCGGGGGCTGATCCAGCACCTCGGGATGGGCCAGCAGCCGGCGAACATACTTGAAGAATACGGCATAGTAGTAGCCGTCCACCACACGCTCGTCCAGGGTGAAGCGGATATCCACATACTTGCGGGGCACCACCGTGCCGTCCTCCTGCACCTCCACGGTCTTCCGCTTGCAGCCAAAGGCGCCGAACACGGGCAGATTGCCGAAATCATACAGGTGGTGGTACACAGGGGAAATCCCCAGGGAACCCAGGTTCGTCAGGAAGATGGAGCCGTGGAAAGGGCTGACCTCCAGCAGGAATTTGGGCAGCAGGTCGAAGTAGTCCAGCAGCTTCAGCAGCCACACGGCAAATTTCAGCAACACACCGGGCAGCATGGTCAGGGCGTGGGCCGTATTGTCAAAGTCCGAGTCCAGCGGCGCGTTTTTCACTTCCTCCACCGCTTCGCTGACCTTGCGGTAGATGTCGGCGGTGGTATCGTAGGGAGAGAGATGCACCTTGATCACGGTATCCGGGGAGCTGACGGTCATTTCCTTTTTGATGGTGATGCAGAACTGAATGTCATTGCCCCGGGAGTAGATCTTCTGCCCCGCCAGGAACCGGTTCAGGGCGGGATATTTGGCAACACCCCGGACATAGGCAGCCAGCAGCAGGTGCATAAAGCCGAAATTGGTCATGCCCTCGGCCCGCTTCTGCCGCAGATAGCGTTCGATATTCGTGATCTCGATGGAATCCTCATACAGGTTGGAGGACTCGTTTCTGGCAACCATGATGTAGGGGGAGACCATATTCATAGGAGGCAGGGTGCGGATTCTCCTGCCGTCCTTCCGGTCGCCCCAGGTGGGATGATACTGCCCCGCGGGGTAATAGCGGACCGCCAGCGCGCCGATCAGCAATCCGGTACACAGCAGGCCGTCAGGCAGCGCGCCCAGCACATCACCGGCAAGCAGCTCCTCCCGGTGCAGATAGCCCACGGCACACAGCGGCGAAGCGAACAGAGGTACCAGCAGGATGATCCAGGGGAAGCTGCCGGAGGTGATTGCGGTATAGCTCACCGCCAAAAACAGCAGCGCGACCCAGAATAGCCCCTCCACCATACGTCCGAACTGGTAGTTCTGCACCGCGAAGCCAAAGTACAGGCACAGAAGCCACACCGGGATCGCGGTTTTGTAATACTGCTCTTTGCCCATCAGCAGGGCAATCAGGATATACAGCAGCGTTGCGGCTGTCGGCAGCACGACCTGCCCCCATACAAATGCGCTGCCGTCCGCTCCTTTCACGCAGACAGCTACGATGCGGGCAACCACCGAGCAGACCAGGCAAATCGCCATGATCCAGGTCAGCCCGTTTTTGGGGCTGACATAGTAATGCGTTCTCTTATCCATAGCAGTGTCATTATACCAAAGGCTGCCAAAAAATGCAACTTAAGATTCCGCCGATCCGACGGCATTCACCATGGCCCGGATGAATTCGGGATCCGTGCCGCAGCAGCCGCCCAGCAGTGTGGCACCCATGGCGGCACAGGATGCCATGATCCGGGCATACTCCTCTTTTTCCATGGGGTATTCTGCCACCCCATCCCCGTTGATCACCGGGTTGCCGGCGTTGGGCTTACACAGCAGCGGCCCCCGGAGGGTTCTGCGGAGCTTGCTCACCAGTCCGGGAAGCGCCTGACCGGCAGCCACGCAGTTGAAGCCCACGGCGGCAGCGCCCATGTCCTCCAGTTCCCTGAGGATCGGCGCGGCGTCCCGTCCCGAGAACAGGGATCCGTCCGGCTGCATGGTGAAGGAATACATCACCGTGCCGGCACCCTCCAGCTCCGCTGCAGTCATGATTGCCTCGGCTTCCAGCGGATAGAGCAGGGTCTCCGCCGCCAGCAGATCCGCGCCGCCGTCCATGAGACCGTGAATCTGACGGCGGTAGTTTTCCACCATGTTGTCAAACTGGGCATCGTCAAAGCTGTCGCAGAAGGCAGCCAATGTGGTAAGATTCCCCGCCACCAGCGCCCCGGGAACCGCCGACCGGGTCAGGCTCACCAGCGCCGCGTTGATATGCTCCGTCTGGGCATCCAGTCCTGCCTTGGCAAGGGCAATGGGCTGGGCCTGGAAGGTCGGGGCATAGACGATCCTGCTGCCCGCTTCCCCATAGGCTCTTTGCAGCCTGACCAGAGGCTCCGGGTGGCGAAGCACCCATTCCTCGGTGCAGCATCCCCGGGGCATCCCCGCGAGGATCAGGTTTGAGCCGGTAGCGCCGTCCAGGAACCGGTACCCTTCGGCGATTTTCTGATGAAAGTCCGCTTTTGTCAGCATGGCAAACACTCCTTTTCCTCTCATTATACCCCACGGAAGCGGCATTTTCAACCGCAAATCCTCCCCGGCATTGACGCAGCGGGCAAAAGATGGTATAATGGCCGAAAACCGCGAAAAGGAGCATGGAAAATGAAGAAAACCCTTTTGAGAGAATACGCGAAGCTGATCGTCCGTTCCGGCGTCAATGTCCAGAAAGGGCAGGATGTGATCATTCACGCCGAGCTGGATCAGCCCGAGTTTGTGAAGATGGTGGTGGAGGAAGCCTACAAAGCAGGCGCCCGGGAAGTCACCGTCCGCTGGAACTACCAGCCTCTGGAGAAGGTCAATGTCCGCTACCAGAGCCAGAAAACCCTGAACACCGTCCACGAGTGGGAGAAGGCCCGCCTGCAGCATCAGGTGGACACCCTGCCCTGCCTGATCCATCTGGTTTCCGAGGATCCCGACGGCTTGAACGGTATGAATGTCCAGAAGATGGCAAAGGCCTCCAAGGCACGCCGTCCCATCATCAAGGCTTACCGTGACCAGATGGAGAACAAGTACCAGTGGTGCATCGCCGGCGTTCCCGGCGCTGCCTGGGCAAAGAAGGTGTTCCCCGGTCTTTCCCGGCATCAGGCCGTGGAGAAGCTGTGGGAAGCCATCCTCTCCACCTCCCGTGTGGACGGCGATCCCGTTGCCGCGTGGAACGCCCACAACGCCGATCTGGAAGCGCGCTGCGCCTATCTGAACAGTCTGAGCATCCAATCCCTGCACTACACCGCCGGCAACGGCACCGATCTGACCGTGGGCATGATCCCCGAGGGTCGGTTCTGCGGCGGTGGGGAAAAGAGCCTGCAAAACATCTTCTTCAACCCCAATATCCCCACGGAGGAGTGCTTCATCTCTCCCATGCGGGGCAAGGCGGAGGGCATCGTCTACTCCACCAAGCCGCTGAGCTACCAGGGGCAACTGATTGACCGTTTCTCCATCCGTTTTGAAGGCGGCAAGGCCGTGGAAGTCCATGCCGAGGTGGGCGAGGAGAGCCTGAAGACCATGATTTCCATGGATGAGGGCGCCGCTTATCTGGGCGAGTGCGCTCTGGTGCCCCAGTCCAGCCCCATCGCCCAAAGCGGCCTGCTGTTCTACAACACCCTGTTCGACGAGAACGCCTCCTGCCATCTGGCGCTGGGTATGGGCTACGCCGACACCATCGACGGCTTCCAGAACCGGACGCTGGAGGAGTGCCACGCGCTGGGTCTCAACGATTCCATGATCCATGTGGACTTCATGATCGGCTGCGACTCCATGAACATCGATGCCACCACCCGGGACGGCAAGGTGGTGCCCATCTTCCGCAGCGGCGACTGGGCATTCTGACCCCAATAGGTAAGGCGATCCCCTGTGACGAAAACGTGTCACAGGGGATCTTACTTATTTATCAATGGGATGGGCCGCGATGTAGTCTTCCAGGATCTCCGCCGCGCGGTAGGCCATCCGGGCGCAGGGACGCTTCCGGTAGTATTCCTCCGTTCTGGGAGACGGTGTGGGATCCGAGGGCGGATTTTTCAGGATCTCCCGGCAGATGATGCTGCCGTGGGTCTCCCGGAACTGCGCCGCCAGCGCCTGCACATCCGTGTACAGCGCCTTTTTGACCGTGTCGTCGCCGGGCACCTCGTAGCCATACAGCACGCCAAGCACGGCGTACATTCCCGTCACCGCGCCGCAGACCTCCCGCATTCTTCCCATGCCGCCGCCAAAGGGCGACACAAGCCTGGCGGCAAAGCCGCGATCCATGCCCATATCCTCCGCGAACGCCAGAAACACCGCCTGGGAACAGTTGTAGCCCTCGGCAAACAGCCGGGCGGCATACTCCGCGTGATTCATAAATCCATCTCCCTTTTTCCGATTTTCTACAGTATACATCATTTTTCTTCCTGCCGCAACCCCGCTTTTCCCGGCTTTGTCTTGGGAATCTCTGAATCAATCATCTGCGGCTGAGCCGCAGACGATTTATTCGGAGCTTCCCTTGCAATCCGGGGATTTTTTGGTATAATAGGGATACTCTTTTCATAAGGAGACGCAATGTTATGTCAACTTCAAAGAACAGTGAACTGTTCAAAGCGGTAAAGTTCACCCTTTTTTCCATCTCCGCGGGTGTCATCGAAGCCGTTTCCTTCTCCCTGCTCAACGAGCTGACGGGCTGGGACTACTGGCCCTGCTATCTGATCGCGCTGATCCTGTCGGTGCTGTGGAATTTCACGCTGAACCGGAAATACACCTTCCAGTCCGCCTCCAATGTGCCCATCGCCATGGCAAAGGTTGCCCTGTTCTATGCGGCATTTATCCCCATCTCCACCAAGTTCGGCGACTACGCCGTGGAAGTGCTGGGCTGGAACGAATATCTGGTCACCGCCATAAACATGGCGGCGAACTTTGTGCTGGAGTACCTGTATGACCGGTTCTTCGTGTTCAACGACAAAAAGACTGAATGTCGGGAGGATTCTCATGCTGCCTGAAGCATTCCTGACCCGGATGGAACGCCAGTTGGGTGCCGAATTTCCCGAATATCTCGCCAGCCTGGAGCGTCCCCGGGCAGTTGCCCTGCGTTTCAATCCTCTGAAGTGCAGCCGCCCTGCCCTGCCCTTTTTGGGGGAGCCGGTTCCCTGGGAGCCGGAGGGATTCTACTACGATCCCGGCAGCCGCCCGGGTCTGCACCCCTGGCACGACGCGGGCATATACTATCTGCAGGAGGCCAGTGCCATGGCGCCGGTGGCGCTCCTGGATCCCCGGCCCGGGGAGCGGATTCTGGATCTCTGTGCCGCGCCCGGCGGAAAAAGCACCCAGATCGCCGGCAGGATGCAGGGAAAGGGGCTGCTGGTTTGCAACGAGTACAGCCCCAAGCGTGCCAAGATCCTGTCCCGGAACATCGAACGGCTGGGCATTGCCAACGCGCTGGTGCTGAACGAAACCCCGGACCGGCTGGCCCAGCGTTTCCCCGGCGGGTTTGACCGGATCCTGGTGGACGCGCCCTGCTCCGGCGAGGGGATGTTCCGCAAGGAGGAAGCCGCCGTCACCGACTGGAGCGAGGACACGGTCGCCATGTGCGCCCAGCGGCAGCGGCAGATCCTGGACTGCGCCGCCCGGATGCTCCGTCCCGGCGGGCGGCTGGTCTATTCCACCTGCACCTTCGCGCCCCGGGAGGACGAAGAAGTGGTGGAGTCCTTTCTGCTGGCGCACCCGGATTTCTCTCAGGAAAGGGTGGATGCGCCCTGGTTCGTCCCCGGAGAAAGGGGCATCGGCTTCCGTCTCTGGCCCCACAAGCTGAAAGGAGAAGGCCACTTCGCTGCCGTTCTGCGGAAAGCAGGAGCGCAGATCCCGGCGTACCCGGTTCTGTCCGGCTGCAGGCTGCCCAGGGAATGGCTGGACTTCGGAAACGCCCTGGACATCCGCCTGTCGGAAGGAAAAGCCACCATGTTCGGGCAGACGCTTTACTGGGCTTCCGAAGAAATGCCCGATCTGATGGGGCTGAAGGTGCTTCGTCCCGGTCTGGAGCTGGGATCCTGCCTGAAAGGCCGCTTCGTGCCTGCCCATGCCCTGGCATTGTGGCTGCACCGCTGCGGCAATATGCAGGACTACCCGGAAGACAGCCCCGAAATGGATGCCTATCTCCACGGCAATGTGGTGCCCTCCCGGAAAGCCGGCTGGTGCCTGGTCACCGCCGGCGGATACTCCATCGGTTGGGGAAAAGGCGACGGCACCGTGCTGAAAAATCACTACCCGAAGGGTCTGCGCCGCCTGTAATTTTTCATTTTTTTCTTTACAAGGTTCCCCTTTTATGATAAAATAGCAAGGTGTGTTTCTGTTGTTTTTTGTGTGTGTTGCCGATTATCCCCAAAAAACGACGCGAATTCTTCACAAGGAGAGGATATCCCTTGGCCAGATATGAAATTATCGGCGGCAAGGAATTGGAGGGCGCTGTCACCATCAGCGGTGCGAAAAACGCTGCCGTCGCCATCCTGCCCGCTGCGCTGCTCGTTCAGGGCTGCTGCCGTATTGAAAATGTCCCGGATATTTCGGATGTTCGGATCCTGCTGCAAATTCTGGAGGACCTGGGCGCAAAGGTCTCAGCGCTGGTGGACGGCGTGGTGGAGATCGACGCCACGGATCTTGCCTTCCGGGAGCCAAAGGCCGCCCTGGTTCAGAAGATCCGCGCCAGCTACTACCTGATGGGTGCCCAGCTTGGCCGGTTCCACAGAGCCTGTGTTCCCCTACCCGGCGGCTGCAACTTCGCTTCCCGTCCCATCGACCAGCACATCAAGGGTTTTCTGGCCCTGGGCGCCGATGTGGACGAAACCGAAACCCATGTGATCATGGAAACCGGCGAAGACGGGCTCCACGGCGCAAGGGTCTGCCTGGACGTGACCAGCGTGGGCGCCACCGCCAACATTATGATTGCCGCCGTCCTGACCCCCGGTCAGACCGTCATCGAGAACGCCGCCAGAGAGCCCCACATCGTTGATCTGGCCAACTTCCTGAACACCATGGGTGCCAGGGTCTACGGCGCCGGTACCGAAACCGTGAAGATTCGCGGTGTCAGCACCCTGCGCGGCGGAACCTATGCCATCATCCCCGACCAGATCGAAGCCGGTACCTACATGGCCGCCGTTGCCGCGGTGGGCGGCAACGTTCTCGTGAAAAACGTGATTCCCAAGCACATGGAATGCATCACCTCCAAGCTCCAGGAAATGGGCTGCCAGGTCACGGAGTACGACGATGCCATCCGGGTCAAACGGCAGAAGCGGCTGCGCCGCTCCACCATCAAGACCATGCCCTACCCCGGCTTCCCCACGGATATGCAGGCGCAGCTTTGCGTGTGTATGGTTCTGGCGGAGGGTACCAGCCGGATCACGGAAAGCGTGTATGAGACCCGTTTCTTCGGCTACTGCTCCGAATTGCAGAACATGGGTGCCAACATCCACATCAGCGGCAAGACCGCTTCCATTGTGGGCATCGCCAAGCTGACCGGCGCTACGGTCTGCGCCCACGATCTGCGGGCAGGCGCCGCTCTGGTCATGGCGGGTCTGGCAGCGGAAGGCACCACCTATGTGGAAGATATCCACTATATTGAGCGTGGTTATGAGAACATGATCGGCAAGCTGTCCGCCCTGGGCGCCCAGATCCGCCGTATTGAAGACTGAAATACCTTCCCTTGGGAGCCGGCTGCCGGCTCCCGATTTTTTTGGAAATACCAGGTTTATCCTCCGAAATATTGGAAATACTGTGCTTCGGAGGTGCTTATGAAATGAGCGAACACAAATCAACCGGTCGCGGTTTCAACGGGAAGGGCTACTACATAGCCCTGATCCTGTGCGCAGCCGCCATCGGGATCTCTGGCTATTTGTACTATCAGAACAACACGCAGCAGCCCCAGACGCAGCTTGAGCAGCCTGGCGGCGACCTTTCGGACAGCGGGAAGGATGTGCCCGTAATCGCCACCCGTCCGGGCAGCGACCTGGAGCCTTCCACCCAGCCCACCGAAACCACGCCGATCAAGGCGCCCCTGAAGACCGGGATGCCGGTAAACGGTTCCACCCTTTCGGAGTACGCCATGGAATGCCTGACCTACAACGAGACCACCCGGGACTGGAGAGTCCACAACGGGATGGATATCGGCGCTGAGGAGGGTACCCCGGTCTGCGCCGCCGCAGACGGCACGGTCTACACGGTGTACGATGACGACACCATGGGCAAGACCGTGGTGATCCGCCATGACGGCGGCTACACCACCAAGTATTCCAGCCTGGCAGAGGAGGTTCTCGTCCGTCCCGGCGACAGCGTCACCCTGGGACAGCCCATCGGCTGCGTCGGGGAAACCGCCATCATGGAATGTGCCATCGGCTGCCATGTCCACTTCACCGTGCTGTGCAACGATGTGGTGGTGGATCCTGCCGGATTTCTGAATCTGAGCTGACAAACCAAACCTTTTTCATTTTCTTTCCTCTTTTTCACGCCGGGCAGCAGCCGCTGCCCGGTGCTTTTTTGAAAAAATCCATTGGGATATTCCATCCCGGATGCAATTATGATACAATTGGGATGCACAATCTTCTCCGGAGGGATAGAAATGACAAAGATACTGATCGTAGAAGATGAAAAGCCCATTTCCAACCTGATTGACTGGAATCTTTCCGCCTGCGGGTATTCCTGCGTCCGAGCCTATGACGGCTGCGAAGCCGCGGATCTGCTGCAGGAGCATACATATGACCTGGTTCTGCTGGACATCATGCTGCCCGGCATTGACGGCTACGCCCTGCTGGAGCAGATCAAGCCCACCGGAACCCCTGTCATTTTCATCACCGCCAAGGGCACGGTGCAGGACCGGGTGCAGGGTCTCCGGGCCGGCGCGGACGATTATCTTGTGAAGCCCTTTGAGGTGGTGGAGCTGATCGCCCGGGTGGAAAGCGTGCTGCGCCGCGCGGGAAAGGGGCAGACGCTCTATACCCTGGGAGATGTGACCGTGGATGTGGAGGCGCTGCTGGTGACAAAGGCCGGGGTTCCCGTGACCCTGACCCGGAAGGAATTTGACCTGCTGGTGCTGTTTCTGCGCAATCTGAATGTGGCGCTGTTCCGGGAGACCATTTACGAACGGGTCTGGGAGTCCGACTTTATGGGCGACTCCCGGACGGTGGATCTTCATGTCCAGCGGCTCCGCAAAAAGCTGGGCTGGCAGGACCGGCTCAACGCCGTGTACAAGGTGGGCTACCGGCTGGAGGGCGACCGATGAAGCTGTCCTCCAAAATCGTGCTGTCCATTGTGATCATTGTGGCGCTGTCCGTGAGCATCAGCGGCTACGCCATCATTTCCTCTGGCTTTTACGCCCAACTGGACCATCAGATCGAAGCCGCCGCGGACGAGACCCAGTTGATCTGCGCCATGCTGGGCACCATGACCCTGCGGGATCCCGGAGAGGTCTCCGAACAGTCCACCCAGGCGCTTCTGGAGGAAGCTCTTTCCTCCGACTTTTTCCGCAGCTACTCCCTGGCGCTGGTGACCGGGGAGTCCATGGGCGACGACGCGGTGCAGTATTCCATCCAAAAGGTCAGCGAGGGGAGCTTTGTGCTGACGGTGACTGCCCGGTTTTCCGTGGACGGACAGCCCTTTTTTCTGCAGAACAGCCGGGATGTCAGCGCTGTCTATGCCATCCGGGAGCAAAATCTGCAGACCTACCGCTCCGTGTTTCTCATCGCCATCGGGGTGAGCCTGCTGGCAGGCTTTGCCCTGAGCGCCCTGCTGACCGCGCCCATCCGCCGGCTGTCCCGGTCCACCCGCCAAATCGCCGCGGGAAAATACTCCACCCGCGCCAAAGTTCACTCCGGCGACGAGATCGGCACCCTTGCGGAGCAGTTCAACCACATGGCGGAGGAGCTGGAGCACCACATGGCTTCTCTGGAGGAAGCCGCCCAGCGGCAAAAGGATTTCACGGCCTCCTTTGCCCACGAGCTGAAGACCCCGCTGACCTCCATCATCGGCTACGCCGACACCCTGCGCAGCCGCCGGCTCCCCGAAAAGCAGCAGTTTGAAGCCGCGGGCTTCATTTTCTCCGAGGGCAAGCGGCTGGAGACCATGTCCCACTCTTTGCTGCGGCTCTTTGCCCTGGACCGGGAGACCCCGGAGCTGCGCCCGGTGTCCGCCGGGGCGCTGGCAAAATCCGTGGAGGAAAGCGTGTCCTACCCCCTGAAGCAGCGCAAGCTGGTGCTGGAGCTGCAGGTCGAGGACAAGACCATTCTGGCGGAATCCAGCCTGCTGCAGGTGCTGCTGTTCAACCTCATTGACAACGCCCGGAAGGCATCCCCTCCCGGCAGCAAGATCACCCTGATGGGGGCATCCGTGCCGGAGGGCTACTGCTTCGCCGTGAAGGACCGGGGCAGGGGCATTCCGAAGGAAGCCATCAGCCGGATCACCGAACCTTTTTATATGGTGGACAAATCCCGTTCCAGAGCCGAAGGCGGCGCCGGGCTGGGTCTGGCCCTGTGCCAGCGCATTGCCCAGCTCCACGGCAGTTCCCTGCAGGTCAGCAGCGTGGAGGGCAGGAATACCGTGGTTGCCTTTGTGGTATCGGAGGCGGAAACATGACGAAACGCCTGATTGCCGTTCTTCTTGCCCTTCTGGTTGTGGCGGGCGGGTATCTGCTGCCCAAACACTTTCTGTCCCGGGAGGATGGGGAATACCGCCAGACCCCGCTGGACCGGGACGCGGTATCCGTTCAGTCCGAAGAAGATACCGACGCGGAATACGCCTACCGGCTTTGCAGATTCACCGATATGATCATGGGGTCCGATAACAGTTATGTGATCCTGGCAAATTTTTCCCCGAGCCCTGACCAGCAGGCGCAGCTCTGGAACCTTTGCTGCGATGAGATCCAGGCCCTTGCCGGGATGAACATTCTTCCCAAAGAGTTTCCTGAGCTTTGGGAATCCACACCTCCCGACGCCCAGGACAGCAAGTCCGCCCCTTATGAGATCCTTACCATTTCCATCTATGATGTCACCCAACGCAAAACCACGCTGATCGCCCAGGTGACTCCTCCGGATTATCGTATGGGGCCAGCGTATCTGGATCCGATCCGCGGAAAGATCCTCTCTCTTTCCATCGGTGGAGAGGGCAATGCCCTGGTTTACCCCTGGGTCACACAGGAAGGCATCGTTCCCGCCGAAGAATTTGGGGCTTATCTGGGACTTGGCCCCGATTGTACCGGGATTTATTTCCCGGGAGAGCATAGTACCATGTATCAAAACAGCGAAACCGGAATGCAAATCGACTGTTGGAGCGGATTCCTCCAGCCCGGATCCGACGATCAGGTAACCGCGTGTATGTTCCACTACGATGCCCAATCCTCCTTCTTCGGCGTATGCGGTTACGGGGATCTTTATAATGCACTGAATACGGAGACGGAACCGACATGATGAAAAGAATACTATCTGTCATCCTTGTGATCGCTCTGGCGGCAGGCGGATATCTGCTGCCCAAATACTTTCTGACCCGGGAGGACGGGGAATACCGCCAGACTCCACTGGACCGGGACGCGGTGTCCATTCAGTCCGAAGGACTTTCCGACGGGGCCTTTTCCCGCCGGCTTTGCCTGCTCAGCGATCTGATCCAGGGCGGGTTAACGGAAGCCGCCTCCTATCCCCTCACCGACGACCGTGCCCGGGCCCAGTGGGAGATCTGCTGCCGGGAGCTGGATGCGCTGGCGCGGCAGGGACTGCTGCCGCCGGATCTGGTGGAGGATTGGAAAACCTTGGGGGATCCCCCGGGTGAGTACGCCCTGCAATGCGACGTTTCCAGCTATGTCTGCTTCGATGCCCAGCAGCAGGAAGCCGTCTCGTTTGTGGTGATAGAGCTCTGGGATTCTCTGGGCTCCGTGGTTTTGGAACCCTGCCGGGAGAAAATCCTCTGCCTGACCTTGACGGAGAAGAGTGCCGACCGAATGGATGTGTGGGTTCGGGAGAATCCCGTCCTCCCGGTACAGGACTTTCTAAGCTATCTGGGTCTGACCGAAAACGCGGAAGACTATTACCCGGACCGGGTGGCGGAGTTTCTGGCGCATTCGGATAAGTACGGCGCTTCCTTCACGGACTGGGGTGCCGCGGCGCTGCCCGGGACAGAGGAGCTTGCCATCGCCTATGTCTATCAGGCGGATTCCGGCATCGCGTCATTCTTCCCTTTGTGCTGCGGCCCCAAGGACTACACCGCCTTCGGCTACAGCGGCAATCCGTAAATGATGCAAAAATGATGGAACTTTGACCACAAATCGGATGCATCTTTCTTTTATCCTATGGGTAAAGAAAGGAGCATCCGATTTTTATGTGCAGATATGTTATGGAATCTTCCGTGATCGGTCAGAATATTGAGGTTTTGAAGCGCCACGCCGGCAAAGCCACCATCTGGGGCGTGGTGAAGGGTAACGGCTACGGCCTGGGCACCCTCCAGATGGCAAATGTGCTGAAAGAGCACGGTGTGCGGCATTTCGCGGTGGCAGAGGTGTCGGAAGCCCGGGAGCTTCGGGAAAACGGCTTTATCCATGAGCCCATTCTCATGCTGCGGGGCACCGCCAATCCCGACGAGGTAAAGCCCCTCCTGGAGATGGGGGTGATCCTCACCATCAGCTCAGCCGCGGATCTTCAGGCGGCACGGGACTGCCATATCCCCGGTCAGGCCCACATCAAGATCGACACCGGGCTGGGCAGATTCGGCTTCCTGCCGGAGCAGATGAGCGAGATTCTCTCCTGCTTCTCCCACTCCTACATCTTCATCACCGGCATCTACACCCATTTCTCCAGCGCCTACTCGGATCACAAAACCCGGAAGCAGTTCGCCGCGTTCCAAGAGGTGGTGGAGGCGCTCCGGGACCGGGGCATCGACCCCGGCATGGTTCACTGCTGCAATTCCGCGGCCTTCTGGTATCACCCCGAGATGCATATGGACGGGGTACGCCTCGGCTCCGCGCTGCTGGGAAGGGTGGGCTTCGCGGAGGAAGCCGGATTGCGTCCGGCGGGCTACTGCCTCGCCAAGGTCAGCGAGATCCGGGAGCTGCCCAAAAATTCCCCCATCGGCTACAACGGCGCCTACCGCACCCGGCGGGTCACGGAGACCGCCGTGGTGGATGTGGGGCACCTCCACGGCTTCTGCGTGGAAAACGCCCGGGACACCCAGCGTCCCCGGGACTGCGTTCGGGACATCCTCCATGCCGTTTCCCGTTTTGTCCGGCGCAGAGCCATCTACGTCGACCTCAACGGTCATCCCTGCAGGGTTCTGGGGCACATCGGCATGAACACCACGGTCATCGATGTGACGGACTGCCCCTGCCGGGTGGGCGACCCGGTGCGACTGGAGATCAATCCCCTGCACATCAACCACCTGCAGGTGGTTTCGGAGGGCGCGTAATATGTATGAATTTGTGACCGAAGCCACCCTGCCCGAATACGAGTCCTTTTTGCGGTGCCACCCAAAAGGCCATTTCGCCCAGTCCTCCCTCTGGGCAAAGCAAAAACCCGCCTGGCTCTTCCGGGCGGTGATGGTGCGGGATCCCCGGGGCAAAATCCGGGGCAGCATGGGCTTTCTCATCCGCAGGGTGCCGGTGCTGGGCATTTCCATGCTCTATTCCTGCCGTGGGCCTGTCTGCGATCTGGACGATTTCGGCACCATGGCGGAGCTGATCCGGGGTGCCCGGGCGCTGGCGAAGGAATACCGGGGCTATGTGATCAAGATTGACCCGGATGTGCCCAAGGAAAATGCCGCCTACAGGGAATACCTGCTCCAGCTTGGCTTCCGGCGGCTGGAGCGTGGGGACGGCTTTGGCAGCGCCCAGCCCCGGTTCGTGTTCCGGCTGCCGGTCAAGGGTCGGACGGAAGAAGCGCTGCTGGCAAATTTTTCCCAGAAATGCCGCTACAACCTGCGGCTGGCACAGCGAAAAGGGGTGGAAGTCCGGGTCTGCGGACAGGAAATGGTGCCCGCCTTTGCCGCGCTCATGGAACAGACGGCGGTCCGGGACCATTTCGTCCCCCGGCAGCAGGAATACTTTTCCGCCATGCTCCGCAATCTGGGAAGCCATGTCCGGCTCTATATGGCGTTTTTCCGGGAAGAACCCATCGCCGGGGCGCTGGCCATTGCCTACGGGACAAAAACCTGGTATCTCTACGGTGCCAGCGCCAACACCCACCGGAATCTCATGCCAAACTACCTGCTCCAATGGGAGATGATCCGCTGGGCGCTGGAAAACGGCAGCGAGATCTACGATTTTCGGGGCATCTCCGGGAATCTGGATCAGACCGACCCGCTCTATGGGCTGTACCAGTTCAAAAAGGGCTTCGGCGGGGAGTTTACGGAGTTTGTGGGGGAAATGGATCTGGCGCTGCGCCCGGTTTGCTGCCGGCTGATGGATCTGGCTCTGTGGCTCCACCGGAAGCGCACCGTCCAAAAGGGATAAAAAGATTCCGTGTTTCCTTTCGGGAACACGGAATCTCTTTCATTTCATGATATGTTCGCCGCGGATGGCGCTTCGCAGGCCGATCTCCTTGTGGTTCCAGATCCGCACGATGTTCTCCCGGTGCTTGTAGAGAATCACCGCCGTGGCAATCAGCAGGATCAGCGGCATTCCCACGCCCTTTGTCAGGATGCCGATTCCCACGGGAACCGTCACAATGGCGCTCAAGGTACCCACCACGATGTAATCGGTGATCACGGTCACCAGGAAAACCAGCACCATCACCACCAGCGCCAGCTTCCAGTTCAGCGCCAAGGACATCCCCAGGTAGGAAGCGAAGCCCTTGCCTCCCCGAAAGCGAAGGTAGAAGGGGAAAATGTGCCCCAGCACGCAGGCTACCCCCGCCACGGAGCCGATATACGGCAGCTCCGGGAAGAAATGCTGCGCCAGCAGCACCGCGATGGCAGCCTTGGCAATGTCATGGGCGCCCACGGCAATTCCTGCCCACCAGCCCAGAAGCAATGTGGCATTGGAAGCTCCCAGATTGCCGCTTCCCCCTTTTGTGATATCCTTCTTCTGTAATTTTGCCAGATAAAACGCAAGGTTTGAGGTTCCGATGAGGTAAGCAACCAGAATCGTGATGACATAGCCCATGGATCGCACCGCCTTTCCTGTTTTGATCATTGTACCATGGCCTTTTACAGAATGGAAGTGTTTTTTGGAAGAAAGTGCTTAACGGTCACCAAACCGGGAGGATCTCTCCTCCATCCGAAGCAGAGTCTCCCGGATCCGTGCCAGCGCGTCCATCAGTTCTCCCTGGGAATCCAGGAATCCGTCCATCATTTTCTCCGGCTTGGGATAGCCCCCGCTGCGGTAGCGGTCGATGATGACCCGGTACCGGTCGTTTGCCAGGTGAACCGCTTCTTCCCAGGACATATACAGCTCCCGGGCGGCACACTGTCCCACCCGGTGCATGAGATCCGGGTTTTTGCACAAGGATTTCAGGCAGGCCGCCATGGATTCCCCGTTTTCTTCGATCAGAAAGCCGTTGCGGTTGTCCGTCACATCCTCGGCGGCGCAGCTTCCCCGCACCAGCACCGAGGCCAGCGAGCAGGCAGCCGCCTCCCGAACCACCAGACCGTTGGTGTCAAAGGTGGAGGGAAACAGAAACAGGTCCGCCCGGCAGTACCAGGCACGGATCCTCTCCCGGTCCCGGATCGCGCCCAGGAAGAAGCACTGCTCCGAAAGACCCAGCGCCCCGGCATATTCTTCCATCTCCCGCCGGTCAGCGCCGTCGCCGATGACCACCATGCGGAAGGGGATCTTGTCCGCTTTCAGTCGTGCCAGAGCGTCCAGAGTGATGCGCAGGCCCTTGTACCACATCAACCTGCCCACAAACAAAAACACGGGAACCCCCTGAGGCAGGTCATATTCCCCGGCTGCCCCGTCGATCTCCCCCTGGGAAACCCGAGCACGGGGCACGTCCACGCCGTTGGGCATGACGGTGTACTCGCCCTCATAGCCCAGTCCCCGGAGGTTCTCTCCGGCACCCCGGCTGACCACCCACACCTCGTCGCAGGCGGAGATGTTCTGCACCATGGCATGGATGGCACCCTTTTGCAGCAGCCTGCTCTTCAGCGCGTTGGCAATATCGATGTCAAATTTGGTGTGATAGGTCAGCACCAGCGGCGCGTCCAGCACGCTGCGAAGCTGCCGCGCCAGGATCGTGGAAGCAATGGGGCAATGGCTGTGCAGCAGCTCCACCTTTTCTTCCTTCAGCCGGCGCATGATCTCCGGGGAAAAGGGATAGCCCGCCACATAGCCCACCAGTTTGCGGGTGTCAATGCTGGGATACCGCAGAACCGGGTAGGGGTAGCCCCTGTCATCCGCGCCCGGCACCGCCGGGGTCACCACCACCGAATGTTCCCCCATGCGCTCCAGCTCGGAGGCATAGTTTACAACGGCATTGGCCACACCGTCGATCATAGGCGGGAACGAATCATTTAACAGACAAATGGACACAGAAGAATCACCTCTGACAGCATGATAACACATTGCCATCCAAAATGTATGGCGAAATTGGAAATTCTGTAAGGAACCGGGAACGCGGATGGGCTCCGGCAGCGGATTCCCCCTTCCCGGCGGATCCCCATGACCCGTTTTTCCAGGTACTCTCCCTTTTTCCTTACTATAGCAAAATTACCGTGCAAAATCAAGCACACGCTGCCTGCCGCCGGATGCCAGGTCTGGCGGATAATCCCACTTTACATTTTTTCCGGTTTCTGCTATACTGTTCCCAGGCCGGAAAACGCGGATCGCCGCGTTTTAAGGCGATTTTTCATCATAGAGGCGATTATTTTGGCAACCCGCACCAAACGTAAAATGAAGCAGGCGTTGTCTTTCTGGTCAATTCTGATCCGGACATTGCCTGTTTTTGCCGGAATGCTCTGCTTTTGCTCCGCCAGGTGGTTTGTTTCCACTTATGGGCGCATTGGCTTTGATTCCGTGTTATTTACCCTGACCTCCGGGCTGAGCGGCGTCCAGTCCGGGCTGATCACGGCCTACCTGAGGGACGCGCTGCTTCCGGCGGTGCTGCTCACCGCGGTGATCTGCCTGCTGCTGTTCATCCTGCCCGGCAGGAAAATCAGATGGATCCCCAAGTGGATCACTGCGGTTTTCTCGCTGCTTCTCACCCTGGGGCTGATTGTGTTTGCCGCTTTTGATGTGCAGCTTGTGGATTATCTGTTCTCCTCCCGCGCCAATTCCGATCTGTACGAGCAGGAATATGTGGATCCCGCAACCGCGGTGATCACCTTCCCGGAGCAGAAGCGGAATCTCATTTACATCTTTCTGGAATCCATGGAAACTACCTATCTATCCAGGGAATTGGGCGGCGCCGAGGACGAGAATCTGATCCCGGAGCTGTACGACCTGGCGTTGGACAACATCAATTTCTCCAATCATGAAGGCGTCGGCGGCTTCCATTCCGCGCCCGGCGCCACCTGGACCATCGGCGCCATGGTGTCCCACACCGCGGGCATCCCGCTGAAAACTCCCATGGAAGATTACAATGCCTACGGCGAGGGCGGCACCCCCTTCCTGCCCGGCGTTACCTCCCTGTCCAACATTCTCCACGACAACGGCTACTACCAGAGCCTGATGGTGGGCAGCTTCGCCAGCTTCGGCGGCAGGCGCTCCTACTACACCCAGCACGGCACGGACGTGATCTATGACCTGGGTTCCGCCCGCCGGGATGGGATCGTACCCAGCGACTATTTTGAATGGTGGGGCATGGAAGACCTGTATCTATTCGAGTACGCGAAGCTGGAGCTGACCAGGATCGCCGCCCAGGAGCAGCCCTTTGCCTTTACCATGCTCACCGTGGACACCCATCACATCGGTGGCTACCAATGTGCCCTCTGCGGCGACACCCATGAGGAACAATATGAAAATGTGATTTCCTGCTCCAGCCGGCAGGTTCTGGATTTCGTCCAGTGGATCCAGGAACAGGATTTCTATGAGAATACCACCGTGATCATCTGCGGGGATCACTGCTCCATGGACAAAGGCTATTTCAGCCGAAACATTGACTCCGGCTATGAACGGCTGGTCTACAACTGCTTCATCAATTCCGCCGTGACCACGGATCACACGAAGAACCGGGATTTCTGCGCGGTGGATCTGTTCCCCACCACCCTGGCCGCCATGGGCTGCACCATTGAGGGCAACCGGCTCGGTCTGGGTGTCAATCTGTTCTCCAACCTGCCGACCCTGACGGAACGGATGGGCTATCCCGCCTTCAGCGGCAAGCTGGCCATGGCTTCGGAATACTACACCGCGAACTTCTACAGCGATGCCGACCGGGAACTGATCGGTCAGGATACGGAATAACCGATGCCCCGTCTGCGCAAAACTTTGCAGACGGGGCAGCCGATTTTTCGGCTGCTTTTTTCTTCAGACTGTCGAAAAACCATGTCATTCCGAGCCAGTGCCCATACTGGCGTTGGAATCCCCTGGATTTTCAAACATTTTTCATGTTAAATATGCAGATTTTGGTATTTTCTGGGGATTGCCACACCAGCCTGCGGGCTTATCTCGCAATGACATCACGATTTTGGGGCTTTTTTGACACGCTGGAAAAAACAGCAGCCGATTTTTCGGCTGCTGTTTTCTTATACTGATTCTGATTTAAAGGTTTGTTCCTGATATGTATAAAACTGTTCTATAGTCATTTCTCTGTACACAATATACCGAAACTCAAGTAGCAAAACATATTGACTAATCCGTCCAATTATGATACATTCTATATGGAATACTATATGTTTAATAAACATTGGATGGTTCTGTTTCGCAGTTTGCATTTTAATTTGTTTATGTTTATAATAAACCGATTGTGTGTTATACGCAAACTTGTTCCTGACTTATCTGGGGGAGTTTGAGCAGATTCAGTAATTCGTGTCTTTTGGTGTCAAACTATTTTCTCTCATAATTCATGGGGGTGGTTATTATGGTATAGTATAGTTTTCTGAGGTGACCACAGCAAAAGAATATCAGCAGTTGTCGCAAAATATCCAATACGTTAATTGTGTACAAATTTGCACACGCTATTTGCGTAGAAAGCAATTATTATGAAAAAGACATTTTATATTCTCGCTGCTTTGTTGCTTGTTCTCACTGTCACCGTACCGATCTGTGCATCTGCAGCATCGGCCAACCCGGGAGAGATTGTGCCACAGGCTAATTGCTCCCATTCCAGCTATACATCTTCCTATTACTATTCTTATGTCTATATGGATAGCCATTACCATGAGGTCTACCGTACTGAAAGACGGCAGTGTAACAATAGTAGCTGCCGGGATATTTTTTACATTGGAAATCCCGAGGCGCTGCCCTTGGAAGCACACATCGTTTCTAAATCGTACATTAAAAGCGTCCATCTTGGTGATATTTCCGGGCATTATTATCTGTACGGTGGTACCTGTGGACGCTGCAAGGAGTGGGTTGAAGAAAAGAGGCCCGCATATTGCAGAAATGGGATGTGTATCGACCCATACTCCTTGAAAAGGCCCGTGGAAACGTCAGAATGGTGAGTTGCAGCCCACGTCCAGTCGCAAATAACTGACCTATTTCAGGCCAGAATCAGGAGGGTTCCATGAACAGTATTAAGCAGCTTCTCCGCAGGCCCTGGAAAACTCTATTAGGAACACTTCTTTCCCTCCTCGCCTGTGCGATTATATGCGTTTGCCTTGGACAATATATTGCATCTGTTCAAACCCGGGCATATGTAGAAGATAATTACACTACCGTTGGTATACTGACTTCGAAGTATATGACAGAAGATATTCTGGACGAGGATGGAAATGTTCTCGGTGTGACTTACTCAAGCGAGCAGCCATTTCCTGTCACACAATTTATTTCTGAGATTAACTCTTTTGAGAATACTTCTTTCGTAAAGTCGGTTCAACAAAGCTTGCTGACATCTGCATACCTCCCCGATGCGGTGCCACTGAATTACTATGGATCCGGTGCGAAGCCTGTTTTTATCGATGCTAACGCTGATGCCACAAATGATCTGGATGTTTCGCCATATACATATGCCATGTTTATGATTCAGGTTGATGAAGTGGGCGAAATTCGCCCCTTCATCTACTACGAACCATCACTACCCATTGACACTAGTGCTTATGGCTATGCCATTGATATTACGGGTACCATTTTAGAGACTGTTTCGTTACAACAGAGTTATGCAGATCCCTGTGGGAGAACAATCCATGTCACGGTTCGCTTTGCATCAGAGGAGGAAGGAAAAACATTCAATTTCCTGCCTGGGCAGAACTACTTGATTTGCGGTACGGACTATCAGGATTTGGATGCCCAAATGCGGTTGGATGTTGCCCAAATTTGCGACTGTGAAGTATCTGAAGTGGATTGGTCCAATATCCAGTGGCTGACCGAAGAGGAACAGGACAGAATCTCATTTGATTGCGTTGCAAAATACTTGATGGAAGATGGGGGAGGGGCATTTCTTTCGAGTACCGATGCGCAGATGGTCGATAGCTGTAGTTTGACCGTGTGCAGAAACCCTCTGGTTTATAATGGGCGTTCGGGACAAGAAGAAATATCACTTAACTCCGGAATTGTTCTGTCTGCTGCTGAATATTGCGCCCAGTTCAAAGACTCCGATATTGCATTGATCGGAACCACGGTGCAGGACTTCCTGAATCAGACCGATGAAGCGTTTTGGCAAGAGTGGTTGAACACGGCAGCGATCAACGATCGCAGTTTTCCGGTCATTGCTGTTGACAATTTGAATGCGATTGCGCAGTTTGCTAATCAAGATGCTACAGTTGTAGACGGTCGGGTTTTTACACAGGAAGAAATTGTTGCTGGTGCAAAGGTGTGTGTCATATCCGAATCCTTGGCAATTGCCAACGGTCTTAGTGTAGGAGATACCATCGCCATTCAATATTTTGATACAGATATGGAGGTCAGGGACAATAAAACACTAACTAAGCAGGCAAATCCGAATCCTGCATACTATTCCGCCGCAACGGGGTTTGCTGATGGTGCCGAGGATTACATGATCGTTGGCCTGTATCGACAGAAGAACGAATGGGCAATCGGTACTTATTGCTTTACTCCTAACACCGTATTTGTGCCACAGTCTGCAGTTTCCGGTAATCCCACAAGTATCTGCGGAGGTATTTATACCTCAGTGATCGTGGAGAATGGCACAGCAAATCAGTTGGAGCAACTGGCTGCCGAACATGGTTTCGAAGGCTTGTTTGTATGCTATGACCAGGGCTATTCGCAGATCATGGCCAGCCTTGAAGGATATTATGAGGTTGGATATGTGGTGCTGCGAACCGGATTTGCCCTGTGGATCGGAATTGTGCTGTTGTTCTTGTTCCTGTTCCCGTATCAGCTCCGCCAGGATCTGAATCGGATGTGGGATCTTGGTACGCCACCCGCAAAAATTCGCCGTCATGTATTTGTCAGCAGTGCTGGTATGCTTCTCCCCGGTGCCGCATTCGGCTGCATTACATCTGCTCTGCTGTTCAGAAAAATGACGCAATACATTGCTACTACAGCGAAATCCGATCTGACTCTTGAAGTCTCGATTGGTACACTTGGTCTGGTCGCAGCGATGCAACTGGTTGTTGTGCTGGTTATGGTCTATTCTTTCTCTTGGATAATGACAACAAGTGTAAAAAAGCACAACAGGAGGAAATAATGCTATGGCCTTTCCGTACATGGCGCAACGAATAAAACGACAACCTCTTGCAGCAGTTTTACTCTTTGGTCTGAACTTCGTGGCAACTTTACTGCTGTGCATCCTGCATATCAGCAGCATTCGGTTAAATGAGCAGATCGACTCTGTATATGATAACGCTACCATTACCTGTCAAGTCAGCAACATCACTGGAACACAAACCGACGACCTGCGGCTTCCTGAGTGGGTGATTCGTGTGTTTATGGGAAAATCCAGTGTACCGAACAGTAGTGGCGTATCCTATGGCGACGATGAAGATGCAGAGCGGTTTCGTACATACATTTCCGATGTTTATGCAAAGGTATCTATTAAAGGACAATTCTATGGAAACACCGTCGATGTTGTTGGAATAACGGATTTGGAAGCAGAGCGAGCATTGCAGGAAGAATACGGATGTTACATAGAATGGCAAGAACCGTTCGACGACGCCATCTTCTCTGGGACGGACACATATTGTATTGTTCCCGAAACCATGTTACCAGCATTGTCTGAGCCGGATAATATTGAGATCAGCTTCCAATCATCTGACCAAACGGTAAAAAAGGAGCTTCTCGTAGTTGGTATGCATACTGGAATGTCCAATGTAATTTATTGTCCGTGGGAGATAACAACGCAGATTAACCAGGAACTTGATGGAGCCATTCATGCTGAAGCCATTACCGCTGTCCTGAGAGACAGCAGAGCGGTTCCTGAGTTTTGGGAAAAAGCAGCAGGCAATTATTTTGTAGAGCCAAATGCTAAGGGTGAGTTGACCGTATGGGAAGAATCTCCCGTCTACAACCATTTCCCTTATGCTCTTTTGGTAAACGATGAGGTGTTGGAAGAAACAGTTTCCAGACTGCAAAATAACCTTTCGATCTTCCGCCTCAGTACAACAGCGATTATTGTTCTTTCTCTGATCCTCGGACTTGTGGTTGGACATCTGATTGTACGCCAGCGTATCAAGACCTTGGCACTACAGCGAATCTTGGGACAATCCAATGGATACATTTTTGCGGAAACATGGTTGGAATTGACCGCAGTAACAGTCATTGGCATAATCTCAGGTATGGGAGCCAGTTGCGTGTTGGGAGTAAGAGAGTATCCCTGGGGGGCTTTGGCTGCATCGTTGATTTTCTATGTTTTAGGTATCGCAAGTGCGATTTACTCAATTCTGCGTACAGACCTGATTCGATCCATAAAGGAGGATGCCTGATATGATTCTACAGCTTGAAAATGTTCATTACCAATACAAGTCCAAATACCAGACTGTTCATGCTGTTCGTGGCATCACCTATGGCTTTGATACAGGAAAGGTTTATGCGATCATGGGTAAGAGCGGCTGCGGAAAAACAACACTTCTGTCCTTGCTTGGTGGGTTGATGCTGCCAACGGAGGGAACTGTATCTGTCGAAGGGAACGCAACCGCTGTACTTGACAGCAACCGCCTGCGCAGAGAGAAAATCTCATTGATTTACCAGAACTTCAATCTATTTCCCTGGCTTACCGTCGAGGAGAATGCGACTTATCCTTTGGTGATCCGCAATGAGAGCAAGGCAGCGGCACTCCAACTTGCACATAAGTGTCTGGAGGCTGTGGGTATCAAACCCGAACAGTACAAGCGTTTGCCTGCAACACTCTCCGGCGGTGAACAGCAGAGAGTAGCAATCGCCCGGACGCTTGCGGCAGGAAGTCCCATCGTCCTTGCTGACGAACCCACTGGAAATCTGGACAGCACAAACAGCCAAAATATCGTTGAAATCCTTCGGGATCTGGCGCATAAGGAAAACCGCTGTGTAATCATCGTAACCCACGATCAAGCTGTTGCAGATAATGCTGACATAAGCATCATGATGCAAGATGGTCGGTTTATTTGATTAGGCTCTATGTCAATACAAAAATGTATAATCAAGAATCGTGTCGAAGCATTTGTTCCGGAACGATCCTTGATTATCTATGTTACTTTGTATCAGAAAGAAAAATGAATCGTGAGATAGGAAATGCGTCCCAATTGGGGACGCATTTCCTATTTGTAGCGAAGTCATTTCATAACAGTATTCATCTCTACCCCAACTATTGACACAGAGCCGGAAAAAGGCAGCCCGGGTGGGCTGCCTTTGTGCATTTTCAATCTTTTCCTTACAGGATTCGGAATATCCACATCACAAGAACACACAGTCCCACAAGGATCAGGATGGAGGGAATGAGAATCGTACCCACGGCGGCAAGCAGCATTGCCAGCTTGTCCTTGGCGGAGACATTCTCCTCCGACATCCGTTCCCGGAATTCCTCTTCCTCTTCGGGTGTGGATTTTTTCAGGCGCTTCCAGATCATTTCTGCTCACCCGCGGCTTCCGCAGCAGGCTCCTCGACGCCCCGGTTGGACTTGCGCTCCATCTTGGGCAGCTCGAACAGGTAATTGCCGTTCTCATCGATCTTCTGCTGGGGGAAGTGGCAGGCAAGGAAGTGACCCGGCTCCACCTCACGCAGCTCCGGAGGCACACGCTTGCACTTCTCGCACGCCATGTAGCAGCGGGTATGGAACTTGCAGCCGGAGGGCGGCTTGATGGGGCTGGGGATATTGCCCTCCAGCAGAATCCGCTCCTTCTTCAGGCTGTCCTGGTCGGTGGTGGGGATGGAGGACAGCAGCGCCACGGTATAAGGATGGCGGGGGTCCTCAAAAATGGTCTTGGCATCGCCCAGCTCCACGATATTGCCCAGATACATGACGCAGATACGGTCCGAAATATAGCGGACAACGGACAGGTCATGGGAAATGAACATATAGGTCAGGTTCTGCTTCTGGCGCAGCTCCTGCAGCAGATTGATGATCTGGGACTGGATGGACACATCCAGCGCGGAAACACACTCGTCGCAGACCACAAACTTCGGCTCCACAGCCAGCGCACGGGCAATCGCCACACGCTGCCGCTGACCGCCGGAGAACTGGTGGGGGTAACGGTGGAGCATATACTCCTGCAGACCGCAGTCCACCATGGTATTGACGATATGCTCACGCATCTGGGGCGATCCGTGCTTGTAGAAATTGTGGGTCAGCAGACCCTCCTCGATGATCTGACCGATGGTCATACGGGGGTTCAGGGAGGAATAGGGGTCCTGGAAGATGATCTGCAGATCCTTACGGAACACCCGCATCTCATTGTATTTCAGCCGTGCCAGGTCGATGCCCTCGTCACGCATTGCCTCATACTTGTCAAATTCCGCGTCCCCGGCGTGGGTGGCACGCAGAGCGTCCAGCTCCGCCTGGATCCCCGCCACCACCTGATCCGCGCCGGAAAGCGCCTTTTCCGCCGCGTCCATTTTGGCTTTGGCAGAGGTCAGCTTGCCCTGAACTTTCTGCGGATTCTCGGCATGGAGGTAGTGGTCATAGCCCAGCTTGGCGGCAACGAAGTTCTGCTTCAGCTTTTTGCGCTTCACGTTTTCGTGGTGCAGCTTCAGCATCAGATCCCGTCCTTCATGGTTGGGGTCCACCGCGAAGAAGCCGCCCAGAATCTTGACGATATTGGTCAGGCAGGTCTGCTCCTCGCAGCGTGCCAGATTGCGCTCCTGCAGCAGGTAGAAATCCGCCTTTTCCTCACCGCCGGCGGCTTCCACCTTCTTGTTCAGCTCCTCCGCCTTTTCGGATGCCTTCTGGAGCTTTTTCTTATACTTATCCAGATTTTTCAGCGTCTCGCCCACATAAGCGGGTGCGGTGCTGTTCAGATCGGAGCCGTAGTACATGGTAGCACCAGCGGTCTGGGGATACAGCTGCAGCAGCACCCGCCCAAAGGTGGACTTACCGCAGCCGGACTCACCGACAACGCCGATGGTCTCGCCCTCGTAGATATCCAGGGAGATATCCTCGTTGGCACGGACATAGAGCTGCTCTTTCTGGAAGAAGGAGGATTTTGCCACAGGGAAGTACTTCTTCAGGTTACTTATTGACAGTAATTTCTTTGTGTTCTGCACTGCATCTTACCTCCTTTTCGGGATAGAAGCATCTGATCAGCTGACCGTTGCCGGCATCGACCAGAGTGGGTTCCTCTTCCAGGCACTTGGCGGTGCAGTATTTGCACCGGGGGGCGAACTTGCAGCCCTTGGGCAGCGCCAGCGGATGGGGAACAACGCCGGGGATCGGTTCGATTTTCTCATGGATCTTGTCGATCCGGGGGATAGAGAACATCAGACCCTCGGTGTAGGGGTGGCTCATCTTGCAGTCGGAGAAGATCAACCGGGCAGACGCCTTCTCCACCACCTGACCGCAGTACATAACGGCAACATCGTCCGCCATTTCATTGATAACGCCCAAATCATGGGTAATGAAGATGATGGAGGTGCCCTTTTCCTTCTGCAGGTCGTTCATCAGACGCAGGATCTGCGCCTGGATAGTAACGTCCAGTGCGGTGGTAGGCTCGTCCGCGATGAGGATCTTGGGGCGGCAGGCAAGCGCCATGGCGATCATCACGCGCTGGCGCATACCGCCGGAAAGCTGATGGGGATACTGCTTGATGACAGCCTCCGGATTGGGGATCTGCACATCGTAGAGCATCTTCAGCGCCTGCTCGTGGGCTTCTTTCTTGCTCATGCCCTGATGGATGATGAACGGCTCGGAAAGCTGACGATCCACGGTGAACACCGGGTTCAGGGAGGTCATGGGCTCCTGGAAAATAACGGAGATGGCATTACCTCGGAGGCTGTACATCTCGTCCATGGAAACCTTGGTCAGATCCTTGCCCTCGAAGATGATCTCGCCGGACTCGATATAGCCGTTGGCATCCAGCAGCCGCAGGATGGACATGGCGGAAACGGATTTGCCGGAGCCGGACTCACCGACGATGCCGATGGTCTTGCCGGGCTCCAGGGAATAGGACACATCGTTAACAGCCTTGACGATGCCCTTTTTGGTCTTAAAAAAGGTTCTTAGGTTTTTTACTTCAAGCAGCGGCATGTCTGTCCCTCCTTACTTTTCAACGCTGGACTTGGGGTCCAGTGCGTCACGCAGTGCGTCACCAACGATATTGATGCAGATCGTAGTGACGGCGAGGAAAATCGCGGTGAAGAGCCACTGCCACCAGTATGCGTTGATAATGGTCTCGTTATTGGCGCCGTTGAGCATATTGCCCCAGGTGGGACGGGGGTACTGCACGCCGAAGCCCAGGTAGGAAAGGCTGGACTCCGTCAGCATACAGGTGCCGAAATCCAGCATCAGGCTGACCAGGATGACGGACATAACATTGGGCAGGATGTGCTTGAAGGCGATGGTGCCTTCCTTTACGCCCATGGCCTTGGCAGCGGTGACATACTCGCTCTCACGGGCAACCAGCACCTGACCACGCACCAGTCTGGACAGACCGGGCCAGGTCAGCACACCCAGAATGACCATGATGATGAAAATTCTGGCGTCCTCCGACAGGGTCAGACGACCCATGACGGCGGAAAGGATCATGGCGAAGGGCAGGAAGGGAATGGCGTTGAACACCTCCGCCACACGCATGAGGATAATATCCAGCTTGCCGCCGAAGTAACCGGCGATACAGCCCACCAGGATACCGATGATGGAGGAAATGATAACCGCCACGGCGCCCACGGTCATGGTCATCTTACCGCCGTTGATGATACGCTGGAAGATATCCGCGCCCCGGGTGTCGGTGCCGAAGAGATAGCCCTTCAGACCCCACTTGTTCACCAGCTCGCTGTTATCATTCACGGCGTAGCTCTGGAACGCGCCGCCGTAGATCCGGCTGGTACCCTCCAGCTTATTCGCCGCGGGCACATCCGTCTGGTTCAGCGTGTATCTGCCCCAGGAGTACACATTGCCAAGGTTGGTAAGACCCGTGTAATGGTAGGAGCCGCCCACGATCTGTGTGTAGAACTCGCCTTCCTGCAATACAGGCGCGGGATCGGTGTCGGATGCGAAGTCACCCGCGAAGCACACGCCGCCATCGTCCAGCAGCAGCGCCATGGAGGTGTTGGTAGCGATGATCTGCTCGATCTTCCGGTCGCCCAGATACTCGGCGATGGGCATGGAAGCGGCGCCGATGTTCGGCCGCACCACATCATACAGACCGCGGGAGCCGGTATAGATGGAGTTGCGGCGGCCGTTAATGCCCACGATATAGTTCAGGGTAAAGTCCACATCGTACATATTCCCCGCCGCCAGGAACAGGTCGATATTGGCGTAGGTCAGCTTGTTGCCCCACAGATGCAGGGTGCCGTCGTTCATCAGGATGGCGGTGCACTGGTAGCCGCAGGTCAGCTTCTTGACATTTGCCACATCCACGCCGTTCTGCGCCAGCTCCTCGGGCATATAGGCGATATTGGGGTTCGCGGTCTCGCCCCGTGCCTCAGCCTCGGACAGGGTGCCGTACTGACCCAGCTTGTTGTGACCCCAGCAGTAGATTTTGCCGTCCTCGCCGATGGCGACGATGTGATCCACGCCGGCGGCGACCATGGCGATCTTGGCGTTCCGGACTTCCTCCGGAATATCCGCCACATCCACGCCGGTGGTACCGATCTTGGTGGAGCCCCAGACATAGACCTTACCCGCGTTGGACAGACCCACGGAGAAGGAGCCGTAGCCGTCGATCATCTTGATATCGTTCTGCAGTTCCTTGGGCACGGACATCAGGGACATAGTGGGGGCAATGCTCTTCTGGGTGACCTCCGTATAGGAGTCATAGTAATTGGGCATAAACAGGGGCCCGATAAACATGACCGCGAACATGGCGATCAGCACGATCAGCGCCACCACCGCCAGCTTATTTTCCATAAAGCTGCGGACAACCTGCTTGCCGGGGCTGACGATCTCCTCCACATCCGCGGCGCGGGCGGCGGCATCGTCCGACATACCCTGCATTTCCTTCTGCACATGGTTGCTGCCACCGAAGAAGAATCTGCCAAACCAGTTGCCGATGGTGCGGAAAAATCCCTTCTTAGAGGAGTTATTCTTTTTGCTCATTTCGTCTCCTCCTTACTTATTGACGCGGACTCTGGGGTCCACGAAGCCGTAGGCGATATCCACGATCAGGTTGCCCAGCAGAGAGATCGCCACATAGAACATCTGCATCAGCAGAACCACATCGTAGTCCGCCGCCCGCAGGGACTGGATCATCAGCTTGCCCATGCCGTTCAGGGCAAACATACTCTCAATGACCAGAGAGCCGGAGAAGATGCTCAGGAACCAGCCGATGACCAGACTCACCACAGGGATCAGGGCGTTGCGCCAAGCGTGGGAGTAGATAACCACCTTTTCCTTCAAGCCCTTGGCACGGGCGGTCTTGATGCAGTCCAGGCTCAGCGCCTCGATCATGGACGCCCGGACATAACGGGTCATGCCGCCCAGAGAGCAGAAGGTCATAACGATCAGAGGCAGGGCAAAGTAGTACATCCGGTCCAGCCACCATTCGATCCCCGTAAAATTGGAGCCGGGGGTCTTCATGCCGCTGGGTGGGAATATTTTCAGCTTGGAGCAGAATATCCAGATAAACAGAATACTGATCAGGAAGGTTGGCAGCGAGTAGCCCACGATGGTCACCACCTGCATACCACGATCCAGCTTACTGCCCCGCTTGACGGCGCAGTGGATACCCAGGGGGATGGTGATGGCAAGTGCCAGGACGGTGGCGTAGATATTCAGCTCGATGGTGTTCTTCATCGGCTCCGCTACCACCTCGATGACAGGCTTCTTCTGCTCGTAGGACCAGCCCAGGTTGCCCTGCAGCAGACCGTTGTAGGAGCCGTCGTACAGGGGGTATACGCCGACCCAGCGCAGGTAGCGGATCACCTTGTTGTCGGTATCCGTGCCGTATTTACGCTGGTACTGCAGGTACAATTCGTCAAATTTCGCCTGCAGAGCTTCACCGGACAGGGTGTTCTTGTAGGTCTTGATGTCGTTATTGGCATCGGTGTATGCCCGGTTGGCGGGCACCATGCTGTAAATCATGAACATGATAAACGACAGGATAACCAGAACAACCAGCATATATGCAATTCGTTTTACGATATATTTTCCCATTTAAGATTCCTCGTTTCATTGCCGAAACGACGGCAGAATTGTATTTCTGGTGCCGCAAAAAGCGCCGCGGCTCGGTTGCGGCGGAGCCGCGTCTGGCGGGGTTATCTTCCCCGTGGGGAAGGGGCGTATGCGCCAAACATACGAAAAAAAGTACGCAGAACCCTATATATCATTGGGAGCAAGTGCGCTGCGGAGAATATGCGCACGCACTGGTTCACAATGACATAAAGGGCAAAAAGTCCCACCATTCCCCCAGCTATGGACACAACTCCCGGATTGATGTCCGTCTGGAGGACACATGGCAGAATATGAAAACCACCACAGAACAGGGGCGTTAAGCCCCTGCCCTGTGGGGTCCTTTACATCAGATCACTGTCCGCGCTCTGACATTCCGTCAGACAATTACTGGAGCCAGTAAATGTCGGCCACGTCCTTGATGTAGTACGCGCTGTAATCGTCGTACATGGAAGGATCGATGGTCATATTGTAGGAGTAATCGTAAGCCGCAGAGTTGAAGCCGGTGGCGAAGTTGAAGCAGGTGTACAGAGGAGTACCTGCGTAGTAGCCGTAAACGGCCATCTGGTACAGCTCATCCAGCATGGGAGCGAAGTCGCCGACGGTGTACTGCACAGCGAAGCCGGCGTTCTTCAGGTTCTCGTTGCTGGCGAAGCCGGTCATCAGCAGATCGGTGAAGGGGTTATCGGAAGTACCGTACCAGTTCAGAACCAGAGGCATGTAGTAGTCGCCGTTGACCTCGGTGGTCTTGTAGGCGCCGTCCTTGGAAGCGAAGACCTTGTCGTTCTCGGTAGCCACATCGCCGGGGATCTTCTTGTAGCGGATGCCGGAGGTGTAAGCGTTGCCCTCTGCGTCGTAGACCCAGCCGCCCTGCTCCAGAACAGCGATGGCGCTGTCAGCGGAGGTAGCGTAAGCATCCAGGATCATGCCCTGCCCAACGGCAGCCTTGTACATCCAAGAACCGGTGTAGTAGGGGCCGTCAGCAACGCCGCCGTAACCGCCGGTGAACTCCTTGGCGAAAGCGGCACGGTCCATGCAGTAAGCGATAGCCTGACGGACCTCGGTGTACTGGACGGGGCCGAAGTCGGCACGGAAGCCCAGCTTGCCGTAGCCGGCGCGGCTGTAGTGGGTGTAAACGAACTTGCCGTCACTGCCGTCAGCCATGGTGATGGCCTCGTCGGTCTCATCGCCGCCGGTGATACCGGCAACAACGTCCACATTGCCGGAGGTCAGGTCAGCCATCTGAGTGGTGGAGACCGCCAGCTTGTAAATGACCTTCTCGATGGAAGGCTTCACGCCCTCGTAGTTGCCCTTGAAGTAGGGGTTGATGGTCAGAACCACGGACTTATCGGAGCCGTCCCACTCGGAGATGGTGTAGGGGCCGGAGAAAGCGTAGGTATCGTCGGTGTTCCAGGCAGAATCAAAGATGTGGGCAGCCATGGTGTAGCTGTCGCCGTCCTTGGCGTAGAACTCATCGGACAGGTAGCAGCCGTTGCCGTCATCCAGAATGTCGCAGTCGCCCAGCCACAGAGCGGTGTCCTGCGCGGAGAAGCCGCCGTAGGAGATGGCGTAGAAGTAGGGCAGGTAGTCGGGGGAGATGGTGACAGAGAAGGTGTAGTCGTCGATCAGACGCAGACCGGCGAACTCCTTGGTGCCGGTCTCGGAGTCGGGACCGGTGTAGGCGGCGAAGTCATCATAGCCCAGGACGGTCATGCCGGAGCGATGATCCTTGCCTGCGGCCTCGGCAGCCACGGGAGTGGAGAACACCATGGTGTGAGCCAGGTAGTTCTTCGCGGTGACGGGGGAGCCGTCGGACAGGAGCAGATCGTCGTTAATGGTGATGGTGTAGGTCACGGAGCCGTCCTCGTTATCGGTCTCGGTGTGCTCCTTAACTACGGTGTCATTCCACTCATAGCCGCCCTCCTTGGTGGTGGAGACGGTCTCCAGACCGACGACCAGATTCTGGATGTCCAGGTCGGAAGCGCCGGGATTGGTGCCGCCGAAGGAGGCGTAACGGAACTTGCCGGACAGCTCGGTGGTGTTGCCCAGGATGATGGAGTTGTCAGCCTTCTCGCTGGTCCAGTCGATCAGTGCGCTGGCGGGGCCCCAGTAGGGGTTGGTGGGGTACTCCTGAACGCCCTTGATCTGTGCGTTGTACACATCGTAGTACTCGTTGGAGTACAGGGGAACCTCAGGCAGCAGGTAGTTCCAGCGCTGGATGTACAGCTTCCACCAGGTGGCGTAGACATCGTCTTCGGTCTCCCACATGCCGCCCTCGGGGACGCTGGTATTGTAAACCATGGCCATGGACAGGAAGTCCAGACCCAGCTCATACTCGGTGCCGTCGACGGTGATGTACGCCAGACCGGTAGCGGTGTCCTCGACCACCTGGTCGATGGTGACGTCAGCGCCCAGCTGCTCATACAGAGCAACGTAGTCGACGCCGTACTCTTTGCCATTCAGCAGCTGGCTGGCGCTGATGACTTCTTCTACAACAACGGGTTCCGTCGTTGGGTTGGTTGCTTCGGGGTTGCCGGTAGTCGTGGTAGGATCAGCGGGATTGCCGCCGCAAGCCACCAGGGACAGAGTCATAACAACAGCCAGAAGCATTGCAAGAATCTTCTTCATTTTGTTTTCCTCCCTAAAAATTTCTTCTATTCACAGGCCCGTCAGAGCCGCAGATAGACAAAGCCGAAGGCAAAATGGAAAATTGCCCGACAGGGGCAATTCCTTTTTCTGCTTTTGCTATAGTTTACTTGAAATCTTCTGTATTTTCAATAGGATATCGCCATTTTTCAAGATTTTCTGCACCTTGAACAAAAACTATTCCCAAATCGCCATCCGCTTTGTGTAGATGTGTGTCTTTGAACTGCGGACATTCCACAAATTCGGACTATTCCCACTGGGACGTATCCCTTCCTGGCACCAGCAGTACTTGGGCTTGTTGATGCGACCAAATCCAGCCTCATCCTGAAACATCAGGCGGACTTTCTTCTCCTTGTGGATAGCTTGCAGCTCTTCTACAGTGATTTTAATTTTTGTGAGGCCGCGATTTCTTCTTCGCTGAATTGATATCTGGAAGCCATTCTTATCACCCAAATAGGTATATCATATTATTGTTAATATTTGAACTGTATGATTGAAGAATAGTATCACATAGTTTGCGGATCATTTGCCCGATGTCCTGCTTTATCCTTCCGTAGATGATTTGTCGACGATATTTCGGGGCAAATACGATATGATATTTGCAATTCCACTTCGTATGTGATAAACGATTGATGTCATTCATTCCCATAATGAATGTACCTCCCTGTTACTTTAATTTGGCAGTTGGCAGACCGCTCAATGATTGTAACAGGGTTCTTTATTCATCGCCACAGGCTTTTTTGAACCACTCGCTTAGCGAGTGGTTTTCGGTATACAAAAACCGGACGGTCTGTCGCAGACCGTCCGATTTTCGCTTTACTCTTCTGCCCGGAAATCGTCAAACAGGGATGCGTGACCGTCCCCGGAAATGGGCTTTCCTTCCATGCACTCGGCAAACTGTTTGCCGGACATGGTCTCATGGGTCATCAGGAAGTCCACCACCTGCTGCAGCTTCTCCGAATGCTCGGAGAGGATGCCCTTGCAGTGCTGATAGGCTTTGTCGATCAGGGTCTTTACCTCGTCGTCAAGGACGCCCGCCACCTTCTCGGAGTAGCCCTTGGTCTTCTCAAAGTCCCGTCCCACAAAGATTTCCTCGTCGCTGAGGTAGGAAACGGTGCCCACCTTTTCGGACATTCCGTACCGCCCCACCATATCCCGGGCCAGCTTGGTGGCACGGTCGATATCGTTGGACGCGCCGGCGGAAATGTCGTCCAGGAACAGATCCTCCGCCACCCGGCCGCCCAGAAGCGCCACAATCTTCTCGTACATCTCGTTCCGGGTCATATGGCTTCCGTCATCCTTGGGCATACTCCAGGTCACGCCCAGCGCCTGGCCTCTGGGGATAATGGAAATCTGACGCACCGGGTCATGGTTGGGCAGGAAGAACATGGCTACCGCGTGACCCGCTTCGTGGATGGCGGTTGTCCGCAGATCCTTCTGCCGCTGGACACGGCTCCGTTTTTCAGGCCCGGCAATGACCTTCATGATGGCCTCATCCAGCTCATCCATGCCGATGACCGGGTGATCCCGGCGCGCTGCCAGGATCGCCGCCTCATTGAGCATATTGCTCAGATCCGCGCCGGTAAAGCCGGAGGTTGCCATGGCAATGGTCTTCAGATTCACATCGCCGTCCAGCTTCTTGTTCCGGGCATGCACCTTCAGGATCTCCTCACGGCCCTTGGCATCCGGCAGCCCCACATAGACCTGGCGGTCAAATCTGCCGGGCCGCAGCAGCGCGGGATCCAGAATATCCGGCCGGTTGGTCGCCGCCAGGACGATAACGCCCTGATTCTTGGCGAAGCCGTCCATTTCCACCAGCATCTGGTTCAGGGTCTGCTCCTTTTCGTCATGTCCGCCGCCCAGGCCGGAGCCCCGCTTGCGTCCCACCGCGTCGATCTCATCGATAAAAATGATGGTCGGCGCCATTTTCTTTGCCTGGTCGAACAGGTCACGGACACGGCTGGCACCGACGCCAACATACATCTCCACAAAATCGGAGCCGGAGATGGACAGAAACTGCACATCCGCCTCGCCTGCCACCGCCCGTGCCAGCAGCGTCTTGCCGGTACCCGGAGGGCCTACCAGCAGCACGCCGTGGGGAATCCGCGCCCCTGCCGCGTTGAATTTTTCGGGATCCCGGAGGAAATCCACCAGCTCCCGCAGCTCCTCTTTCTCCTCCTCGGCGCCTGCCACATCGTCAAAGGTGACTTTGCCGTTGTCCGGCAGTCCCAGCACCGTCCGGGCTCTGCCGAAATTCGCCATGGGATTGCTGCCGCCCACTCTGCCGGCGAGGAAAAACCACACGATCAGCAGCACCATTCCCGCAATCAGCAGCGGGAGGATCAGGCTGTAGGGAGAAAAGGTCTGCTTCACCAGAAAATCATAGGATTTCAGCACCCCGGCTTCCTGCTGCCGCGTAAACAGTTCCTGCATTTCCCCACGGAACGCGTCCCGGTCCGCCAGCTTGGCAGTGACCTCCGTCTTTCCGTTCAGCGGCTCCCGCAGCTTCATGGTGATATAGTCCTCGCCGGCGACGAAGCTCTCCACCTGCTCATTGCGAAACAGCTCCACAACCTGGGAATAAGGGATGGCATTCCGGGAGCCGGCAAACAGGGGCATGAGCCAACTGAACAGAATGAAGATCATTGCCAGAAACAGGATCGTGGAAAAGGTCTTGCTTTTTTTCAAGGTTTGGAATCCTCCCGTCTTATTTCGTGTATATTTCCGGCTTCAGAACGCCGATATAGGGCAGATTGCGGTACTTTTCGCCGTAATCCAGTCCGTAGCCCACCACAAATTCATTGGGTATGACGAAGCCGGTATAATCGGCTTTTACGGTGATTCCCGCCTTGCGCCTGTCCGGCTTGTCCAGCAGCGTGCAGATTCGCAGAGAGGCGGGGTTCCTGGACATAAGGTATTCATAGGTGGTCTGCAAAGAGGTGCCGGTGTCGAACACATCCTCCAGGATGATCACATCCCGTCCCTCCACACTGCCGGTCAGATCCTGCTTCACAACGGCTGTGCCGGAGGAACAGGTGCTGCTGCCGTAGGAGGACAGGCACATAAAATCGAATTGGCAGTCCACGTCCACCGCGCGAACCATATCCGAGAAGAAAATGATCACACCCTTGAGAACCCCCACGAACACGGGGCACTTTCCGGCATAATCCCGGGAGATTTCCTCTCCCAATTCCCGAATGCGGTTTCGGATCTGTTCTTCCGTCAAAAGGATCCTGTCAAGATCGTTGTGCATGATGAATACCTCTCTTTATATTATTAGTATGTTCCAACCGGTTCAAACCGCACCGTAACGGCAGGAAGCCGGTCCGCTTTCCGGTTCTCGTCCGCGCCGATGCCGCAGACTCCCAGGATTCCCGCTTCGTCCGCCAGAACCGGCATGGATCCCCGGCGCGGGGCGGGAATTTTTCGGTCGATCATCAGTTTTTTCAGAGACTTGGTTCCTCCGGGAAGGGTGATCCGGTCCCCGGACTGCCGGGGGCGGAGCACCAGCGCCCCTTCGGCGCGCACGGTCATCGTCATGGGATCGTTGACGATGGCATCCGCAGCCGCGCAGGTGATCCGAAGTCCGATCTGCGGGATTTCCACCGTACCGGGACAGGGCAGCGTCCTGTTTTCCCAGGCAGGCGCGGCTTCCGCAGCCACCAGCCGGTCATAATCCCGGGCGATCCGCACACCCCCGGGAAAATCGGATACCGCCGATGGCTTGTCCGTCCAAACCAGGGCTTCCAACTGGCGGATATGGCTGGCTTCCGGCTCTTTTACGCCGGATTTCTTCAAAAACCGCTCCAGAACCCGGCGGCGAACCCCGCTTTCCGCGCCGCGCAGCGCGGAAACCGATTCCCCGGTCTGTTCCGCCGCGTGAGCAAGCGCCGCTTCGTCCTCCCGCAGGCGCAGGGCCATCTGGGAAAGATTCTCCGCCAGACTGGGATTTTCCGCTTTCAGCAGCGGCATCACATGGTGCCGCAGGCGGTTGCGGAGGAATGCATCCCCGGCGTTGGAGCTGTCCTCCACATAGGGAATACCGTATTCTTCCAGAAACGCCAGCACCTCCTGCCGGGTCACCGTCAGCATGGGTCGGATCAATCCCTCCCCCGTGGGAGGAATGGCGCCCAGGCCCTTCAGCCCGGCGCCCCGGATCAGGCGCATCAAAACGGTCTCCGCGTTGTCGTCTGCCGTGTGCGCCGTGGCAACCACGCCGCCCAGACCGCGAAGGAAGGCGTATCTTGCCTCCCGGGCAGCGGCTTCCAGCCCCTTCTTGCCGGGTTCCACCTTCCCGGTGCCAAAATGCGCCGGGATTCCGTAGCCTTCGCAAAATTCCCGGACGAAGCCCTCGTCCCGGGCGGACTCCTGTCCCCGCAGGTTGTGGTTGAAATGGGCGGCTTCCAGAGAAAAGCCCAGCTTCTCCCGGAGCAGCACCATGCTCCACAGCAGCGCCATGGAATCGGCGCCGCCGGAGACGGCACAGATCACCCGGTCTCCCGGATGGATCATATCGTACCTGCGCACCATGGCGCAGACCTTATTCAACATGCTTCCACTCCCGGTCAGCAAACGTCGTATACTGAGGCAGCCATTGCAGCTTCACCGTGCCGGTCTCGCCGTGGCGGTTTTTCGACACGATGCACTCGGCAACGTTCTTTTCCTCACTGTTTTCGTTATAGTAATCATCCCGGTACAAAAACAGCACCTCGTCCGCGTCCTGCTCGATGGAGCCGGACTCACGCAGATCGGAGAGGATCGGCCGCTTGTCCTGGCGGCTTTCCGGGCCGCGGGAGAGCTGGCTCAGGCAGATCACCGGCACATTCAGTTCCTTTGCCATGATCTTCAGCGCCCGGGAGATCTCACCCACCACCGTAACGCGGTTTTCGCTGCTCTTTCCGTAGCCGGATCCGGTCATCAACTGGAGGTAGTCGATAATGACCAGCCCCAGGTTGTCCAGCCGGCGGCACTTGGCGTTCATCTCCGCCACGGTAGCGGAGGGATTGTCATCCACCCGGATGTCCGTCTGGGACAGCGCCGCGGATGCCATGCACAGCTTCGCCCACTCATCGTCGGAGAGCTTGCCGGTTGCCAGCTTCTGGCTGTCAACGAAGCTCTCGCCGGAGAGAAGCCGCATGACGAGCTGCTCCCGGGACATTTCCAGAGAGAAGAACGCCACGGTCTTCTTGTATTTCTTTGCCACATTCAGACCGATGTTCAGGGCAAACGAGGTCTTGCCCATGGCGGGACGGGCGGCGATCAGCAGCAGGTCGGACTTGTTCAGACCGTTGATCTTGGTGTCCAGATCCCGCAGTCCGGTGGACAGGCCGGGGATGGCGCTGTCCGACTGGGAAAGCTCCGTCAGCCGGTCGAACACCTTATACATAATGGTGCCGATGTGCTCCATGGTGTCCCCGCGTTCCCCTTTCCGCAGGGCATAGATCTTCTTCTCCGCGGTCTCCAGCATCTCGGAGGGGGTGCCCACCTCCTCCGCGACGGTGCGCACGATGTCGCTGCCCGCCTGGGACAGCGATCGCAGCATGGCCTTATCCCGGACGATGTTCGCGTAGCGAACCGCATTGGCAGCCGTAGGGGTGATCTCCATGAGCTGCATGATATAGTCCCGGGAGGAATCGGTGTAGACACCCAGCTCCCGCATCTTGTCCAGCACGGTGATCGGGTCGATGGTCTGGGAGAAGTTGAACATGGTGTAGATGGTCTCATACACCTGCCGGTTCTGCTGAAGATAAAAATCCTCGGGCTTCAGAACGCCGATCACATCCGAGATGCACCGGCTGTCGATCAGAATGGAACCCAGGACGGCCTGCTCCGCTTCCAGCGAATGCGGCGGCTGCCGGGAAATCAGTTCCTCGTCCATCGGGTCTCTCCTTTCTCTTTCTCTCGGGATAACCGGTCAGGCCTCTTCGATCTTCACGGTCAGGTTCGCGGTGATCTCATAGCCCAGCTTGCAGCGGACGGTGTAGGTGCCCACATTCTTGATGGGCTCGTCCACCAGGATCTTGCGCTTGTCCAGGGTGATGCCGCTCTGCTTCTGCAGGGCATCGGCGATTTCCTGGTTGGTCACGGAGCCGAAGAGCCTGCCCGCGCCGCCGCCCTTGGCAAACACGGTGAGGGTCATTTCCTTCAGCTTTTTGGCAGTCTCCAGCGCCTCGGCGCGCTCTCTTGCCTGACGCTCCTGCAGCGCCTTGTCATTCATCCGCATGGTGTTCACCGCGTCCGGGGTGGCCTCAATCGCCAGCTTCCGGGGCAGCATGAAGTTTCTGGCATAGCCGTCAGATACCTCCAGCATCTGCCCCTTCTTGCCCTTGCCCTTCACATCCTGCAGTAAAATCACTTTCATATTCCATTCCTCCTTATGATATCAGCCTTCATAATATTGATCGATGGACGCAATCAGCCGGTCCAGGGTTTCCTTTACGGTGCTGCCCCGGATCTGCGCCCCGGCGGTAGCCGCGTTTCCGCCGCCGCCCAGCGCCTCCAGAATGACCTGCACGTTGGCATCGCCGATGGAACGGGCAGAGATGACCACCTCGTTGTTATCCTGGGGATACAGCACAAAGGACGCGGTGATTCCGGAGATGTTCAGCAGTTCGTCCGCGGCCTGGGCCGCCAGTGTCCGGGAGGTTCCCGTATTCAGCGCGGCAATGGCGATCTCCTGGCGGTAAAGCCGGGCGGAACGGACGATCTGGTATTTGGCGATGGTGTCCTGGAAATCGTTTTGCAGCAGCTTTTTGACTTCCACGGTGTCCGCGCCCATACGGCGCAGGAATGCTGCCGCCTCAAAGGTACTCTCGCTGGTGCGGACATGGAAGCTCTTGGTATCCAGGAAAATACCCGCCAGCATCGCCTTGGCTTCGATGGGCAGCAGGTCGTCCTTGCCCAGGGAGTACTGCACCAGTTCGGCGGACAGCTCGGAAGCCGAGGACGCGGCGGTCTCATGGAGCGCCACCACCACCGGATCGATATAGTCCGCGGCCCGGCGGTGATGATCCACCACGCAGACCTTGGAAATGGTCTCCAGCAGCGGCTTGAATTCCACCTGATCGGGCCGGTTGGTGTCCACGATCACGAGGATGCTCTTGCTGTCACACAGCAGCAGCGCTTCCTGGCCGGAGATGAAGGCGTTTTCGTACTCCTGGGTTCTGCGCAGCTCCGTGATCAGATCCACCGAAGCGTTTCGCTCCAGATCCAGCACGATATAGGACTTTTTGCCCTTCTTGCGGCACAGGCTGCGGATGCCCACGGCAGCGCCCACCGCGTCCATATCCGCGTTTTTGTGGCCCATGATAAACACGGCGCTGCTCTGTCCGATCAGTTCCATCAGGGAGTTGGCGGTCACCCGGGAGCGAACCTTGCTGCGGCTGCCGGTCTCCTGGGTATGACCGCCGTAGAAGTTGAAGTTCAGGCGATCCTTGATCACCGCCTGGTCACCGCCGCGGCTCAGGGCCATTTCGATGGACAGAGAGGCAAAGCTGTAGCTCTCCTCATAATCCGCGCCGTCCACGCCCAGACCGAAGGAGATGGTCGCCTCCAGTCCGGCAGGGTTCGTGATCTCCCGGATCTTCTCCAGCAGGGAGAATTTGTCCCGGATGGTACGGTCTAAGTCCCGGCGTTCAAAGATGAACAGATAGCGGCTCCGCTCCAGCTTCCGAAGCAGGCCATGGTAGCTTTCCGCCCAGGCGGTGATGCACCGGTCCAGGCTGGCATTCAGGGTGGAGATGGCGCTCTCCGACAGATTTTTCGTCAGTTCCTCGTAGTTGTCCAGCAGAATGATGGACACCACGGGACGGGAACGGACATATTCATCCCGAACCTGGTAAAGCTCGGTCAGATCCACAAAGTACATCAGGCACAGCATAGGCTCGTTCTTTTCCCCGGTGGGAACCAGGTTGCCGTACACCCGGCAGCGCCGGCCGCCCAGCCGCACGTCATAGGGATACTCGCTCTTGCCGGAGACCAGCCAGTCCATGTTAAAACCGGGGATCAGCTCCTGCACATCCTGGCGAAACACCTTCTCCTGGAAGCCGGACAGGTCGGAAAAGCGGTCATTCGTCCAGAGGATCCCGCCGTTGGAAACATTGGCAACCAGCATGGGCAGGGCGATCTTGCCCTGCTTCGCCTCGTCGGGTACATCGTTCAGCGACCGCAGATATTCCTCCAGCTCTTTCCGCCGGAAATTTCTGCGGTAGATATAGTAGACAAACAGCGCAGCGGCGGCAACAGCCTCCGCGCCCGCCAGCCAAACGCTGCTGAAAGCAGCCGTGGCGGCGGCAAACAGCGCCATCACCGCAAAACACAAACCCAAGCCGGGCTGGATCAGCCGTTTCAGTTTTTTGTTCATTGGCTTTTCCTCCTGTCGATACATTTACCCCAATCGTAACTGTATAGTCAATACATTATACCAAATTTCAACCTGCTGTGCAACCGCTTTTCCAAGTTTATTTTCGGAACGCAGATCAGCCGGTGCCAAAAGGCACCGGCTGCATCGCTGTCAGTATTCCAAAATCGCGACGCCCCAGGGGGAAAGCGCCACGGGCTCCCCGAGGGCAATCCGTTTCCCGGTCAGCAGCTCCGTGCAGCTTTCGCCGGGGGTGTAGGAAAGCGCACTGCCGGCGCAGTTGAGAACGTAGCGGATCCGGCGGTTTTCATCGTTTGTACCTTCCCGGAGGATCAGCGGCCAGGTTTCCCCGGGAAGCTCCATGCCAAGCCGGGGCAGGATCCCACGGAACAGCTCTGACAGGATCCCTTCTTCAAAATCCGCGCCGATATAGGCGGTCTTTCCCCTGCCGAAGGCGTGCAGGGCAGCCGCGCTGTATTCGGAGAAGGCAGGATTTTGATAGCTGCGGAGGGACTCCGTGCCGGGATGGAGCTGCAGCAGCTCCATGAAGTGCCCCACACCCGCTTCATACCCCTCGCCGGGGCAGAACTGGTCATAGTGCAGCCCAAAAACCTCGGTCATGCCATAGGGCTGGGTTTCGTGACGGATCGCAGCGTTGTGGTCGGTGAAAAAGCTCCGGGGGCCCGCCAGCAGGCAGCCGCCGTTTTCCACATACTTCCGAAGCGCCTCCACCAGCGAATCCTCCGCGCAGTACAGCCCCGGCACCACCAGAAGATCATACCGCGCCAGATCCCGGCAGTCATCCCACACAATGTCGCAGGGGATGTTCAGCCGGAACAGGGCGTTATAATACGGCATCACCGCGTCCCGGTTGTAGGCGAACCCGGAGAAGGACGCGTCGTGCCGGATGGCGGAAAGGCTGCGGTTGGACAGCATCAGCGCCACCCGGGAGGCACGCTTCAGATTCACGAGCTTGGGGCCTAACCGGCGCATATCCAGTCCGATGGACGCCACTTCCTCATAAGCCTTTCCCGGGGTGAAATCATGGCTCAGAACGCCCTTCCAGTAGCACTCGATGGCGTTGTGGATGGAATGCCAATGCCAATACTCCACCATGTTGGCGCCGCCGGACAGCAGGGAAAACGCGGCAAGCCGAAGCTGACCCGGCAGCGGGAAGCTTCGCAGCGGCCCCTGGGCCTGGGTTTCCAGTACCAGGAAGTTCTCCCCCTGCTTCAGACCCCGGGCAAGGTCGGTGCAGAAGCCGATCTCCACCCCGGTGTACCTGTTGGCGGTGGGATAGTAAATGTCGCAGCCCACGGTGGTCACCGCGGAAACCGCCTTGTTCTGGTCCACATCCGGCTGCATACCCACCGCGTGAGAGGGCTCCCAGTCGAAGTCAAAATTGTGGGTGACAAACTGCTCCGGACGGCGGTATTCATCCACGATGGAGCGCTGCCAGGCAAGAAAATCCGTCACCAGGCTCCGCTGGAACGCCTCGTATTCCGCCGCAAAGGAGCCGTTGATGGTGCCCCGCACATCTGGAAGGTCATCCCAGGAGCCCAGCGCGTTGCTCCAGTAGGCAAAGCCCATGGCCTTGTTCAGCGCCTCCACCGTGCCGAACTTCCCTTCCAGATACTTGCGGAACTTTTCCTGTGCCCCGGGGGAACAGGTGTCGTAGTGCTTGGTCTCGTTGTCGATCTGGAAGCCGATCACATTGTCATAGGGCATGACTTCCCGCATCAGCGCCCGGATGATCCGTTCGCAGTGGGAAAGATATCCCGGGTGGGTGATGTCCATGATCTGCCGTCCGCCGTAGCGGGGACGACCGCTGTGGGTCTCCGCCAGAATATCCGGGTACTTCTTTTCCAGCCAGGAGGGAATGGCGTAGGTGGGTGTGCCGACGATGACGGATAAACCGTGCCGTTTGGCGCCCTCCAGCATCCGGTGGAGGGAATCAAAGCAGAATTTCCCGTCCTCCGGCTCCCAGGTGCTCCAGGTGGATTCCGCGATGCGGATCACATTCATCCCCGCCTGCCGCATGAGGGTAAAATCCTGGTCGATGCGGCTTTCCGGCATATATTCGTCATAGTATGCCGT
This sequence comes from Faecousia sp., assembly GCA_051867435.1. Classification (GTDB taxonomy): domain Bacteria; phylum Bacillota; class Clostridia; order Oscillospirales; family Oscillospiraceae; genus Faecousia. The sequence goes on from JBJDYP010000029.1 coordinate 46,472, forward strand.
GCCGAACAGCAATTGTTCCTGCTTCATTGGGCATCCTCCCTGAAATCCCGGATGACCTCCAGCGTGGGAAGGGCATTGCCGTCGTAGTCAAACAGGGCCTGATTCGCCCATTCGTTGCCCCCGGGGCCTTTTTCGTGGACATATTCCCAGCCCGCCCGGTTTGCCCAGCCGGAACCGGGCACGGGGATCCAGGCAGGTTCCCACCAGAAGAAGCCCCTGCCTCTGCCGCCGGGTACGCCGCGGATCACTTCCAGCAGCGCCGACATGAAATCCGCCTGTCCCTGGGGCGTCAGGGGATATTCCGCCTTTGCCTGCAATTCCGGGCGCAGGGGGTGTCCCTTCCGGTCGTCCTCGCTTAGCTTCTCGTAAGCGGCATAGTTTTCCACGGTAAACGCGGTGCTGGTCTCCACCACCACCAGATCCTTGCCGAAGCGGGGCGCGATATCGTCCATATTCGCTTTCAGATCCGCCAGGGAGCCGTGCCAGAAGGGGTAGTAGCTGAGGCCGATGATATCGCAGTCGCCGCCCAGACCGAAGAAATGCCCGAACCACTCCAGATACAGCGGGTGGTTGCCGCCGTTGTCCAGATGCACCATGACCTTGACCTGCGGCAGCAGCTCCCGAACGGCACGGATGCCCGCCATAAGATACCGGTGGATGGTGCTCCAGTTTCCTCTGCGCCCGGTGGGCCACAGCAAACCGTTGGTCAGCTCATTGCCCACCTGCACCATGCCGGGAGCCAGATCCTCCGCGATGCAGCGGGTCAGCACCTCCCGGGTAAAGCGGTAGACCGCCTCCGCGAGCCCATCCTCGTCCAGTCCCTGCCACGCCTTGGGCACCACCTGCTTGCCCGGGTCTGCCCAGAAGTCGGAATAGTGCAGATCCAGCAGCCAGTCCATCCCGGCTGCCTTTGCCCGCCTTGCCAGGGACAAAACCGTTTCCAGATCGCAGGTGCCCGCGCCGTAGCCGTTGCCCTCCGCGTCGTAGGGATCGTTCCACAGCCGCAGCCGCAGGAAATTGCCGCCGTAGCGCTTCAGAATCCGGATTGCATCGTCCTCCACGCCGTGGTCAAAGAATCTGCCGCCGCAATTTTCCACCTCCGGCAGCGTGGACACGTCAAAGCCTTTGTAAAACATATGATCCATGAGAAATCCTCCCGGAATACAGGGTTTCCCCCTCAAAAAAGAGGGGGAAACGAAATTCGTCAAATTAGTCAAATTTTTCAAATTCATCCATCGAGAACCGCTTGTTCAGGAACCGATAGCGGAACCGCGCCATCTCATTCTTTGCCAGAACGTCCTCTTCCTTGCCGGTGTATTGGCAGCGGATGCAGTAAAATTCTTCCTTGTCCGGATCGTAGAACATATCGATGTCCAGATCCCGCATGAAGCAGGAGGGGCAGCGGTAGTTCAGTCTTCCCTTGCCAGCTTGAGCCATGTGCTGAATACCTCCTTCTCTTTCAGTGTGCCGGTGTAACCCAGCGTGAACATGGGACTGAAGGCATAGCCTTCCTTAAAGTAGCCGCTCTTATCTTCGCCCTGCGCCTCCAGGGAAACCCGGGTCTTGATGGGCGGGATGGAGGCCGCCACCTCGTCCGCGTTCTCCAGGGAGAACTCCCGGCACTTGTAGGCGTAGCGGAGGGCAGTCTCCTCGCTGCCCTTTCTGGCAGTCAGGGTGATGGGGGTCATGTCCTCGGGGTATTCGTTGATACCGTAGCAGGCGACCATGTATTCATTGACGGTAACTTCCGCGTCGGGATCGCTCATGGACAGCACATGGCGGTCGATCTGGATGTCGGAACGGCCCTCCTGGAAGGTGATGACGGTCTGAAGCTTCACCGTCAGATCGGAGAAAACGATGTCCACGGGATCCAGGGTCAGCTTGCGGCAGCCGTTCTCCTCGGAGAAGTGGGCCTTGGTGCGGCACAGCGCCAGATCCACTTCCTCACCACCCCGGCAGATCTTCGCGCTGCGGATGGTGCCCTCACCGGCGTAATGGGTGAAGTAGCCTGCACGGTACTTCTCCTGGATCAGGAAGGGATAGCCTGCTTCCTGCACATGGGGAGTGCCGATGCCCACCTTCCACTCCAGCTTTGCCGCGTAGGGACGCAGATCCACGATGGCGCCGCCCTGATCCATATTGACGCAGGCGCGCATAAAGGGATCACAGTACCAGAAGATCTGCTTGTTGCTGCCGTAGACGATGTCCCGCCACAGGGCGCATTCAGGCTCGGTATAGTGCTTCTTTTTACGGTAGTAGTCCGCGAACTCCGCCATGGTCAGGTCAATGAGCTTGCCCTCTTTCTTCAGCTGCCCGTAGTACGCGCAGCCGTCCTCGTAGCTCTGGAGCAGCAGATCGTAGGGCGCTTCCCAGCGGCCCATCTTGTTCATCCAGCCGGGACCCACAAACTGCATATTGTAGGCGTAGCCGTTGTTGAACTTCTCCTGATAGCGGTACTGGTCGATGAGGTTGTAGAGGTAGGGATAGCTCTGACCGCTGTAGACGCCGTTTTCGTCGTAGGAGCCGGGGGTGTAGAGCATACCCCGGAGCACATTCTGGGGATGGGTGCCGAAGTTGGAGCCGTTGCCGTCATAGCAGGCCATCAGATCCCGGCTCAGGTGAGGAATGGCAACGATACCGCTGTCCTCTTCTTCGTTGGCAGCGGGCGCGTGGGTGTTGACCTTGGAGGGGATCCAGGGCGCCCAGGGGCCGCCGTCCATCAGGGTGTACCAGGAGTTGTTGCAGGTATGGTAAGCCTTGGGGCCTTCCTCCCAGCAGGTCGCCACGGCGCAGACCACGCTGGGATACTTCTCCTTGATGTAGTTGGTCAGGTCGGCATCCATGTAGTAGCTGCCGGTGGACTGGGGGTAGAAGCCGAAGCACTGGTAGAACTTGCCGAACACATCGTCCACCACGCTCTTCTTCATCTCCATGTCAAACATCCAGATGCAGAAGTCCTTGGTTTTGTACTTTTCCCGGAATTCCTTGCAGGGAAGACCCAGCAGGGTCAGGCTGATCTCGTCGCCGTAGGTCTCGTGGTCTGATTTCGCCAGGGCGACGGCCTCGTCGTTGAAGAGGCTGGCGTAGGTCATCTGGATGGTGGTTTTCAACCCGTTTTTGTGGGCAATTGCCTGCTGTGTCTTGAAAATGTCCAGGCTTTCCGTCAGCAGTGCCTTCCTGCCCAGATCTTCGCCCTTGCCGTGACCGGTGACCTTTTCGGCGTATTCCGGCACCATCTCGGGACGGTGGATAATGTTCAGAATGAACTCACTCATGGAGCGTGCTTCCTTTCTGTTGTTTGGTAATGGTTTTGGCTTTCCAAGGGAAAGCATACAATAGATCTCTCCGAAAGTCAACTTGACAGAAAGAAAAAATCAATGTAAAATTATATTTAACCAATATGTTAACCGAATGACGAAAGGGGTGTAATCCATGGATCTGCAGCTTCTTCTCCGGGCGCTGGCGGATCCCATTCGCCGGGAGATCCTGACGCTTCTGAAGGACGGGCGAAAATCCGCGGGCGAGATTTCCGACTGTTTTCCCGTATCCGGCGCGGCGGTTTCCCGGCACCTGTCCGTGCTGAAAGAGGCGGGACTGGTGACAGACCGCCGGGAGGGGAAATTCATCTATTACCGGTGGAACCCCCAGGCTCTGGAGCCTGTCACCCGGTGGCTGGCGGAGCTGGAACGGGAATGAACCGGCAGCCGGTCTGCCCCGGGTGAATTCCGTCCTGTTTTTTCGCGGGACGCATTGACTTTTTATCCCGGGTTCTATATAATATATACTCGGAAAATGTGATTTTCCGGCCTAACCTGTCCAAAGGCGGCCGGGGAATCGACTTTTACAAAAGAAAGGATTTTTTGCAATGATTTACAGTGCAGAAGTACAGCATATGTGCACCGTCGCAAAGGGCGCATATCACGGTCCTGCTCCCATTCCCGAAGAGGGCAAGTGGGTTCAGGCCAAGGAAATCAAGGACATTTCCGGCTTCACTCATGGTATCGGCTGGTGCGCTCCCCAGCAGGGCGCCTGCAAGCTGACCCTGAATGTGAAGGAAGGCGTCATCGAAGAAGCCCTGGTGGAGACCATCGGCTGCTCCGGCATGACCCATTCCGCCGCCATGGCCGCGGAGATCCTGATCGGCAAGACCCTCCTGGAGGCGCTGAACACCGATCTGGTCTGCGATGCCATCAACACCGCCATGCGTGAGCTGTTCCTGCAGATCGTCTACGGCCGCAGCCAGTCTGCGTTCTCCGAGGGCGGTCTGGTGGTGGGCGCTTCCCTGGAAGACCTGGGCAAGGGCCTGCGCAGCCAGGTTGGCACCATGTTTGCCACCAAGGTGAAGGGCCCCCGTTACCTGGAGATGGCAGAGGGCTATGTCACCCGCTGCGCTCTGGACGAGGACAACCTGATCATCGGCTACGAGTTCGTCAATCTGGGCAAGATGATGGACTTCATGAAGAAGGGCGACGACGCCAACACCGCCTACAAGAAGGCTATGGGTCACTATGGCCGCTTTGACAACGCTCCCAAGTACATCGATCCCCGGCACGAATAAGAGGAGGACGAAACAATGGCTTTGTTTGAAAGTTACGAAAGAAGAATCGACAAGATCAATGGCGTCCTCGCACAGTATGGCATCTCCTCCGTGGAGGAGTGCCGCGAGATCTGCCAGGCCAAGGGCTTTGATCCCTATGAAATCGTGAAGGGCATTCAGCCCATCTGCTTTGAGAACGCCTGCTGGGCATACACCGTGGGCGCTGCCATCGCGCTGAAGAAGGGCGTGAAGAACGCCGCCGAGGCTGCCGAGGCCATCGGTATCGGTCTGCAGGCATTCTGCATCGACGGCTCCGTCGCCGAGGACCGCAAGGTCGGTCTGGGTCACGGCAACCTGGGCGCCATGCTGCTGCG
>JBJDYP010000030.1:0-13716 GCA_051867435.1 Faecousia sp.
TTCCCAGATGCAGTCCGTGGAAATTGCCAAGGCCGTCAGCGCCAACTGCAAGGTGTTGATCCTGGACGAGCCCACTTCCTCGCTGACCTCCAACGAGGTGGAAGCCCTGTTCCGGATCATCGAGGATCTGAAGGCCGACGGCGTCGCCATTGTCTACATCTCCCACAAGATGGATGAAATCCTCCGGATCTCCGACGAGGTCACCGTCATGCGGGACGGCCAGTACATCGGCACCTGGGAATCCAAGGATCTGACTACCGATTTCATCATTTCCAAGATGGTGGGCCGGGAGCTGACCAACCTGTTCCCCGATCGCAACAACAAACCCGGCGAGGTTGTCTTTGAGGTGGATAACTTCACCTCCATCAACCCCAGAAGCTTCCGCAACGTGTCCTTCCAGCTACGCAAGGGTGAGATCCTGGGCGTTGGCGGCCTGGTGGGCGCACAGCGTACCGAGCTGATGGAGGGGCTCTTCGGCATCCGGTCCCACACCACCGGTGTGATCCGGTATCTGGGCAAGGAACTTACCATTACCCGCCCCAAGGATGCCATCGACAACGGCATCGCCATGCTGACCGAAGACCGCCGTGCAACCGGTATTCTGGGTGTTCTGAGCGTGGCGGATAACATTTCCGTGGCGTCTTTGAACCAGTATCTGGACTTCGGCGTCATGATCGACGACAAGAAGGTGGAGGCGCTTGTCCAGGAGAACGTTCACAAGATGAACATCAAGACGCCCTCCAGCAAGACCCAGATCAAGAGCCTGTCCGGCGGCAACCAGCAGAAGGTGCTCATCGGCCGTTGGCTGGCCAACAGCCCAGATGTGCTGATCCTGGACGAGCCTACCCGCGGCATCGACGTGGGCGCGAAGTACGAGATTTACTGCATCATCGAGGAGCTGGCCCGGGCAGGCAAGAGCATCATCATGATCTCCTCCGAAATGGCGGAGCTGATCGGTATGTCCGACCGGATTATGGTCATGTGCGATGGCCGTGTGACCGGCTTTGTGGATGGAAAAGACGCCACCCAGGAGAATATCATGGAGCTGGCGACCCAATTTGAAACTTCCGGCGTTAAGGAGGAACTGCAGAAATGAAAACCAAAAAGAGCTTCTGGCAGGTTGTGTGGGGCTACATCAAGGGCAACCCCATCGTCATTATGATGGCCACGGTCAGCGTCATTGTTGGCTTTACCATCAAAAACTTCTTCTCCGGCGAAAACCTCAATGTTTTGCTGGCAAACACCACCATCCGCTTCCTGATTGCCCTGGGTGTTTCCGGCTGTCTGATCACCAAAGGCACCGATCTGTCCGCCGGACGGCAGGCCGCTCTTGCCGCTACCCTCACCGGCGTTCTGGTGCAGAGAGCGGATTATGTCGGCCGTCTGTTCACCTGGGCTCCCGAGATGAATATGTGGCTGGTTCTGCTGATTGTCCTGGTCATCGGCACCATTATCGGCCTGATTACCGGTTCCATCGTGGCCTATCTGAAGGTTCCTCCCTTCATTGCCACCCTGGGTATCCAGACCATCGTCTACGGCATCAACCTGATCTACACCGATGCCCAGCCCATCGGCGGCTTCCATGATCAGTTCAAAAATTTCTTCACCTGGAAGATTTTCTCCTTCGGCGACTTCAAGGGCTTCTCCGGCTACATCCTGTTTGCCCTCGTCTTTGGCCTGCTGTTCTGGTTCCTGTATAACAAGACCACCCACGGCAAGTATATGTACGCCATCGGCGGCAACGAGAACGCCGCGGAGGTCTCCGGCGTCAACGTCCGCCGGAAGCTCACCTCCATCTACGCCATCGCGGGCTTTATGTACGCCTTCGCCGGTTTCCTGATGACCGGTAAGTCCGGCGGTGCCTCCGCTTCCATGGGCGTCTCCTATGAGCTGGAAGCCATCGCGGGCTGTACCATCGGCGGCGTTTCCACCACCGGCGGCATCGGCACCGTGCCCGGCATTCTGGTAGGCGTGCTGGTGTTTGAGCTGCTGAAGATCATTCTGCAGTTCCTGCGGGTGGATCCCAACTTCAACTACATCGTTCAGGGCCTGGTGGTCATTACCGCCGTTGCCATGGATATCCGCAAGTACGTGGCAAAGAAGTAATGGATCAGGAATTGGAAAAGAAGCCGGAACAGCAGGAGCCGGAAAAGTCGGCCTGGCAGACCACCAAAGAATGTTGGTACGATAAAATCCCGCTGACGCTGAAGCAACTGGACATCATTGTCGGAATCTGCTGGACACTGCTGATTCTCACCTTTGCTGCCATCCTGCTGGATGCCTTCGGCGTATTTTAACAGTTAATAAACCGGCACGGCTCATGGCCGTGCCGGTTTTCTGGCGTTGCAATCCGCATCCCCTTGTGCTTACGTTCTGACTGGTGCGGAAGTAAGAACAAGATGTACTTTGAAGTGTTAATTTCACTTTCTTGTTTCGGCAAGAAAGTGACAAAGAAGCCGACTTAAGGGGCGCTTCGAGCAAATGCGCCCCCTTAAGAATCCCCCGCCGCTTCTCCGGCAGTGTGAAGCGAACTTGAAAGGTTTCAATGCAGAAATTCGGCGGCATTTGGCTATCAAGTTACCACGTCATTGCGAGCCAGCGCGCACGCTGGCGTGGCAATCCGTTCTCCTTGTGCTTACGTTCTGACCCGTGCGGAAGAAAGAATAAAATGTACTTTGTAGTGTAATATTTCACTTTCTTGTCTCGGCAAGAAAGTGACAAAGAAGCCGACTTAAGGGGCGCTTCGAGCAAATGCGCCCCCTTAAGAATCCCCCGCCGCTTCGCCGGAAGTGCGAAGCGAACCTGAAATATTTCAATGCAGAAATTCAGCGGAACCCAACCACCAAATATCCTCCTCATGGCAAGATAAGTGCCGCAACTACTCCGTGGCAATCCGTTTCTCCCGATTCGGGCGTTCTGTCCGCTCAGTTTTTATCCTCCGGATGGCTTTCTGTGTACGGTTTGTTCTCCATTCCCGTTTCGGCGGTCAGATGCTCCGCGATCCGGGAAATGAACAATGCGTTAGTCAGCCGGGGCACCTTCCGCGCCTCTTCCTCCGGGAACATGAGCTGCCAATACCTTCCCGCCCGGCTCTCCCAGGCGGCGGCAATGGCAGAACGGATGGCCCGCTCTACCTGGGCGCTGGTGCCGCTGCACCGCTCCGCCACCGCGGGATACAGCTCCTTGGTCACCGATTGCGCCGGATTCCGGGCATAGAGCAGAATCGCTTCCCGCAGGCAGGCGTAGCCCCGCCGTCTGGTGGGGATGCCCAGGTTCACCAGCAGGTTGTTCACCGCGCTGCGGGGTTCCGGCGCCAGGGGCATGGGCACCGCGCAGGATGCCGCCAGATCCCGCACCCGCTGGGCAGTGCTTCGGATGCTGCAGGGCTTCATAATCACATAGCGCACCCCCATGGTTTCCAGGGAGCGCAGCACATAATCGCTGATAAACCGGGTGGTGACCAGCACCGTGCAGGCAGGATAGGCCTGGGCAATCTCCGAGAGCACCCCCAGCCCGTCCAGATGGGGCAGCATCACATCCATCACCAGCACATCCGGGCAGAAGCTGTCCATCAGGTGAAGGGCAGTCTTTCCGTCGCCGCAGTGCTGCACCGCAAAGTCGTCGCTTAAGCATCTTGCCAGCTCCCGGCGGAATTCCTCCGAGGAATCCGCGATCAGAACACGCTGCAACGTCATCAGAACACCCCTCTCTCCGGGGAAACTCTGAACAATTCGGTTTCTGCTGTCAGCTTTCGCCGAATGATTCAGAGCTTCCCTAAAAAAACATACCATATTTCGACCTTTTTTTCAATCATTCGCTTTCGATGATTTTCGACACTTTTCGACAAAAGACAGGACTTGACAACCCTTTTCCTGTGTGATATTATAAACTTGTGATTAGAAACCAAATATAATGTTTAGGCGGTGACACAGATGACACAACGGGAACGGCAGATTTTGCAGATGATTGAATCGGATCCCATGATCTCCCAGCAGGAGCTGGCTGACCGGCTGGGCATTACCCGGTCCTCCGTGGCTGTACACATCTCCAACCTCATCAAAAAGGGCTGCATTGTGGGCAAGGGCTATGTGCTCCGGTCCGGCAGCTATGTGGTGGTGGTGGGCGGCATCAACGTGGACATCGGCGGCAGATCCAACGCTTCTCTGGTCCCGGCGGACTCCAACCCCGGCAAGGTTCACACCAGCCTGGGGGGCGTGGGCAGAAACATCGCCCACAATCTGGCGCTGCTGGGCATCGATGTGCGGATGCTGTCCGCTTACGGCGACGACCTGTACGGGCAGCAGGTGGCTGCTTCCTGCTCGTCGCTGGGCATTGACCTGAGCCACGCCCTGCAGGTCAACGGCGGCACCACCTCCACCTACCTTTACATCACCAGTCCCGACGGGGACATGGCCCTGGCGGTTTCCGACATGGACATCTGCGACAGGATCACCCCCGCCTACCTGGCCTCCAGGCTGACCCTGCTGAACAACGCCCAGGTGGTGATCGCGGATACCAACATCCCGGCGGAATCCCTGGCTTTTCTGGCGGAGAACTGCACCGCCCCCATCTTCTGCGACCCGGTTTCCACCATCAAAGCGGAAAAAATTCGTCCCATTCTGGGCAAGCTCCACACCCTGAAGCCCAACCGGCTGGAAGCGGAGCTGCTGACAGGTGTTCCCATCACGGACGAGGAAAGCGCCGCCAAGGCAGCGGATGCCCTGCTTGCCACCGGTCTGCGCCGGGTGTTCCTCTCCCTGGGTTCCCATGGGGTGTATGCCGCCAGCCAGACGGAGCCCGGGCTCCTGCTGCCCAATCTGCCCGGAAGGATGGTCAACACCACCGGCTGCGGCGATTCCTTCATGAGCGCCATTGTCTGGGCCTATCTGGAGGGCACCCCGCTCCGGGAGACTGCCCTGGCAGGTCTTGCCGCCGCTGCCATCACCATGGAGAGCGAGCAGACCAACAACCCCGGCCTTAACACGGCGACCCTGCGGAGCAGGCTCCAAGCCCACGCGTAAATCTCAAAACGATTGAATATATTAAGGAAAGGTGATCACAATGAATCTGAACAAGTATCTGGATGTCAACCCCGAAGTCGCTGCCGCCGTGGCAGCCGGCAAGCCCGTTGTGGCTCTGGAATCCACCATCATCTCCCACGGGATGCCCTATCCCCAGAATGTGGAGACCGCGCTGAATGTGGAGCGCATCATCCGGGAGAACGGTGCCGTGCCCGCGACCATCGCCATCATCGGCGGCCGCCTGAAGGCCGGTCTGACCCCGGAGGAAATCGAGTATTTCGGCAAGAAGGGTCAGGCAATCGCCAAGGCTTCCCGTCGTGACCTGGCTGTGCTGTGCGCCCGGGGTGAGGACGGCGCCACCACCGTGACCACCACCATGATCATCGCCCACATGGCAGGCATCAAGATCTTCGCTACCGGCGGCATCGGCGGCGTACACCGGGGCGCGGAAACCACCATGGACATTTCCGCCGACCTGGAAGAGCTGGGCCGCACGCCCATGATGGTGGTCTGCGCCGGCGCAAAGAGCATCCTGGATCTGGGTCTGACTCTGGAGTACCTGGAGACCAAGGGTGTGCCCGTCATCGGCTTCGGCACCAAGGAGCTGCCCGCGTTCTACACCCGCTCCTCCGGCTTCTCCGTGGACTACCGCATCGACACCGAGGAAGAGCTGGCTGCCGCGTTTAAGGTGCAGAACGATCTGGCTCTGGGTGCCGGTATGCTGGTCACCAACCCCATCCCCGAGGAATTCGCCATGGATCCCGCCGTGATCAACGCAGCCATCGACCAGGCCATCGCCGAGTCTCTGGAAAAGGGCATCCACGGCAAGGCCACCACGCCTTTCCTGCTGGCACGGGTTTCCGAGCTGACCGGCGGCGATTCCCTGTCCTCCAACATCCGCCTGGTGTACAACAACGCCCGGGTTGCCGCCCGTACCGCTGTGGCGTACAGCAAGCTGTAATTGTTCCCGTGATTTTGCCCCGGCAGCGGCTGCTGCCGGGGTTTTTCGTCTTCCCCTCACCGGAAGCGCCGCATTGGGAAAAAATCATTGTCCCTATTTACTTTATTCCAAATCTGATGTAAACTATCAGCAGAACACAAATCCCGAAAGGAGGGCAGCTATGAACTGTTTGAAATGCGGCGTGGAGATCCCGGAGCGGCAGTGCTTCTGTGACAGGTGCCGCGCGTCCATGGAGGGCTACCCCATCCGTTCCGATGTACCCGTCTTTATCCCCAAGCGGCAGGCTGTCCCTGCCCCCAAACGGCAGCGCCGTACCATCAAGCCCGAGGAGCAGATCGCCCGGCTCCGCAAATCCAACCGTGCGCTTCGGATTCTTGCCGGCGTGCTGCTTCTTGTGGTGCTGGCTTTCTCCGGTGTCGCCGTTCTGCACTTCCGGGACAGCCACACCGCCCCCGCAAAGGGGCAGAATTTCAACACCTCCGGGGAAACCACCATTGGATCCACTCCCTAACATTGCTGTTTCACGTGAAACAAAACGCCTCCCTTCCGGCTATGTCATCCCGTTTTGGCATCCGCGGACAGGGAGGCGTTTCTGCCCTTCGGAGGGGAATGTTTCACGTGAAACACTGGCGGTATAAAGGAGGAATCATCACGATTCACTGCAAACAATTCATTTCCGGTTGGATTTTTGGGAAGGTTTTCTATTGATTTAACCGGGGCATAATGATATAATAACCGAAAACACCAGAGGAGCCGGTCATGGGAAAAATCATAGCCATAGTGAACCAAAAAGGCGGCGTGGGCAAAACCACCACCGCCGTAAATCTGACCGCCGGACTTCACGATCTGGGGCTGAAAGTCCTGCTGTGCGATTTTGACCCCCAGGCAAACGCCACTTCGGGCTTAGGTCTGCAAAAGCGGAAGCTGAAACACACCGTTTACGATGTGGTGATCAACGGCGAGGATGTGAAAAACGCCATCGTCCACACCCCCTGGGGCGACGTGCTGCCAGCCAGCGCGGATCTGGCAGGTGCCGGGATCGAGCTGATCGGCGTGGATCACCGGGAGATGCAGCTCAAAAACGCCCTTTCCCGGGTGCAGGACGAATACGACGTGATCCTCATTGACTGCCCGCCGTCCCTGGAACTGCTGACGCTGAACGCCCTGTGCGCCTGCAGCGGCATCCTGGTCACCGTGCAGTGCGAGTATTACGCCCTGGAGGGTCTGGCAGACCTGATGACCACCCTGCGGATGGTCAAAAAGCGGATGAACCCCCGTCTGGAAATCTTCGGCGTGGTGCTGACCATGTTTGACGGCAGAACCAATTTCTGTGCCCAGGTGGCGCAGGAGGTGCGGCGGCACTTCCCGGGCAAGGTATTCCCCACCGCGATTCCCCGGAATGTCCGTCTGGCGGAGGCGCCCAGTCACGGCGTCCCTATTTACCAGTACGACCGGAGCAGCCGGGGAGCCGTTGCCTACCGGGCACTTTCCGAGGAGGTTCGGGACTCGCTTCGGAAGGATTTGGTGGGTATTTAAGAAAGGATGAGGAAAATGGCAGCTTCAAAAGGTCTCGGCAGAGGCTTCGGCGCTCTGTTCGAGGATGTCCCCGAGGAAAAGGCAGAGGGCGGTGCCTACCGCACCCTGCCCATTTATAAGGTAGAACCTAACCCCGGGCAGCCCCGTCAGGACTTTGATGAGGTGGAGCTTCAGGCGCTCAGCGAATCCATTGCCCTCCACGGTCTGATCCAGCCCCTGACCGTCCGGGAAACCGCCGGCGGCTACTTCCAGATCATCGCCGGCGAGCGCCGCTGGCGGGCAGCCAGACTGGCGGGTCTTTCCGAGGTTCCCGTGGTGGTGGTGGAAGCCGACGACAAAAAAGCCATGGAGCTGGCGCTGATCGAGAATCTGCAGCGCCAGGATCTGAACCCCGTGGAAGAAGCTCTGGGCTACCAAAGCCTGATGAACGACTACGGTCTGACCCAGGAGGAAGCCTCCAAACAGGTGGGCAAGTCCCGTCCCGCGGTGGCAAACGCCCTGCGGCTGCTGAGTCTTCCCCAGGAAATTCTGGAAATGGTTCGCACCGGCAAGCTGACCCCCGGTCACGCAAGGGCCGTCCTCACCGTGAAGTCCGAAAAGCGGCAGAAGGAAGCCGCCCAGAAGATCGCGGCTCTGGGACTTTCCGTCCGGCAGGCGGAGCTTCTGTGCAAAAACCTGGAAAAAGAGCCCGCGCCTGTGAAGGAAACGCCGCTTGCCGTGGATTATGTGGCAGAGTGCGAAAAGAACCTGTCCAGACATCTGGGACGGGGCGTAAAAATCGTCAATGGCAAGCGCAAGGGCCGTTTTGAGCTGGAATTTTACGGTCAGGAGGATCTGCAGAACCTGCTGGATGCCCTGATGACCCTCTCCAAAGGCGGCAGCCGGGGCTGACCCGTTCTCCCGGCGGAAATTTCGTAGGAAACATCATCAAGAAGGAGTAAAAAACGATGCTTGATATTAAGAGAATCAAAGAAAACCCCCAGGCTGTCAAGGACGGTCTGAAAGCCAAGGAAGTGGACTGCGACGCGGTGATCGACCGGATCCTGGAGCTGGATGTGGAGCGCCGCCGGCTGATTGCCGACACGGAAACCAAGAAAGCCCAGCAGAACAAGGTCTCCAAGATGATCCCCGCCATGAAGAAGGCCGGGCAGGACACCGCGCCCATCTTCGCGGAAATGACCGCTCTGAAAAACGACATTGCCGCCAACTCCGAGAAGCTCAATGCCGTGGAGGACGAGTACCACACCTGTATGCTGAGCCTGCCCAACCTGCCCGACCCGGATCTGACCCCCGGCGGCAAGGAGAACAACCAGCCCCTGCGCTACTACGGCGAGCCCCACAAGTTTGACTTTACTCCCAAGCACCATGTGGATCTGTGCCTGGATCTGGGTCTCATCGACTACGACCGGGGCACCAAGCTGGCAGGTTCCGGCTTCTGGATGTACACCGGCATGGGTGCCCGCCTGGAATGGGCGCTGCTGAACTACTTCATCGACACCCACATCGCCGACGGCTACGACTTCATTCTGCCTCCCCATATGCTGGAGTACCAGTGCGGCGAGACCGCGGGACAGTTCCCCAAGTTTGCCGACGAGGTCTACAAGATCGCCAACCCCACCGACGACCGGATCCACTATATGCTGCCCACCGCGGAGGCCGCGCTGGCATCCGTTTACCGGGATGAGATCCTCTCCGAGGCAGACCTGCCCAGGAAGTTCTTCTCCTACACCCCCTGCTTCCGCCGTGAGGCCGGTTCCCACCGTGCCGACGAGCGGGGCATGGTTCGCGGTCACCAGTTCAACAAGGTGGAGATGTTCCAGTTCACCCGTCCCGAGGATTCCGACGCTGCCTTTGACGAGCTGGTTCGCAAGGCCGAGAATCTGGTGAAGGGTCTGGGCTTCCACTTCCGTACCGTGAAGCTGGCTGCCGGCGACTGCTCCGCGTCCATGGCACGAACCTACGACATTGAGATTCAGATTCCCTCCATGAACGGCTACAAGGAGGTCTCCTCCGTGTCCAATGCCCGGGATTATCAGGCGCGCCGGGGCAACATCCGTTTCCGCCGGGAGTCCACCGGCAAGCCCGAGTTTGTCCACACCCTGAACGGCTCCGGCCTGGCTACCTCCCGGATCTTCCCCGCCATGGTGGAGCAGAACCAGCGTGCCGACGGCTCCGTGGTGGTGCCCGAGGTGCTGCGCAAATACCTGGGCGGTCTGGAAGTCATCGAGCCGAAGAGAAAGTAAATCGGATACCGCCGTGGCAAAACACGGATCAGCGTAGAGGAAGCTCTGATTCAATCGGCAAGTACTGACAGCAAGAGATTTTTCTCCAGACGAAAGGTTCAAAAATGGAGGAATACTGTATGTATTTCCCATTTTTGAAGCTGCACGGATGAAGGAAAAGATCTGCTGCTCAGCCGCGGACGATTGATTCAGAGGTTCCTAAGAAAAAGGAAAGGAAGCAAACACTATGAGCAAACTGAAAAAGCCCTCCTGGATCGAGGATTTCAAGGCATTCGCCATCAAGGGCAACGCCATGGCGCTGGCGGTCGGCACCATCATCGGCGCGGCCTTCGGCACCATCACCAAAAGCCTGACCGACGACATCATCATGCCCATCGTCTCCATCTTCCTGGGCGGCATCGACTTCTCCGAGATGAAGCTGGTTCTGCCCCGGCTCTTCGGCCCGGAAAAGCTGGATGAAGCCGGCAACGTCATTCTGAACACCCTGAACTACGGCAACTTCCTGGCCTCCATCATCAACTTCCTGATCCTGGCGCTGGTGGTGTTCTGGCTGGTGCGCAGCCTGAACAGGCTGGCGGAGGCCGGTAAAAAGAAGGAAGCGGAAGAGGCTGCCGAGGAAGCGCCCGCGGAGCCGGAACCCACGGCAGAGGAAAAGCTGCTCACCGAAATCCGGGATCTGCTGAAGGAAAGCAAGTAAATAGAAACAATTCAGGAAAGGATTGGATTATTATGTACAAAATCGTCTCCAAAAGAGAGCTGAATCCCACCGTCACCCAGCTTGAGGTGGAAGCTCCCTTCATCGCAAGGAAAGCGAAAGCCGGTCAGTTCATCATCTTCCGCATCGACGAGAACGGCGAGCGGGTGCCGCTGACCATCGCCGGCACCGACAAGGAAAAGGGCACAGTTTCCATTATTTTCCAGAAAGTCGGCTTTTCCACCATCGCCCTGGGCAAGCTGAATGAGGGCGACTACATCCAGGACTTCGTTGGTCCTCTGGGACGTCCCACCGATGTGGAAGGCAAGAAGCGGGTCTGCGTAGTCGGCGGCGGTGTGGGCTGCGCCATTGCCCTGCCCGCTGCCCGTGGCTTCAAGGAAGCCGGCGCGGAGGTGGATGTGATCGTGGGCTTCCGCAACAAGGATCTGGTGATCCTGGAGGAGGAATTCCGTGCCGCCAGCGACAACCTGTACCTGATGACCGACGACGGCTCCTACGGCGAGAAGGGCTTCGGCACCGTGAAGCTGCAGCAGCTGCTGGAAAGCGGCGTGGAGTATGACGAGGTTCTCGCCATCGGCCCCGTGCCCATGATGAAGTTCGTCTGCAAGACCACCGAGCCCTTCGGCGTTCACACCGTGGTGTCCCTGAACCCCATCATGGTGGACGGCACCGGTATGTGCGGCGGCTGCCGGGTCACCGTGGGCGGCGAGACCAAGTTCGCCTGCGTGGACGGCCCCGAATTCGACGGTCACAAGGTGGACTACGCCGAGCTGATGAGCCGCAACACCGTTTACCGTGACCGGGAAGCGGAAGTCACCGCATCCCACACCTGCCGCATGGAGACCATGGGCAAGGCACTGATTCAGTAAGGAGGACAGAGGATATGCCGAATATGACGCTTGTGAAAACCCCGATGCCCGAGCAGGATCCCAAGGTCCGTGCCCGCAATTTTAAGGAAGTTGCCCTGGGTTACACCCCCGAGATGGCAATGGAGGAGGCAGGCCGCTGCCTGAACTGCAAAAAGCCCGCCTGCGTGGAGGGCTGCCCCGTCAATGTGCGCATCCCCGAGTTCATCAAAAAGGTGGCGGAGGGCGATTTTGCCGCCGCTTACGAGATCATCACCTCCACCAACGCCCTGCCTGCCCTGTCCGGACGTGTCTGCCCCCAGGAGAGCCAGTGCGAGTGCAAGTGCGTCCGGGGCATCAAGGGCGAGCCCGTTGCCATCGGACGGCTGGAGCGTTTCGTTGCCGACTGGTACCGGGAGAATGTGAACGCCATGCCCGAAAAGGCAGCCTCCAACGGCATCCAGGTGGCAGTCGTAGGCTCCGGCCCCGCCGGTCTGACCTGCGCCAGCGACCTTGCCAAGAAGGGCTACCAGGTCTCCGTGTTTGAGGCGCTGCATACCGCCGGCGGTGTGCTGGTCTACGGCATCCCCGAGTTCCGTCTGCCCAAGGCCATCGTCGCCAACGAGGTGAAGAAGCTGGAGGCTCAGGGTGTGAAGATCATGACCAACATGGTCATCGGTCGGGTGCTGACCATCGACGAGCTGTTCGAGATGGGCTTCAAGGCCGTGTTTGTAGGCTCCGGCGCGGGTCTGCCCATGTTCATGAACATCCCCGGCGAGGCGCTGAAGGGCGTGATGTCCGCCAACGAGTACCTGACCCGTACCAATCTGATGAAGGCCTACACCGAGGAAGCCGACACCCCCATCATCAAGTCCAAGGCTGTGGCGGTGGTTGGCGGCGGCAACGTGGCAATGGACGGTGCCCGCTGCGCCATGCGTCTGGGTGCCGACCATGTGTACATCGTCTACCGCCGGGGTGAGGCGGAGATGCCCGCCCGTAAGGAGGAGCAGCACCACGCCAAGGAAGAGGGAATTGAGTTCAAGACCCTGTGCAATCCCATCGAGATCCTGGGCGACGAGAACGGCCGGGTCTGCGGCATGAAGTGCATCCGCATGGAGCTGGGCGAGCCTGACGCTTCCGGACGCCGCCGTCCCGTGGAAATCCCCGGCAGCGAGTTCGTTCTGGATGTGGACACCGTGATCATGGCGCTGGGCACCAGCCCCAACCCCCTGATCCGTTCCACCACCCCCGGTCTGGAAACCAACCGCAAGGGCTGCCTGATCGTCAACGAGTCCGAAATGACCACCCGCGAGGGCGTGTTTGCCGGCGGTGACGCCGTCACCGGCGCCGCCACCGTGATCCTGGCCATGGGTGCCGGCAAGAAGGGCGCCGCAGCCATCGACGCGTACCTGCAAGGGAAGTAAGATGAAGAAATTTCCCGTAAGGGACATGGCGCTGTGTGCCCTGTTCGCGGCGCTGACCGCCGTCTGTGCCTGGATCGCCTTCCCCATTTCCGAAATCTCCATCACCATGCAGACCTTTGCCGTGTTTCTGGCGCTGGGTGTGCTGGGCGGAAAGCGGGGAACCATTGCCATTGCCGTTTACATCCTGCTGGGTCTGGTGGGACTGCCCGTGTTCTCCGGCTTCCGCGGCGGATTCGGCGTGCTGATGGGTGCCACCGGCGGCTATATCCTGGGCTTTCTGGGTTCCGGCCTGCTCTACTGGCTCATCACCGGTCTTTTGGGGGACAAGCCCTGGGTGCGGCTCACCGCCATGATCCTGGGCAACCTGCTGTGCTATGCCTTCGGTTCCCTGTGGTTCTATCAGGTGTACATCGGTGCCGGTAAGGAGATCACCATATCGGCCATATTGTCCATGTGCGTGGTTCCCTACATCCCCATGGACGCGGTGAAGATCCTGCTGGCGTTTCTCCTCACAGGCCGTCTGAAACGGCTTCCCTTTGTGAAATAGTTTTTCGTGCCTCCGGGGATTTCCCCGGGGGCACTTTCCTGTCAGGTGACCGATGTCACCTGTGGCAATCCGCATCCCCTTACCGTGTTGGTTATCGATGGTTCCCTATTAGGAGAACGGATTGCCACGCCAGTGTTGCGACACTGGCTCGCAATGACGTGGGGATTTGGGAGCCGGGTGCATCCGAATTGCTGCGTCAAAACCTTTCAGGTTCGCTTCGCACTGCCGGAGAAGCGGCGGGGGATTCTTAAGGGGGCGCATTTGCTCGAAGCGCCCCTTAAGTCGGCTTCTTTGTCACTTTCTTGCCGAAACAAGAAAGTGAAATAAAACCTACAAAGTACATTTTATTCTTTCTTCCGCACCAGTCAAAACGAACGCACAAGGGAAACGGATTGCCACGCCAGCGTGCGCGCTTATCTCGCAA
>JBJDYP010000031.1:0-3116 GCA_051867435.1 Faecousia sp.
AATCCCCCGCCGCTTCTCCGGCAGTGCGAAGCGAACCTGAAAGGTTTTGACGCAGAAATTCGGCGGCATTTGGCTATCAGTTACCACGTCATTGCGAGCCAGTGTCGCACTACTCCGTGGCAATCCGTTCTCCTATTTGGGTACGATCGACAATTGATACTGCAAGGGGATGCGGATTGCCACGCCAGTGACATCGGTCACTGGCTCGCAATGACGTGGAAAATGGAAAAGCGAAGCCGCCGAATGAGATATTCGCCCTGCTGGTCTTGTATTGTCTGCGATGAAGTGATTCGGAGGCACCCGGCTCCCAAATCCCCACGTCATTGCGAGATATGCGCGCACTGCTCCGTGGCAATCCGTTCTCCGAATGGGGCACCATAGATGCCAAAAAGACAAGAATTTCACTTAAAAACCCCCCGGAATTGTTGGAAATTCCGGGGGTTTTCCCTATTCTTTTTTTCGCAGCGGAAGTTGGATCCGGGCGGTAAAAATGCCGTCTTCCTGCCATCGTGTGAAGCTGCCGCCCATGGCGGATACCAGCTTTTCGCAGGTCTTCAGCCCGATGCCGGTGCTTTCCACCCGGCCGGTATGATTGGCAACGGTGTTGGAAATGTGGATTTCCAGCGCGCCGTTTTCCGCGGATACCAGCACGGCGATGGGCTTGTCCCGGTCGGCGTATTTCCGCAGGTTGGAAACCAGATTGTCAAATACCCGGCGCAGGTGCCGCAGATCCACAGTCATGGTATAGCCTGCCAGATCTCCGGTGACATGGCGCACGTCGCAGCCCTGCTGGCGCAGCTCCGCGATATGCTCGCCCAAAATCTGTTCCAGGAGCGTGTCCGCGTCAAATTCCTCCGGGTGCTGCTCCGGGGCAGCCTGTCCGAATACCAGGAAAAAGTCAAACAGCTCGTCGGTCAGCTCCCGCAGCCGTTGGGCGTGGCGCTTGCACACCTGGAGAAACTGTGCCTGCTGCTCCGGGGGCAGATCTCCCTTGGACAGGATCTCCAGATAGCCCATCAGCGCGGTCAGCGGGGTGCGGACATCGTGGGAGATGGCGGTGATGAGCTGGGCGTTGGCGTTCCAGGCGTCTGCCTCCCGCTGGAGCTTGTCGATGATGGACAGCCGCATGGCATCCACATCCAGCGCCAGCTCACCGATCTCGTCCCGGGAGGTGGGCAGGATCTGCTTTTGCAGGGCTCCCCTGCTCACCTGCCGCACCTGGCGGCCCAGCCTGCGGATGGAGGATGTGACATGGGCGTCATAAAACAGCACGATCAGCAGAAAGAACACCGCGGCAATGGAGAGGGACACGGTGGTCCAGATAATGTGGATCCCGTCGGCGGACAGGTCGGTGACGGCAACGGAAAAGGCGCCGTCCGCGAAATTCACGGGATACTCCCGAAGCTGGGCGTTTTCGCCGGTTCGGACGATGAGGCCGGACTCCGAGGATACCAATTCCGCGCCCTTCGCGCTGGAGCGCACCACCATGACCTTGCCGTAAATGGTCAGCTCGGTTTTTCGGTGCTCCCGGTTCCAGATGCCGATGGTATCCGCGTCCATGGAATTGACCTGATGCTCCCACACGAAGCTGCGGAAGGAATCGATTTCCGCAGCGGTGCGCTTTTCCACGGCCTGGGCATCCATGTACCGGGTGCGGATCAGGTAGCTGCCCAGGGCATTGACCAGTGCAAAGGTCAGCGCGGCAAAGATGGCTGCGGCGCAGACCACGGCAAGCAGCCGGAAGGTCAGCGAGTGGGAAGCCTTGGTTTTAGCCAAACTGATACCCCTTTCCCCAGATGGTACGGATCAGCTTGGGGTTGGCAGGCTCCTCCTCCAGCTTTTTCCGCAGGTTCAGGATGTGGACCATGACGGTATTGTTGGAGGATGGCAGGTATTTTTCTCCCCATACGGCTTCGTATACGGTGCGTACATCCAGCACCTCGCCTTTGTGCCGGAAGAAAAACTGGAGGATGCCGAATTCCTTGTCGGTGAGCTCGATGTTCTCGCTGCCCCGGAGCACGGTGCGGTGCTCCTCGTCCAGGGTCAGATCTCCGCCGGGGGTGACGGACTTGCCCTTGTACACCCGGTAGCGCCGCAGCAGAGACTCGGCTTTCATCATCAGCTCCTTCTGGGAGAAGGGCTTTGCCAGGTAGTCGTCGCCGCCGCTGCCGTAGGCCTCCGCTTTGTCTCCGAGCTGGGTTTTCGCGGTGAGGAACAGCATGGGCACGGCGGAAAATTCCCGGATCCGTCGGCAGGCCTCCACGCCGTCCAGCCCGGGCATCATGATGTCCATGATCACCAGGTCAAAATCCGGGTGGTTTCTCACCTGCTCCACCGCTTCCAGACCCGATGCGGCTTCGTCCACATGGTAGCCCTGGTTTTCCAGCAGAATCCGCAGAAGCTGTCGCAGGTCCGGCTCGTCGTCCACGGCAAGAACGCGAATGGTTTCATCCATGAAAATCACTCCTTTTTTCCAATTGTAGCACATATTTTCCGGTTTTGGGAGCCTCTTAAGAATTTTTAATACAACCAATCAGCGGTCATTTTCCTCTTGGTACCGCTGGGTATCGTTTTTGCTATATAAATCCCATTCATTGGCTTTGCCTATCAAGTCACCACGTCATTGCGAGATAAGCGCGCACTGCTCCGTGGCAATCCGTTCTCCTATTTGGGCACTATCGATAATTGACACTGCAAGGGGATGCGGATTGCCACGCCAGTGACATCGGTCACTGGCTCGCAATGACGTGCAGGACGAAAGGCGAAGCCTCCGAACAAGAATTCCCGCCCGCAGGCACTGGACTGCTTGCTGCGTACCTATTCGGACGCACCAGACCACCAAAAATTCCACGTCATTGCGAGCCAGTCAGCAGACTGGCGTGGCAATCCGTTCTCCTTTTGCTTACGTTCTGATTTGTGCGGAAGTAAGAATATGATGTTCTTTGTAGTGTATTATTTCACTTTCTTGTTTCGGCAAGAAAGTGACAAAGAAGCCGACTTAAGGGGCGCTTCGAGCAAATGCGCCCCCTTAAGAATCCCCCGCCGCGTCTCCGGAAGTGCGAAGCGAACCTGATAGGTTTTGACGCACAAATTCGGCGGCATTTGGCTATCAGTTA
>JBJDYP010000032.1:0-13341 GCA_051867435.1 Faecousia sp.
TGGTGGACTTGAAGGGATTCGAACCCTCGACCCCCACAATGCGAATGTGGTGCGCTCCCAACTGCGCTACAAGCCCATGGATTTTCAACACCGTGAATTATACCTCTCTCCGTTTCATTTGTCAAGCGGAATCCCGCCTTCCAGCCAAATTTCTGTGGATTCTTTCTTTACATCCTCCTTTCGCAATGGTATAATGTCCCTGCGAGAAGAGGATTCGCGCAATGAGTACACAGGAGGAAACATTATGAGCAAACGCATTTTATCCCTCGCTCTGGCGATCGTGATGCTGCTCGGAATCTGCGGGATGATCCCCACCGTCCATGCCGCGGACGACGATGTGACCATCAAACTCCATTACCACCGTGCCGACGGCAGCTATGACGGCTGGGATGTGTGGTTCTGGGTGGATCAGGGCGCCGCGTACCCCTTCGTGGAGGAAAACGGCGAAATGGTCGCCACCTACACCTGCCGGGCAGGCACTGCCCAGGTGGGCTACATCGTCCGGTTCGGCGGCGACAACTGGACTGCCAAGGACGTGAACATGGACCAGTTCATCAACACCACCGGCATTCTCTCCGGCACCATCCACATCTATGTGGAATCCGGCGTGGAAGGACACGAGACCGTCTATGACAAGGATGTGGTCTCCGGCACCGTGGTCACCTCCGCCAGATATGACGGCGCCAGCCAGGTGACCGTGCGCCTGTCCGGTCCCCTGTCCTCCGAGCTGACAGCAGAGACCTTCACCGTGAAGAACCGGGAAGGCACGCTGGAGGTTTCGGAAGCCATCCAGGACGGCGACAAGTACGTTTTGACCCTGGCACAGCCTCTGGATCTGATGAAGAACCATCAAATCACATTAAACGGCAAGGAGTATGAGATAGAGATGCCTGATTATTACGCAACCGCGGATTTTGAAAACAAGTTCACCTATACCGGCAATGATCTGGGCGCTGTCTACACCCCGGAGAAGACCACCCTGCGTGTCTGGGCGCCCACCGCGCTGGGTGTGACCGTGAATCTGTTCACCGACGGCGATCCTGCCGCCCAGACCGAGCCTGTGGAGCAGGTGGAGATGACCCCGGATGTGAACGGCACCTGGGTCGCCACCCTGGACGGTGACCGCAGCGGCACCTACTACACCTATCTGGTGGAATTTGAAGAAAGCACAGCCGAGGCCTGCGATCCCTATGCCAGAACCACCGGTGTCAACGGGCACCGCGCCATGATCCTGGATCTGGCAGCCACCAACCCCGAGGGCTGGGAAAACGACACCGATCCCCACAGCGGCAGCAACATCACCGACGCGGTCATCTACGAGCTGCACGTCCGTGACCTGTCCTCCGACGCCAGCGCCGGCATTCAGAACGCCGGCAAGTACCTGGGCCTCATCGAGACCGGCACCACCACCCCCGGCGGCATCCCCACGGGTCTGGATCACATGAAGGATCTGGGCATCACCCACCTGCATCTGCTGCCGGTCTACGACTTCGGCTCCGTGGATGAGAGCCGCCTGAATGAGCCGCAGTTCAACTGGGGCTACGATCCCGTGAACTACAACGTGCCCGAGGGCTCCTACTCCACCAACCCCTACGACGGCGCTGTCCGTGTGACAGAATTCAAGCAGATGGTGAAGGGTCTCCACGACAACGGCATCAGCGTGGTCATGGACGTGGTGTACAACCATGTCTACAACTCCGGCGAGTTCTGCTTCAACAAGATCGTCCCCGGCTACTTCTCCCGTCCCAACTCCAACGGCTCCGGCTGCGGCAATGACACCGCCTCCGAGCGCGCCATGGTCAGCAAGTATATCGTGGACTCCGTGAAATACTGGGCGGATGAATACCACATCGACGGTTTCCGCTTCGACCTGGTGGGATTGCTGGACATCGACACCATCAACGCCATCGTGGAAGAAGTCCACAAGACCCATCCCAATGTGATCTTCTACGGCGAAGGCTGGACCATGTCCACCGTGCCCACCAAGGCAAACGTGCTCATGGCGACCCAGACCAACTCCACCCGGACGCCGGGCTTCGCCTTCTTCAGCGACACCATGCGTGACCTGCTGAAGGGCAGCGTGTTCAACCACGGCACCGGCTTCGTCTCCGGTCTGTCCGGCAAGGAAGCGGATGTGCGCAACTGCTTCATGAGCCTTTCCACCTGGAGCACCAATCCCTCCCAGACCGTGAACTATGTCTCCTGCCACGACAACAACACCCTGATCGACCGGATCACCCTGTCCACCTCCAGCGCCACCCGGGAAGACCGTGTCCGTATGAACAATCTGGCGGCAGCCATCTACCTGACCGCCGAGGGCATCCCCTTCATGCAGGCCGGCGAGGAAATGCTCCGCTCCAAGGTTCTGCCCGACGGCAGCTTTGAGAGCAACAGCTACTCCAGCCCCGACAGCGTCAACGCGCTGAAATGGTCCGATCTGGAGCAGGACGAGGCCGCTGCCGTCTACGCCTACTACAAGGGTCTGATCGCGTTCCGCATGGCCCATCCCGTCCTTCGCCTGCCTGACGAGGCATCCGTCAAAGCCTGCGTGGTTCCCGTGACCGAAGGTCTCGATTCCAATGTGGTCGCCTTCCGGATCCACGGCAATGTGGAAGGCGAGACCGCCGAAGAGATGTTTGTGGTCTTCAACGCCCGGGAGGAAGCTACCCCCGTTACCCTGCCGGAAGGCACCTGGGGTGTGTGCGTCAACGACACCACCGCGGGCACCGAGATCCTGGAGACCGTCAGCGGCACCGTGCAGGTGGCTCCCATCTCCGCTCTGGTTCTGATCAGGACCGGGGCAGAGGAAGCGCCCCAGGCAACCGAGCCTGTCCAGGGTTCCGAGCCTGTCCAGGGTTCCGAAACGGAAGCTCCCGCGCCTTCCCGCACCGGCCTGTATGCCGGTATCGCAGCCGCTGCCGCCGCAGCCGTCGCGACCGCGGCTGTGGTGATCACCAAGAAGCGGAAAAAGTAATCCGGCATATCGAACGCTCCGGCCCCAGGGCCGGAGCTTCAGACTGTCAATAAACCCCCAAACCGTCAAAATCAGTGATTGAGGGGTCATAAACGCGTCAGACCATAAGGGCGATCGGCAACAGGAAAATATGGAGCTTTATTGTGGGTTCCCAATGCCCTTTCAGGGGATTTTGACTTCCATCGCAAACACAAGCCTGCCGTACCTTTGTACGCCGACGGCTTGTGTTTGCTCGGCTTTGGCGCTTTCTTGACCGTCTGTCAGCGTGTCAAAAAATACTTTTTGATACGCTGAAGCTCCGGCCCCAGGCCGGAGCTTTTTCATACTGTCAGGATGTTCCATTCTCCCATTGCTCATCCTGACCGAAACGGCATGGGCTTTTCCGGCAGGAATCCGCCTTTTTCCCGAAAATCGTTTCTCCCTCTTGTCAACCGGGATTCCTGCCGCTATAATATCCCGGGAAATCGATTTACCGACAGAAAGGAAAGGGTATTTGTCATGAAAATCAAGAATCTGACCGCGATCTATGGCGCAGTCCAGTTTCTGTTCTGGGCTGGCTATTCCGCAATTGTTGGATTTGCCAGCGTATATCTGACCGACGCTGGTTTCCGCAGCACCGAAATCGGCATGGTTCTGGCGCTGGGCGCGGCGCTTTCCGTGCTGCTGCAGCCCCTGGTGGCAGCCTACGCGGATAAAGAAAGCGCACCCTCCCTGCGGGTGATCATCGCTGCCCTGGTTCTGATCCTCATGGCCTTTGACGCGTCCCTGGCGCTTGTTCGCGGCACCAAGGCAGGCACCGCCGCGCTGTTCGTGGTCTGTCTCGCCATCGTGCAGACCATCACGCCGCTGATCAACGCCCTGGGCATCCAGAGCGCCAGCCAGGGCAAGCCCATGAACTACGGCGTCGCCAGAGGCGGCGGTTCCCTGGGCTACGCCGTGGGCGCTTACCTGTTCGGTCTGCTCACCGCCAGGATCGGAGCCGCCTCCCTGCTTGCCGCTTTCCCGGTGACCTACATCCTGCTGTTTGCCGCGGTGCTGGTCATGCCCTTTGAGCGGCAGCGTCTGCCCCAGTCCGACGAAAACAAACAGCGGGATGATCCCATCTCTTTCTTCCGGCGCTATCCCCGGTTCGGCATCGTGCTGCTGGGTGCCATTCTCTCCTTCCTGGGGCATATGCTGTTCAACAGCTTTACCCTCCAGATCGTCCAGAGCAAGGGCGGCGGCAGCGAGGAAATGGGCATCGCCGTTGCCATCGCCACCGTCACGGAGCTGCCCACCATGCTGCTGTTCTCCCGGATGACAAAAAAAGTGCGGGTGGATATCTGGTTCCGGATCAGCGGCATCTTCCTGATGCTGAAAACCCTGGGCACCATGCTGGTTCCCAATGTATTCGGCCTGTGTCTGGTGATGACTCTCCAGATGATGGCCTGGGCGCTGATTGCCATTTCCGCCGTGTACTACATCGATGCCATCATGGCACCCCGGGACGCGGTGAAGGGGCAGGCCTATTTCACCATGTCCTACACCATCAGCAATGTGCTGTCCGCCCTGGTCTGCGGGCCGATCATCGACCGCTGCGGTGTGAATGCCGCGCTGGGTGTGGCAACCGCCGCCGCGGTGATCGGCATGGGCATATTGCTGTTTGCCACCGAAAAAACCACCCGGAACGCACCTGTCTGAATCCCGGTTCATTTCCCGCCGGATGCCCCGAAACGGGCTGTCCGGCGGGTTTTTATTGACACATTCGGGGTTGTTTGCTATAATTTTCGGGTATCTTATGATTCGGAGGACGAAATATGGGACTTCTTTCGCTGTTGATTCTCGCGGTGGGGCTGAGCATGGATGCCTTTGCCGTATCCGTGTGCAAGGGACTGTCCATCCGGGGTTCCTCCCGAAAAGCATCCGCCCTCTGCGGCGCCTGGTTCGGCGGATTTCAGGCACTGATGCCCCTCATCGGCTATTTCCTGGGTTCTCTGTTCGCGGAGGCCATTGAATCCTTCGACCACTGGATCGCCTTCGGCCTGCTGGTGCTCATCGGCGCGAACATGATCCGGGAAGCCCTTTCCCAAGAGGAGGAGGAAACCGACGCGGATCTGTCCGTCAAGACCATGTTCCTCATGGCCGTTGCCACCAGCATCGATGCCCTCGCCGTGGGCATCAGCCTCGCCATGGCAGGAGATGTGAACATTTTCGCTGCCGTCGCCCTCATCGGCATCACCACCTTTGTCCTCAGCGCCATCGGCGTGAAGGTGGGCAATGTGTTCGGCAGCCGCTACGAGAAGAAGGCCGAGTTTGCCGGCGGTGTGATTCTGATCCTGCTGGGTGTCAAAATCCTGCTGGAGCATCTGGGAGTGCTGTGATGATCCGTACGAACAAGCGCCTTACGCTCTGCGTCATCCTGCTCAGCGGATGTCTGTGCTTTATCTGGGGCAATTCCCTGCTGAACGCCGCCGCGTCCAGCACAGTCAGTGACTTCGTCGGGAATATCATAGGGATCCTCCCGGATAGCCCCATGGCAGGGGGACTTCCCCTGCGAAAAATCGCCCATTTTCTGGAATTCGCGGCTTTGGGCTGGCTGCTGGTCTGGCTGACGGTGATGCTGGGGCAAAGCAGGCTCCACGCGCTGGAAACCACCCTGCTGTGCGGTCTGGCTGCTGCCTGTGTGGACGAAACCATCCAGATGTTCAGCCCTGGGCGCTCCTCCAGCCTGGCAGATGTTTGGCTGGATGCCGCCGGGGTGCTGACCGGCGGGCTGCTTTTGCTCCTGGTCTGCTGCCTTCGCCGGGAAATTCACCGCGCCGGGCAGCGCAGGTGAACCGGAACCCCCATAATACAAAAATCCACACAAGGGGCGCAAAATGCCCTTTGTGTGGATTATTTCTCTATTCAGGTTTACATAATATCAGAAGCTGATGGGCAGAAACGCGGCAGCCACCGCGAACAGTATGGCGGGCAGCAGATTCGCCACCCGGATCTTCTTGCCCCAGACCAGATTCAGCCCCACGCAGAAGATCATCACGGAGCCCACCATGGACAGGTTCGCCATGGCGCCGTCGGTCATGATGGGCTTGAGGAGCGTTGCCATGGCGGTGATCCCGCCCTGAATCACCAGCACGGGGATGGCGGAAAAGGCGCAGCCCTTGCCGAGAGAGCAGGTCATGACCATGACAATGATCAGATCCAGGATGGATTTCGTGCCCAGGATCGACCAGTTCCCGGTGAGTCCGTCCTGGATGGAGCCAACCACGGTCATGGCGCCGATACAGGTCGTCAGGGTGGCGTTCAGAAAGCCGGTCACAAAGTGCTGATCCTTCGCGTTGCCGGTCTTCTGCTTCAGCCACTCCCCGAACCCCTCCAGCCGCCGCTCCAGGTCGATGCTCTCGCCCACGATGGCACCCAGCACCAGGCAGAGCACCAGAAACATTTCCCTGCCGGAGGAAAGGGCTCCGTTTTCAATTTTCATCATGTACTCCATGGCTCCCGCAATGCCGATAAACAGCACGCTGATGCCGCAGGTCTTGGTCAGCGTATCCTGATGTCTTTCTTTCAGCAGGCTGCCGAACAGGCTGCCCGCGATGCCGCCCAGGATAATGGCGGCAGTATTGATGATGGTGCCAAGTCCGATCATTTTCTCTCCGTTACACGAATGTCAGAATGTCCAGCGGTTTCTCCGCAAGATGCCGCGCGCCGGCACGCTCCAGCTCTTCCCGGCTGCCGTAGCCGAAAAGCACCCCGATGCACCCCAGCCCATTTTCCCTGGCTCCCAGGACATCATGCTCCCGGTCCCCTACCATGACGGTGGTGGAAACATCCGTGATGCCCGCCTGCTCCAGCGCGTAGCGGATCACGGCGGCTTTGGTGCTGCGGGACGCGTCAAAGGTCGCTCCGGCGATATAGTCAAAAAATCGGGTCAGGTCAAAGGTGTCCAGGATCTTCTCCGCGAATTCCTGGGGCTTGGAGGTGGCAAGGATCAGGGTCTTTCCCTGTCCTTTCAGCGCACTAAGAAGCTCCTTCGTGCCGGGAATCAACACATTCTCGTGGATTCCGGCGGCACGGTAATATTCCCGGTAGAATTCCACCGCCCGCAGGCTTTCCGCTTCGTTCATGCCGTAAAACCGGGCAAAGGAATCCAGCAGCGGAGGGCCGATGAAGGGATAGAGGGCGCTGCGCTCCGGCACCGGGATGCCGCACTTTTTCAGCGCGTGGGCCACGGCGTTGGTGATGCCGATGCCCGGGTCGGTCAGCGTGCCGTCCAGGTCAAACAAACAGGTCTGATACATGGGTGTCTTCCTTTCTATCGGAGGTCATAGCGGTACCATTCCTCGCCGATCTGCCGGAAGCCCACGGCAAGGAACATTTTCCTGCTCTGCCGGTTGAACGGATAGATCTCCGCATCCACCCAGGGCAGACCGATTTCCCGTCCCCGGTCCAGCAGCGCCCGGACGGCCCGGCGGCCCAGATGCCGGTTCTGGTATTCCCTGCAGATCGCCACGCTGATTTTCCCGTCGTACAGGGAGATATCCCCCACCAGGCGGGTGCGCCCCCGCTCCCGAACCTTCAGATAGTAGCACTCCCCTTTCGAGGAGAGATAGCGGTACATCCCGCGAAGCCGGTTCATGTCATAGGGATGGTCAATGTTATCCACCTGCCTGCACAGTGTCAGATCCTGGTACCAGGGCAGCGTCCGCCGATAATTCGGGTAGTATTTCACCAGGGTCAGCTCGTCGTCCACAACGATCTGCCTGGGCTGCACAAATCCGTCGATCATGGTTTTCCCTCTTTTCCGTTCCACTGGGATTATACCCATCCCCGACCCCGGTTGTCAAGGAAAACCGCTCCCGGTTTCCGGGAGCGGGTCAGATCTCCAGATCCCTGGCGTACATGATCTCCACGCTGCCGAAGGCAGGCGCTTCCCTGCCGTTCGGCGCGAAGCCAAAGGCTTCATAAAAGGCCCTTGCCCTGGCGTTGTCCCGGAACACCCAGAGCATCACCTTTCGGTAGCCCGCTTCCCGCATATCGGACAGCACCCGCTCCATCATCCGGGAGCCGTAGCCCCTCCGCCAGTTGCCGGGCAGGGAATGGATGCAGATCAGCTCCGCGTAGCCCTCCATATCCTCCACCCGGGTCTTGTCCCAGTAGGCAATACAGTGAGGCTTGCCGGAAATCTCCAGCAGGTAGCCGTTGCCCATGTGGTTTTCCAGCGTCCTGCGGTACATCTGGGTAACACGCTCCGGATCGGTATACCGCTCCAGCACATCCGGCGCAAGAATGCCCCGGAAGCCCGCCTTCCAGCTCTCCGTCTGGATCCGGGCAAGCCATTGCTCGTCGCCGGGACGCACCCGGCGGATCTCATATTCTTCCATCTTTCCTTCCTCCCCGGCGGCCTTAGCCGCCCGTCCATACACCGCGTCAGGG
Organism: Faecousia sp.; assembly: GCA_051867435.1. GTDB lineage: Bacteria > Bacillota > Clostridia > Oscillospirales > Oscillospiraceae > Faecousia. The sequence continues at coordinate 8,390 of JBJDYP010000032.1, forward strand.
CGCGGGTCAGGTTTTCTCATCGTTTTCTGTTTGCTTTGTTGATCTTGGCGATGTTTTTGAATTTCTCTTTCTTCGCGGCCAGGTAGTCCCCGCTGCCGGAGGAATACCCGTTCTCCGCCTTCAGCTTTTGGTAGGATCTCCAGCGGTCTTCCGTCAGCGTGCCCTCCGCCAGGGCTGCGAGAACCGCGCATCCCGGTTCACTGCTGTGGCTGCAGTCGGAAAACCGGCAGGATCGCTCCAACGCCTGGATGTCACGAAATACCGTGTCGATGCCGCTTTCGCTGTCCCACATACCAAGCTCACGCATACCCGGCGTGTCGATGACGAAAGCGCCGTTTTCCAGCTCGATCAGCTCCCGGTGGGTGGTGGTATGGCGGCCCTTGTCGTCGTCCCGCAGCCCATTGGTCTGGAGCAGCTCCGCGCCCAGCAGCCGGTTGATGAGGGTGGATTTTCCCACGCCCGAGGAACCGAGAAACGCCACGGTCTTCCCGGGACGGATATAGTCGGACACCTGCCGGATGTCGCCGCTGAGGGAGGAGGTCACGATCAGATCCACTCCCACCGCCACGGATTCCACTTCCCTTTTGATTTCCTCCACCCGGTGGCACAGATCCGCTTTCGTCAGCACCACCACGGGTGTGGCGCCGCTGTCCCACGCAATCGCCAGATAGCGCTCCAGCCGCCGCAGATTGAAGTCGCTGTTGAGGGACATACACAAAAACACGTTGTCCACATTGGCGGCAACCACCTGCTCCTGCCGGTCCTTTCCCGCGGCCTTTCGGATAAAGCAGCTTTTCCTGGGGAAAAGCGCCTGGATGATCGCGTGGCTGTCGTCCCCCGGCCAGCCGGCGATGACATAGTCCCCCACCGCCGGGTACTCCGACACGGTGCTGACCCGGTACATATATTTGCCGGATACCTCTCCCAGTTTCTCACCGTATTCGCATTTCAGCCTGTACAGTCCCTTCTCCTGAGAGACGACCCTGGCGCGTACTTCTTCCATTTTTCTTTCCTTTCTGCCGTAATTATGCCGCAAAACAAAATATTCCGCTTCTTACATTTCGGCGATCTTGTTTCTGCATATATACAAAAGGTGGTTCGTACTGCCCAAAAGTTCTCTTTTCTCCGAAAACGCAAGATACCAGTCCGTCAAAGGTCCGAAAATCTTCTTCCTTGATCTCAAAATCGGGCCGTTTTTCGATGGGCTCCAGCAGGCCGTCCGTGCCACTCTTTCCAGAATACCGTATATCCGTCTTTTTCGAATGCATCTTCCCCGAAATTTTCGGCGAGCAGGAATCGTTGGTCAGTAAATTTGCCAAAAATCAACCGGTCAATGCCTATGTCATTCCGTCCGGTATGTACCGGAAACGAATCTGACTGCTCCCATTCGATGCCTTTATGATCCACAAGCCGGAATTTGTCTTGCAATAAAGTGGATTACTTCCTGCTTCGGGTCAACGATGTGCGGGATGAGTTCCAGAGGATATACCTTGGTGCCGGCCCGCAGGCTTTCAATCGGCACCCAGCAGAAATCCAAGTCGATTCTTTCCTTGTCCAGCTCGTCAAAACCGTGGAACACACCATCCATCGGGATGCTTTCCTCTGTGAGGTGCACCGTGTAATACAGGCAAATCTGATGGCAGGCGCGATTCCCCCAGGGAAAGAAGATCTCTCCGATGGCCATTAGCCGGTCCACTTCTATTTTCGCGTGGAGTTCTTCTTCAAATTCCCGCTTCAGTGTTTCTTCGCTGGTCTCCATTCTCGCGATATGACCGCCGATGATCGAGTAGTCATCATTTAGGGGCCGCTGCAGCAGCACCTTTCCGTTGTGGATCAAGATCCCGCCGACCCTGTATGAAAACACGAAGTCCCCGTCTTTATACAAAATATCCATTATATCTCCCTTTCCCCGAAACATCTCATAAACAGCATTGACTTCGTCCAGTCTTGTCTGTGCGTCATCCAGCTTGTCATATATATCATCTAACACACGGTTCAGATTGTCAACCCTTTTCTCATAGTGCTTGTCCATCCACGTCCAATTCCGATAGTCTCTTTTCGGTTTGTACGAGATTGCTTCCGTGTTTATTGCGCTCAGCTTCTATAATCAAAGAGAACACCGCTTCTTTGACAAGAGGCGTAAGACGGGAATCTCGTTCCTGTTTTCGATGTCGGTATCCATGGCGATCATCTGTTCAAAAAATCCTCACGGTAGTGACCTTCTTCTCCGGGCAGCCCATGTGCTTGCACATAATGGCCAACATTTCCTTCCAGGTCAGGTAGTAGTAGCCGATGGGCCAGCACTTGCCGCCCTGGGTATGCTCCAAAGCGCCCGCCAGAGCCTGTCCCACCTGATGCACCGTCACCATGTTGGAGCCGCCCTTGGGGTACATCACATTGCCCTTGGAGCCGCGAATCTGCTCCGCGACAAACATCCAAACGGGCTTCCGTCCCGGCTGAGTGCCGAAGATGCAGGGCAGCTCCAGCTCCGGCATGGTTTTCGCGAAGTAGGAGAAGTAGGAGCCGCAGGTGGAAACGTGCTTGACCCCGCACTCCTTTGCCAGCTTCAGAAGCCGTTTCCACTACTACGGGATTGTCAATTCCGGCGAAATAAAAATTGTCATTGGCCCCTCAAAGCAAGTCTCCGGAAATGACCAGGAGCTGCGGGAACTTGGGTTTCAGGCCCATGTTCCGGCGGAAGATATGAACGAATTTGTGGAGGGCATGAAAAGCATCGTCCGTATGCCCCTGGAAAGCATCATGCAGATTCTCTGCACCATCAACTATATCCTCAATGACGAGAAGTTGGAGCTGGAGGACATCACCATCTACGAAGCGGAACAGAACGATCTGAAGCAGTTGCTGGAGCGGCAGCGAAGCGATCGTGCTTTTTCACATAGGGCCTCTGCCGATGAACCGCAGATTCATGAGCATAATACATACACACAGGAGCAGCAAATCCTACATATGATACGCAAAGGCGATACGGCTTCGCTTCGGCAGTGGATCGCCTCCGCGCCTGCCATTCGGGGTGGAACACTGGCCTCCGATCAGCTTCGGCAAATAAAGAACACATTTGTTGTTACCGCCACTCTGGTATCCCGTGCAGCCATTCAGGGCGGTCTTAGTACCGAGGATGCCTTTTCCCTCAGCGATGCGTACATTCAAAAGTGTGAGCTGCTGAATTCTCTTGAGCGGATTACAAATCTGCAATACCATATGGTTCTGGAGTTTACAGAGCGGGTGGAACGAATTCATTTTGGCGGGAAACCAACACAGCTTACCCTTGCGGTGACGAATTACATTCATCATCATCTGTCTGAGCCAATCCGAGCAGAGGAAATGGCAAAAGAACTGTTTATGAGTCGGCCTTACTTGTCCGCAAAATTCAAAGAAGAAACTGGCGAAACGCTGACGGACTTCATTTTGAAAGAAAAAACGGAGGAAGCAAAACGCCTCCTCCGCTATTCGGACAAGTCCCTCACGGCAATCGGTTCCTACCTTGGATTTTCGTCGCCGGGCCATTTTTCACAGGCATTCAAAAAGTACACCGGGCGAACCCCTACGGAATATCGGGAAAAGTATGTTCTGTAAATACTACAGCTTTTTTGCTTGGTTTCAAAGAAGGCATTTCTTGTTAGAAAAGCGGTTGAAGTCGACTTTTGCCGAATTATTGGCTATTCAAACTGTCATTGGGAAGAACTCGTATCCCCGGGAGCCCAAATTATTGGGGGAATTCCAAACTTTTTCGAGAAATCAGGGGTGCGAAGTTTGAATAATGAAAACCACCATGTCGGCCCATTACTCCGGCATGGTGGCTCTGTTTATCAATTTATTGTTTCAGCGCAGACATCAGCCCATTGAAGCTATCCAGTGCGGATTGCAGATTTTCGATGATATCCGCAGCTAATACATCAGGGTCGGGGAGGCTGTCCAAATCGGCAAGGGACTTGTCCTTGATCCAGAAAATGTCCAGACTGGTTTTGTCTTCCGGAGATGCCGGTATCCACGGGGAGGCTTGCTGCTTACGGTTACTCTAGAGGTTTTCCCAATCAATTCTTTCGTTCCTGTAAAAATACGCACGGTCATGCTGGCTGATTTCCCGCAGAACACGGCACGGGTTTCCGACAGCGACAACATTTGCGGGAATATCCTTCACGACCACACTGCCTGCACCAATGACGGAATTGTTCCCGATTGTAATACCGGGAACAATCACGACGCCGGCTCCGATCCAGACATTTTTCCCGATGTGCACGTCCTTATTATATTGCAGACCCTTTTCCCGCAGCTCCGGCAGGATCGGGTGATTGGCAGTTGCAACGGTCACATTGGGGCCGAACATGACGTTATCTCCGATATAGATGTTTCCATCATCTACCAAGGTCAGATTAAAATTGGCGTAAACATTGTTTCCCATATAGACATGCTTTCCGCCCCAGTTTGCTCGGAATGGCGGTTCGATATAACAGTTCTCTCCGATTGCTCCAAGCATCTGCTTCAATAGCGCTGCACGCTTTTTCATTTCACCGGGACGTGTTGCATTGAATTCATATTGGGCACCCAGACATCTGGTTTGCTCTGTGATGATCCTATTGTCTGCGGGGTCGTAAATCAATCCTTGCTCCATTCTTTCTTTTTGTTCCATCTGAAGAACCTCCTGCTGCATATTCTACGGTGTGTTAATCGAAATCTGGCTTTATCTGCGTTTCATATACGGTGCGCACGAAATCATAATGATTGGACTGCTTTCTGAATGCATCCGGAGGCAGTCCTTTTGAAGCTCTGAATACCTTACCAAAGTAATTGTCGTTGGAGTAGCCTACCATATGCGCAATTTCCCGAATCGTATAATCCGAATTCGTAACCAGAAGACGGCAAGCTTGGCTGATCCGGAGTTCTTTTATGTATTGTCCTGGCGAGATGCCGTATTTTTTGTGAAATTCTTTGCA
>JBJDYP010000033.1:0-12882 GCA_051867435.1 Faecousia sp.
TATTATATCACACTCGGCGGTATTTGGCACTTTTTTCTGTGCGGTATTGCCTTAATTAAAATTTCAAAAAAATCCACTTATTCCTTCCCGGACAGATAGGAAAAATGCCGGGCCAGGTGCTTCCAGGTGATCTTATCCAGCTCCCCGGTTTCGGGGAGGCTGCTTTCGCGCTGGAACGCGGAAAGCGCGTCGCTGGTGTCCGCGTCCATCACCCCGCTGAACCCCGGCGCGGGGTGATTGGGGTATTCCTCCGCCAGGACGGTTAAAATCGCCTGCAGCAGATAAACGTTGCGTCCCCGTTCAAATTTACGGATGACCTGCCCCGGATTCATCAGGATCCGAACCGGCTCCGCTGCCATTACCCGGATCAGCGCCGGATCATAGGCCTCCACGATCTTATCCCAGGTGGCCTGATCGGCAACGCCGGTGACCGGAAGAAGGTTTCTGCGCTGGAACTCCGACACGGCCTGTTGGGTCTGGTTGCCGTAAATGCCGTCGAGTATGACGCTTACATAGCGGTTATCGTCCTCCGCGATTACCCGGAGCATCTGCTGCAGGCTCCGCACTGGGGAGCCGACAAAGGATTCCTGCGGTCTCATCGGATCACCTCCTGGGAAACGGGATCCTGGGCGCCGACCCGAAGATCGGTTCCCGGGAATTGGGTCATGGTTGAGGACCGGGAATAGTCGGGAAGCTCCTGGGGAGTGGTTTCCAGTTGGCTGGCCAGGTTTTCCACACCGCCGGGGAAGGGGAAATGCTCCCCGCTGCGGAAGGCGGTATTCTCGATGCCGGCGAACTGGTCGTAGATCTCATCCCAGGTGAGCTGCCCCACGACTCCGGTCTGCGCCAGCCCAAAACGGCGCTGGGCGGCAATCACAGCGTCCCGGGTGGCAGGGCCGAAGATCCCGTCCACGGTCACATTGGGGATTTCCGGGATAAAGGCGGACAGCACGGACAGCATATATTGCAAATGGCGCACTTTGTCGCCTCTGGCGCCGATGGAGATGGCGTCCGGGTACTCCCAACTGATGGAATAGAACTGCTGCCCCTGGCTTTGCAGCTCCGACAGGTTCAGCACCCCGGTATACAGGCGGACAATGGCGTACCAGGTGGCAGGCCCCACAATGCCGTCTGGCTCCAGATTGAAAATCTCCTGGAAAGCCCGGACGGATGCTTCCGTCCGGCTGCCGAAGATCCCGTCCACATCTGCCAGCTTTGGAATCGCGGGGTAGTTCTGGGCGATTCGGTTCAGGGATACCTGGAGCATCACCACGCTGGGCCCCGTGCTGCCCCGGCGAAGGGGGGTACCGGGATAGGAGGACACGATGCCTCGAATCGGCGCGTCATTCACGATTTCCACATTTCCATAGTAGTTTCGCAGGATCTGAACGGAGTTGAGACCCTGGGCGGCAAGATTCTGGCTGCCCCACTGGCTCAGGCCCGCGCAGGTGACGGTGGTGCCGTTGCAGAATTTGGCGGCAAGGGGCTCCACGAAGCCCGGGCGGCGCAGATAGTCGTTGAACAGTTCGTCTACGAGACGGGAAATGTTTCCAAAGAAGCTTCTTCCGTTCACAAATGCCTGATCGATTGCGGTGGAACTGGTGATCTCGAAGTTGTAGCCCCGGCTGCGGTAGAATTCCGTGTAGACCCGGTTCAGGGCAAAGGACACGATGGCGAGAATGTTTGCCCGGAGGGCAGCTTCGTCCCAGGTGGGATAGATCTCGCTGGATGCCACATTTTTGACATAATCCGCAAAGGGCACGGTCACATTGGCGGCATTGGATGAGGGTGCCCCCAGGTGTACGGTGATGTACTGGGGGACATAAGGGATGACAACAGGTTCCATGGCTTCCTCCCTACAGATTTTGCGGCGGTGTGGTGAAGACTTCTTCCTCGTTCCATGCCAGGGGAAGCTCCGCGAGCGGGGTGAAGTCCAGGGGCTGCAGGGTGGTTTCTCCCGCGAAGACCTGAAGCCCCTCAATGACGATGGAACCGTAGCCCTCCAGATAGGCCCGCAGGGTGTAGGAACTGAACGGTTTTCCGTCTGCCTGCGGGGTCAGGGACGCGGCAGCGTCCGGCACGGTCAGGGCAATGGGCTGAATTTTGCCGCTTCTGTCCGTCATCCGAAAGCCCACGCTGGCGCCCTGGGAATCGGTGACTGTGATCACCGCGTCCTTCAGCGGGATACGTCCAATAGAAGTATAGGCGTTTACGTTTATGTATCCGGTAGATGCCAGAAGGATCCCTCCTTTCCAAAGATCGCATTATTCTATGCGCCGGGGGGCAAAAAGGTGAGCGGATTACCGCTCACCGGTTACAGAAACCCCTGCATTTGCCGGATGTTGGCATGTTCCGTGTCCAGCAGCTTCTGCGCCAGGTTGGACAGCGGAATGTCCTTCTGCTGTAGCTGATGGGTGTCCCGCAGCCCCAGGATCATGCCCCGGGTATTGCCCTGGATCATCATGCCGGCGATTTTGGAATCCTTGTCCCCAAAGGAGAGCCGCATTCTGGTACCCATGTTTGCCATCATTCTGACCATGGGATTCAGCCCGGAAACCTCCCAGCCCCGCTGGGACGCAATGTTGTGCGCCTCCCGCTCAATGGCGTCGTATTCGTTCAGTTGGGATTCCAGCGCCTGCTGCAGCGCGGGACGAATCGGCTCTTTCAGAACGGACTGGATGCCGTATTGCCCCATCTGCGTGGTTTTCAGAAGGGAATTGAGAACTTGCTTGCTGCTTTTCATTTTCATCACCGGAAGTAGTATGCACATTTTTTCCAGTGTTTATCCGTGACAAAAAGGAGATTCCCGCATAGTATGCATAGAAAGGATCGTGATGCGAAGTGTGCGGAATTGCGGGGATGATCGGGCTGCCGGTACTGCCCGGCGCGGTGGATAGCATGAAGGCGACCATGGTTCGCAGAGGGCCCGATGCCTTCGGAACATACATTGCGCCAGGGACTGCGCTGCTCCACGCGAGACTGGCGGTAATTGATTTGGAGGGCGGGAAACAGCCCATGGAGCTGGACTGGGCAGGGGAACACTATGTGCTGGTGTACAACGGAGAGCTGTACAACACGGTGGAGATCCGGCAGGATCTGATCCGGCAGGGACACCGGTTCTCCGGCCACTCAGATACGGAGGTGGTGCTCCATGCCTTTGCCCAGTGGGGAGAGAAGTGCCTGTATCATTTTAATGGCATTTTTGCCTTTTGTGTCTGGATGGAACGGGCAAGGGAGCTGTTTGCCGCCCGGGACCGGATCGGTGTCAAGCCGTTTTTCTACATGGAAAAGGACGGAGGACTGCTCTTTGCCTCGGAAATCAAGACGATTCTGGCCTATCCCGGGGTGAAGGCGGAGCTGGATGCGGAGGGGGCAGCGGAAATCCTGCTGCTGGGGCCTGGGAGAACGCCGGGTTCCGGGGTGTTCCGGGGGATTCGGGAGCTGGAGCCCGGCTGCTGCGGCTGGTTTTCCGGCGGAAGAATGGAATGGAAGCGGTACTGGAAGCTCCGGGACCGGGAGCATACCCAGAGCTTTGAGGAAACGGCGGAGTATGTGCGCTTCCTTGTGACTGACGCGGTAAAGCGGCAGATGGTTTCCGATGTGCCCATAGGTACGTTCCTGTCCGGCGGTCTGGATTCCAGCCTGATTTCCGCCATCTGCGCCGGGGAAGCCGCCCGGCAGGGGAAGACCTGGAAAACCTTCTCCGTGGACTATGTGGACAACGACAAGTATTTCACACCGGGGAAATTCCAGCCCAACGCCGACGGGGAATACATTCGGATCATGCAGGAAGCCCTTCACTCTGACCACAGCCTGACGGTACTCACCGCCCAAGAGCTTTCGGAAGCGCTGGAGGACGCTACCCGGGCCAGGGATTTGCCCGGTATGGCGGATGTGGATTTTTCCCTGCTGCTGTTTTGCCGAAGGATCCGGGATCAGGTGACGGTGGCGCTGTCCGGGGAGTGCGCGGATGAGATTTTCGGCGGATACCCCTGGTATCGGGATCCCCAGATTCGGGCGGCAGAGGGCTTCCCCTGGGCGCAGACCACGCATCAGAGGCAATCATTCCTGCTGCCCTGGCTGGAAAGCAAAATTGACGGGGAGGACTTTATTCGCAGCCGCTACCAGCAGACGCTGCGGGAGTCTGACATTCTGCCCGGCACATCCCCCCTGGAAAAGCGGATGAAGGAAATGATGAATCTGAATTTCCGCTGGTTCATGCAAACCCTGCTGGACCGAAAAGACAGAATGAGTATGTACTGGGGGCTGGAGGTCCGGGTGCCTTTCTGCGACCACAGGATCGCGGAGTATCTCTACGGCGTGCCCTGGGAATTTAAGGATTATTTGGGAATGGAAAAGGGACTTCTGCGCCATGCCATGCGGGGCATTCTTCCGGACCGGGTTCTGCAGAGGAAAAAGAGCCCCTATCCCAAGACCTTTGACCCTAAATATCTGGAGCTGATGACCGGGCGCCTGAAAGCTCTGCTGCAGGATTGGAACGCGCCCATCTTCCACCTTGTGCGCCGGGAGGCGCTGGAAAAGCTTCTGAACGCGGAGTTCCCGTGGCCCTGGTATGGGCAGCTTATGGGCTTGCCCCAGACCATGGCATATATGCTGCAGATCGATTTCTGGCTCCGGGAATACCAGGTAAATATTTTGTAAAAGGGGGAAATTGTATATTTTTCCCGGGAAAAATAAGCGGGATTTTCCAAAATTTTTATGAAAACTGACCACATGAAAAATCCCCCTTTTCATGGTAAAATTACCGTGAAAGGGGGAATCTGCCATGTTTTCGCCAGGCGAACGGGTGGTTTATGCCCAGAATGGCGTATGCGAGATCCTGGGAACGGAGGAAAAAAGTTCGGGAAAGCGTGGAAGAAATACCTGGTTTTGGCACCGGTGGCGCAGCCGGACACCCGGTTCTATCTCTGCGCGGAGAATCCCGCAGCGATGGAAAAGCTCCACACGCTGATGACTGCTCAGGAGGCACACGCGCTGCTCACGGATCAACCGGCGGTGACGGACTGGATCCAGGATGAGGGCATGCGGAAGCAAAGATACAGGGAGCTGCTCTCCGATGGCAGCAGGCAGGAGCTGATGGGAATGCTGCGCGCCGTATGCCGGCACAGGCGGATGCAGCTAACCAACGGAAGGAAGTTTCATATCTGCGATGAATCCTTCCTGCACGATGGAAAACGGCTGCTGTGCGCGGAGCTTTCCGCCGCGCTGGAAATCACGGACAGGGAGACGGATGATCTGCTCCGGGCGGCTTTGGAATCCTGATTTAACGCGGTCATTGCCGGGGCAATGACCGCGTTAAAATCATTTACATTTCGAGATGGCGGCAAGGATCTGCTCAACGCAGCCCTCTACGCCCAGGGTGCTGCTGGAAAGCGTCAGGTCGTAGTTCTGGGCCTGACCCCAGGTGCGGCCCGTGTAGTGCTGGTAGTTGATCTGACGCCGCTTGTCTTTCTCCTTCAGACGGGTTTCCGGGCTTTTCTCGGACTCGCCGTAGAGCTTCACGATCCGCTCCGCGCGGAAGGGAATATCCGCGTGGACAAACACATGGAACACGTCCTGCCGGTCCTTGAGTATGTAGTCCGCGTTTCTGCCGACAATGACGCAGGGGCCTTTCTCCGCGAGCTGCAGGATCACATTGCACTGGACACTCCAGAGGAAATCCTCGGTGGACTGGCCGTTCATGGCGCCGGGGATGCCGCACATGGAGAAAGCGTAGGAAAGAACGCTGCTGCTGGGCGCGTGCTCACCGTGCTCCTCCACGAATTTGGGCGCGAAGCCGGACTCAACGGCAACCTGATTGACCAACTCTTTATCATAGAACGGAATTCCCAGACGCGCGGCGACTTCACGGCCGACGGTGCGCCCTCCGCTGCCGAATTCCCGGCTGATGGTGATGATTTTCTTCTCCATAGTTCATACCTCCTATGAAAGATTTGGTATCTTTATTATAGTCAGGTTTTGCGAAAAAGTCAAATGAATGCCGGAGCAAATTTGCCCCGGCAATTTCTTATTTCCGAACGAACAGCACGCCCAGGGTGCCGGGACCGCAGTGGCAGGACACGGTGCAGCCCGCAACGGTTTCGCAGACAGTATCAAACGAACCGCACTGGGCGACGGTTTCCATCACGGCGGAAAACGCATTGTCCTCCACGGGGGTATGGGTCACAAACAGCAGATCCCGGCGAATATCCTCCCGACCGGCAAGCCGATCCCGCACATAAGCGGCGAGGCATTTTTCGTAGGAGCCGCGGTACTTCTTCACAACGGTCATCTTGCCGTCCTTGACCTCGATGCAGGGACGCAGATTCAGCAGATTGGCACCCAGAGCGGCAGCGGAGGAGCAGCGGCCTCCCTTGACCATGTAGGCAAGCTGGTGCAGCACAAAGCTGGCCTCCACCTTCGGCGTATATTCCTGCATCTTCCGGCAGATGGTGTCGGCATCGTCGCCGGCTGCCGCCAGACGGCAGACCTCCAGCACGACATGACCCTGGCCGGTGGACAGGTTTTGAGAGTCGATCACCCGCACATTGTCAAAGTCCTGGGCTGCCAGACAGGCATTCTGATAGCAGGAGGAGAAGCCGGAACCGATGGTGATATGGATCAACGCGTCATAATCCCGGGCAAAGGGCGCGAAGAAATCGTGATACTCGGCGATACTGACGGCAGAGGTGGTGCAAAGATCACCGCCGGCAGCCACATGGGCAAAAATATCGGCGGGAACGATGGTCACACCGTCCTGAAAATCATGACCGCCCATGATCACGGTCAGGGGTTTTAAGGTGATATCCCATTTGGCGAGCAGCTCCGGGGAAAGATCACAGGTGCTGTCCGAGGTGACTTTGATTCTCATTTTGAAACACTTCTTTTCAAATAATTTGTTCATATTATATCATAAATCGGTTTCCTGTCAATGTTTTTGCGCTTCAAATGGAAATGGAAGTTGCATCCAATGCATTTTTCGGCTATAATAACGGGAGAAAGGGGGAAAACCGTGGAGAATCTTTATGTTGTGGTATCGGCAACCCCTGCCAAAATTGGGAAGATGATTCGGTTTGTCACAAGAGCGCCCATGAATCATGTGGCTGTCGCCAGGAAGGAGGATCTTTCCGACCTGGTATCCTTTGCCCGGCGGTTTTACCGGACACCGCTTTACGGCGGGTTTGTCCGGGAAAGCGTCGAGCGCTATACGGACGGCATATCCTTCTCGCCGGTTCGTGTCTATGCGATTCCCCTCGACGACAACCAGGCGGAACGCGTCGACAGGCGGATCAGGGAAATGAGCGCCGATCCCGAACGATACCTCTATAATCTGGCGGATGCCGCGCTGGTGCCCTTCCGGCGCCGCGCTGACCGGGTGGATGCCTATACCTGCCTGGGATTTGTGTGCCTGCTGCTGCGTGACGCGGGGATATTCTCCGGCGAACCGGTTTATGGCATCATGGATCTGGTGGAGTTGCTTGCGAAATACCGGGTTTATGAGGGCACCATGGATCATTTCGCCCTGCCGGAGAACCCGGACTATCGGAAGCGGATTTCGTTCCTGGAAGGCACCCGGCTGACGCTGAGGCAGATCCGGGAACTGAGAAGAAGATAATTTTTTGGAGGAAATATGGATCAGGAATTATTGAAACAGAAACTGGACGCGCAAAACTTTATTTACGATGACAGCACGGTGGTCACGCTGCTGGTGGCGCTGAAGCTGGGGCGTCCCCTTCTGATCGAAGGGGCTGCCGGCGTAGGCAAGACCGAGATTGCCAAGGTCATGGCTGCGGCGTTGGACCGGGAGCTGGTGCGGCTGCAGTGCTACGAAGGTCTGGATGAGGGAAAAGCGCTGTATGAGTGGAACTATCAGAAACAACTGCTGTCCATTCAGGCGCAGATGAACCGGAAAACCGGGGAGGAGATTACCAAGTCCCTGTTTTCGGATGAATACCTGCTGGAGCGCCCGCTGCTTCGTTCCATCCGCTCTGAGAAGCCGGTGGTGCTGCTGGTGGACGAGATCGATAAGGCAGACGAGGAATTTGAGGCGTTTCTGCTGGAGCTGCTGTCCGAAATGCAGGTCAGCATCCCGGAAATCGGCACAATCCGCGCCAAGACCGTACCCTTTGTGGTGCTGACCTCCAACCGGGCACGACCCTTGAGCGAGGCGCTGCGCCGCCGCTGTGCCTATCTGTATGTGCAGTATCCCTCGGTGGAGAAGGAAGTCGCCATCATCCGGGCGAAGTGTCCCAATGTGAATGAGCGTTTGGCGGTTCAGGTGGCAGAAGCCATCCACGCGCTCCGGGAAAATGACGGGATACTGAAAAAGCCGTCCATTGCGGAAACCCTGGACTGGGTGGCGGCGCTGGAGGCACTGGGCATCGGCGATCTGACCCGGGAGGCCATGGAGCAGACCAAGGGCTTTGTGCTGAAAAACAGTGAGGATCTGGATGCCGTTTCCCCGGAACACTGCGGGCAGGACAGCGGGGAATGCGGCTGCCATCACCACCATGGAGCGTAACATGGGGGAATACCGAAGTGTTTATCTGGAAAAACTCACGGAGTTTTCCGCGTTTCTGCGCCAGGAAGGGCTGACGGTTGGCCCGGGGGAGACCCGGGATGCCTGTGAAATTCTGGAGTATTTCGGGTTTGAAGACCGGGAACTGGTGAAAAATGCCCTTTGCGCCGTGTATGCCAAAACCCAGGCGGAGCAGGCCGTCTTTGCCCGGTGCTTTGACGGCTTTTTCGTGAGCCAGGAACAAAAGGAGCTTCTGATGCGGCGGCGGAAAGAGGAAGCCGAGGAGCTGGCAAAGCGAAAGGCCGAGGCGCAGGAGGAATTGAAGATCGGGGGAGAGCCCATGGATCTGCGGGAGGATCTCCAGGAGACCTATGTGACCATGCCGGAGGAAAGACGGGAATACCTGCGCCAGCTTTTGCAGCGTTCCCAGGGCAATCTGGAGCGAAACCCAAACCTTTACGGAAATTTCATCCGTTCCGTTTTCATGCGGACGCTGCTGGAACAGCAGATGCTGATGGAAGACAGCGGCGTTGGCTGCGGGGAGGCGGATCCCGACCTGGCGCTGATGTACCGGGATATTTCCAAATTCGGGGATTCGGATATTCCCAAGGCAACCGCCATGATTGCCAGAATTTCCCGGCAGATCGACGCGGAACTGTCCCGACGGCGCAAGCGCTCGGCCCACAGCGGCAAGCTGGACTTCAAGCGGACGATCCGCAAGGGTCTGGAAACCGGCGGCGCCTTTTACCGGCTGTCCTTCCGCAAAAAACGCAGGATCCGCCGCAGGCTGGTGCTGCTTTGCGATGTTTCGGGATCCATGCTTCAGTTTTCGGAATTCGCGCTGCGGTTTATCAAGTCCATGTCTGAAGTGTCCGACGCGTCCCGGGTATTCCTGTTCTCTGAGGACATTTTTGAGGTCAGTCCCTTTGCGCTGCAGAATATGGAATCCTTCCGGGAGTATGTCCGATCCTCCGGCCTGTACGGCAGGGGAACGGACCTGGGGACGGCGCTGAAAAAGCTGATGGAGCACCGCCCGCAGCTTCTGGGACAGTCCACGACTTTGCTGATCCTGTCGGACACCAAAACCATCGATGTGGCAGGCGCGGCGCGGCAATTGCTGGAAGCCCAGCGGCTGGCGGGAAAGGTGCTTTGGCTGAATCCGATCCCGGAGCAGAAGTGGAAGTATGTCCGCAGCATCCAGACCATGCAGATGATCTGCCAGATGGTGCCCTGCAGCACCCTGGACGAGCTGGCCCGGGCCTGTAAAAAGCTGATGCAATAATCGTTTTACCGGCTGCGGAAGGGCAGCCGGTAAATCTGTAAATAGATGTTGACATATCAACCCAACGAGCTGCCCACCACCTCCCAGATCAATCCGGGCGTATACGGCGCGGTGGAGCAGGGAGCCGTGGCGTTCTTTGAACCGTAAAAGTTGCCCCAAACCGATTTTCCCGGTTTGGGGCATTCTTCATAGTCTGAAGCGGATCGCGGTGCGGTCCGCTTCCAAATTTTTTGGGATTACTTTGCAGCCAGACGGCGGGCCTTGGCTTCCATCTTGTTTCTGACCACGTCCAGGGTGACGGCTGCCACGATAACGGCACCGATCACGACATACTGCAGTGCCTTGGGAGCCTGCATGGAGTTCAGACCGTTGCGGATGGTGGCCATCAGCAGAGCGCCGATCAGGGTGCCCCAGATGGTGCCCTTGCCGCCGGAGAAGGACGCGCCGCCGATGATGCAGGCCGCGATGGCCTCGGTGTCAAAGGTAGCACCTTCGGTGGGGGAGGCAGTGCCGATACGGCCGCAGAGGACGATACCAGCCAGGCCGCACATAAAGCCGGACAGGGTGTAAACGAAGGTCAGCACATTCTTGCTGTGGATGCCGGACAGGCGGGCTGCTTCGGGGTTGCCGCCTACGCAGTAGATCTGACGGCCCAGAGCGGACTTGTTCAGGAACACATGGAAGCAGGAATAAACCACCAGAACCAGCAGGAAGCTGACGGGAAGACCGATGCTGAACAGGGTCTTGTCGCCCAGGAACAGAACGGGCGCCAAAATCGCTTTGCCAGCTTCATTCGCCGCGGTCAGACCGATGGGAGTGGAGGAGGTGATCAGCAGGGCAATGCCCCAGATCATGTTCTTCGCGCCCAGAGTGGAGACGAAGGGGTGGGGGAGCTCCAGCCGGGTCAGCAGGAAGCCGTTCATGAAGCCAACCAGGGTGGAAGCCAGGATGCCCATGGCGATCAGAAGCACCGGATTGGTGATATTGAAGACCTTGAAAGCCACGCCGACCACGCAGGAGCAGAGGACGGTGTTGTAGCCCACAGACAGGTCAATACCGCCGGTGATCAGGCAAATCAGCATACCGGAGGCAATCAGACAGTTGATGGATGCCTGCTTCAGCAGGATCATCAGGTTGCCGACTGTAAAGAAGCTGTTGGAAAAAATACCGAAGAACGCCATCAGAATGGCAAGAGCGAGAAGAGTCCCCAGTTTGGACAGGGTGTCCTGCAAAACATTCTTTTTTTCTGCTTTTTGAATCGTGTTATTCATCTAAATTTCCTCCCCATGCGGCTTTCATGATAGATTCCTGATTGAAGTGTTCGCTGCCGCGATCCACCGTTGCCATGACCCTGCCGCCGCGCATCACCACGACGGTATCCGACATTGCCAGGATTTCCGGCAGCTCGGAGGAGACCATGATCACACATTTGCCCTGCTTGACCAGAGCGTTCATCACATTGTAAACCTCGATCTTTGCGCCCACATCAATGCCGCGGGTGGGCTCGTCGAAAATGAAGATCTCGGAATCGGAGTTCAGCCATTTGCCGATAACGACCTTCTGCTGGTTGCCGCCGGAAAGCTGGCTGACTACCTCCGCGGTGCTGGGGGTCTTGATCCGAAGATCTCTGATGTTGCCCTGGCTGGTTTCCTCGATTTTCTTGTCATCCAGCAGGAAGCCCTTCAAAAAGCCCTTCATGTTGGCGAGGATCAGGTTGGTGTTGACCGCCTGGGAAAGCACAAGACCCTGTCCTTTCCGGTCCTCCGTCAGGAAGGCGATTTTCTTGCGGATGGCGTCCTTGGGAGACCGGATCCGAACCTGCTCGCCCTTGATGTAGATTTCGCCGCTGTCCAGAGGATCAGCACCGAACAGCGCGCGCATGGTCTCGGTACGGCCGGCGCCGACCAGACCGGCAAAGCCCAAAATCTGTCCGGCGTGTGCCTTAAAACTCACATCATGCAGCACACCGGCGCTGTTCAAATTCCGGACTTCCAGGAACACATCGCCCTTTTCTCCGAATTCCTTGGGGTAGAGGTTGGCAAGGGATCTGCCGACCATGGCCTGAATCAGGCTGTCGTTGGTGTAGTTTCCGATGTCGTCGGTACGGATGTGCTCACCGTCACGGATCACCGTCACCCGGTCGCAGAGCTCAAACAGCTCCTCCAGCTTGTGGGACACGAACAGAATGGCGATACCCCTGGCCTTCAGGCTGCGGACGGTATCCATAAGCTGCTCGACTTCGCGCTCGCCAAGGGAGGAGGTGGGCTCGTCCATGATGATGAGCTTGGCGTTCAGGGAGATCGCTTTGGCGATTTCGACCATCTGCTGCAGACCCATGCCCAGCTTGCCGGCCTCCGTATGGACATCCACCTCGGGGTGACCCAGGGTTTCCAGTGCCTTTCTGGCTTCCTCGTCCATCTTTTCGTAGTCGAGAAGACCGTTTTTCTTTTTAATTGTATGGCCCATAAAGATGTTGTCCGTGACGGACAGCAGCTTTACAATATTCAATTCCTGGTAGACGCAGGCGATGCCTGCTTCTCGAGAATCAACGGGGGAACTGAATTTCTTCTGTTCGCCGTTGACAAAAATCTGACCTTCCTCGGGCATATGAACGCCGGTCAGAACCTTAATGAGTGTGGATTTACCCGCGCCGTTTTCACCGATCAGTCCGTGAATCTCACCGGGACGGATGGCAATCGACATTTTGCGCAGAGCCACGACACCGGGGAACTTTTTGGTGATCCCCTGCAATTCAACAATATATTCGCTTTGGCTCATCCTGCTTCCTCGCTTCCATTCAATTGGGACAGCCAAAGCTGTCCGTAGTGTAAACAAGCGGAGGGCAGGGCGAACCCTGCCCTCCGGCGAAAGAACTGACTGGAGTTATGTATTATTCCGCGTTTTCCTTGGTGATCAGCTTAGCGGCGACGGAGATGCCAGCCTCGACCTTGTTGCCCAGCGCTGCGTCATAAGCAGCCTTGACAGCCTGGTAGCCCATGTCGTAGGGCTGCTGTGCGACGGTGCCGCCCAGATTGCCGGCCTTGATCTCGTCGATGGCGGACTGGTTGCCGTCGAAGCCGAT
>JBJDYP010000034.1:0-12757 GCA_051867435.1 Faecousia sp.
CGTCATTGCGAGCCAGTGTCGCAACACTGGCGTGGCAATCCGTTCTCCTAATAGGAAACCATCGACAACCAACACGGTAAAAGGATGCGGATTGCCACACCAGTGACATCGGTCACTGGCTCGCAATGACGTGCAAAATGGAAAAGCGAAGCCGCCGAATGGGGTATTCAACCCGATACTTTTTTGTCTGCGATGCACAAATTCGGATGCACCAGACCACCAAATTCCCACGTCATTGCGAGATAAGCGCGCACACTGGCGTGGCAATCCGTTCTCCTGACGGAGCACCATCGTCAACGGACACGGCAAGAGGATGCGGGGCAGACAGACCGGGTTTCTCTCCAAAATTTCTGAAAAATTTCTTTTTCCAGTGGATTTTGGAAAACAATCTGCTATAATCGGTAAATAGGAGAGTGTTCTCTCCGGAAAACCCTTGGCAAAAAGGAGGTTCGATCATGAAAAAGCGAATTATCGGCTTGATCCTCATGATTGCGATATTGCTGACCATGCTGCCTGCGCGGGCGCTGGCAGCCCAGAGAGAGGAAGCAGCCAAAACCATTTCCGTGGTGGGGCTGGCGCTGGAATACGGGAAAACCGCGGCAGACTACACGGACTATGCCGCCTATGTGGACGGAACCCGGTATGAGATTGCCAGCGTGCGGATCGGGGATGTGAACCTGTCCGACTACCCGGGCATTTTCCGCGGCGGCAGCTATCCCATCACCGTGCTGATTCCGGGACTGACCAAGAACGCGTACGATTCCGACACGGTGATCACCATGGACGGACAGCGATCAGAGGCCCGGTATGTCTCCAACAAAGGCGTGGAGATCACCTGCACCAGGGAGATCGTTTCCCTGATGTACGGCACCGTCACGGTGACCGGCGTGAACATTGAGATCGGCAAGCGTCCCGGGGACTATACCGCCCGCTGCGTGGTGGACGGCGAGGAGCATGCGGTGACGGATCTGCGGTTCAACGGTGTTTCCGCGTCCCAGTGCAAGGATGTTTTCATCCCCGGAACTTATGAAATCGGCATTTTGGTGAACGACCTGGATCCTGAGTATATCGACGACAATACGGTGGTCTCCGTAGACGGTGTCACCGACCCCGGGGAAATCTCCTTCCGGAAGCCGGAAGAAGGGGGACTGCTGATCTGCAGAACGGTCACGCTGACCGGCTCCCTGAACGCCGCGGATGTCAGCGGCTACACGGTTCCCTACGCGGGCTGCACCGTCGGGGAAGCCAACGGGGCGCTTCACACACCGGCGGGTGCCCAATATTCCGTCTCCAGGGTGACCTGGTATGACCTGACCACCAACGGTGAGCTGACCGCGGCATCGGTTTTTCAGGAGGGGCACGAATACGAGGCGGTGATCCGTCTCACCCCCGCGGAGAATTATTCTTTCCTTTCCAACTTCCAGGGAACCGTCAACCAGCGCAGAGACCTGGTGGAAAAGAGCCTGCTCTCCGGCAAGGACGCGGTGCTTTACCTGAAATCCTTTGTGGCAAAGCCGCTGATGGTGATTTCCCGGGTGCAGCTCACGGGCTACCGGGAGCCGGTGGAGGGGCAGACCGCTGCCGGGAACATGGAAGGACTGACGATCCCCGGCGACCAGCATTTCCATCCCAGCGACGCTTCCGTCTACTGGTACAACGAGACGGACAAGACCTCCATGAAGCCCGGCGACACCTTCCGGGGAGACAAGCAGTACTGTCTGGTGATTCAGTTGTTCGCGGAGGGCGAATACTCTTTCGCCGAGGACGTGGATGTGACGCTGGACGGCACGGGGGACAAGATCCGTACGGTGTCCTGCGACGGCTCCATCTGCGCGCTGGCAACATACGCCGTGTTCCCCGAGCCGGAGGGAACCGTGATTTTCGGCTGCGGCTTTGAAAGTGACGGCGAAATGTCCGGCTGGACCTTTGTGGACGGAGACGGGGATGGCTTTGGCTGGATCTCCGGCGACCGGGCTGCCATCGACAGAGCCTATGCCGTACTGCCCGATGTGCATGAGGGCAGCGGCATCCTGGCGTCCTTCAGCTATCACAACCGGCTGTCCCGGGCGCTGACCCCCGACAACTGGGCCATTACCCCGGCCATTGAGCTGCCCGTGGAAAAGGCGACGCTGACCCTGCTCGTCATGTCCCAGGACGCGCTGTTCCCCGAACCCTTTGCGGTTTATGTGGGCAAAACCCCGGATCCCGGGAAAATGACAAAGATCAGCGGTGAGACCGACCCCATCGCGCCCTGCGTTCTGCGGGACGACGGCACCGTTGCCTACAGCCGGATGAATTTCGACCTGTCCGCTTACCTGGGACAGACGGTGTACATTGCCATCCGGCACTGGAATTCCACGAATAACTATATGCTCGGCGTGGATAGCCTGGCGGTCTGCGGAAAGGGCAGGCGGAAATCGGAAAGCTGCGGCGGCGACGCTGCGGTCTGCCCCTCCGTGGGCTACAAGGATGTGCCGGCATATCCCTTCTGGAGCCATGATCCCATTGACTGGGCGGTGGAAAACGGCATTACCAAGGGCACCAGCGCCGTGACCTTCTCGCCGGACTCTCCCTGTACCCGGGCGCAGGTGGTCACCTTCCTGTGGAGAGCCGCCGGCTGCCCCGCGCCTGCCGGCACCGCCGCACCCTATGTGGACCTGAAGGAAGGGGAGTATTATTGCGACGCGGTGCTGTGGGCGGTGGAAAACGGCATCACCAAGGGTACGGATCCCACCCACTTCAGCCCCGGGGAGCCCTGCACCCGGGGGCAGGTGGTCACCTTCCTGTGGCGCTTTGCCAATTGTCCCCAGGCATCCGCCAGCAACCCCTATCAGGATGTGAAGCCGGAGGAGTATTACTACACCGGCGTCCTCTGGGCAGTGGAAAACGGCATTACCAACGGCACCGGTCCCGCGACCTTCGCGCCGGAGGCGACCTGTACCCGGGCGCAGGTGGTCACCTTCCTGTACCGCAGCATGACAAAGTGAATAAACTGCCGGCGGCAGAAGAACATCTGCCGCCTCAGACGGACAATAAAGCCCCAAACCGTCAAAATCGGTTATGGGATAGAATTGACTGCAACGATCCATACGAAAACAAAACAAAAAATTTGAACGTTCTCAAGGAATCATTATGCCCTTACAGGGGATTTTGACTTCCATCGCAAACGCAAGCCTACCGTACCTATGTACGCCGACGGCTTGCGTTTGCTCGTCTTTGGCGCTTTCTTGACCGTCTGTTTTCCGCACTTGACAAAGGGAACGGTTTCGTGTACAATGACCCCGTCAATCAAATAGGACAGTTCGTGACCATCCTGTCGGTAAACAAAACTAGGGAATTCGGATGGGCGCAGTATGCGCTCATTTTTTGTCGGATGGGTGCGTTCTGCGCCCATTTTTCTGTTTTGGAGGAAGATCATGAACAAGAATACCCGTTTTATCACCCACGCGGCCATCATTGCCGCCATGTATGTCGGCCTGACTTACCTGCAGAATTTCCTGCTGCCCGGTTCCGCGACCTGGGCAATCCAGTTCCGTGCCTCCGAGGCGCTGTGCGTGCTGGCATTCTTCACGCCCGCGGCCATCCCCGGGCTGACGGTGGGCTGCCTGCTGTTCAACCTCAGCTATCTGGGCGCGCTGCCCCTGGACTGGCTGGTGGGCACCGCTGCCACCCTGATTTCCACCCTGGGAATGTGGCTGACCCGGAAGGTCACCGTGAAGGGCTATCCCATCCTGGGTATGCTGCTGCCCGCACTGGCCAACGCGGTTCTTGTGGGCTGGGAGCTGACCGAGTTCATCGGAGAGATGTCCTTCGTGATGAACGCGGTGTATGTTGCCATCGGCGAGGCCGCCGTACTGCTGGTGCTGGGCACCCTGCTGTACTGCGCCATTCAGAGCCGCCATCTGCAGCGAAAGCTGTTTGCCTGATCTTCAAAATCCGCCGGTAGCTGTACCGGCGGATTTTTATGGAAAAAATGCACAAAACCGGGGTGGGAAAAACTGTGAATGTACACGCATCAAGGAAAAATGTGTTTCAGACGCGGAAAATGTCGCCGGAGAAATTGACAATCCCGCTTTTTTTGTCTATACTATAAGAACCAAGAAAAAGGAAGTGGCAGAAATGGTTCTCAAATCGCAGATCCAGATCCCCCAGCTCACCGGGAAGAAAAAGCGCGCCTGCTATGTTTATCTGCCCGGGGACTACGATCATTACCCGGAGCGCCGGTACCCGGTCATGTATATGTTCGACGGGCACAATGTGTTTTTCGACTCCGATGCCACCTACGGCAAGTCCTGGGGCATGGGCAACTATATGGACCGCCGCAGGGAACAGATGATCATTGTTGCCGTGGAGTGCAATCACGAGGGAAACGGACGGCTGGAGGAGTATTCTCCCTTTGACTTTGAAAACGATACCCTGGGCGAGATCCGGGGAAAGGGCAAGATCTATATGGACTGGCTCACAAAGAAGCTGAAGCCCATGATCGACGCCGATTACCGCACCCTGCCGGACCGGGAGAACACCCTGATCTGCGGTTCTTCCATGGGCGGTCTGATGGCGCTGTACGGTGCCTGCGCCTATAACAAAGTGTTTCAGCGGGCGGCCTGCCTGTCGCCCAGCCTGTGGGTGGATCTGGTGCAGGTGGAGACTATGATCCTGTCCGCGAAGATCCGCAACGACACCTGCGTGTATCTGGATTACGGCAGCGAGGAGATCCCCAACCACCCAGATAATGTGGAGGCGCTGACCATGGTAGCCCACTGCCTGCTGTCCAAGCGGGTGAATCTGACATTCCGCATCGTACCCGGCGGAAATCACAGCGAAGCATCCTGGGAACGGCAGATTCCCGTGTTCATGCGCTGTCTGGGAGTGTAAGAAGATGGAAAAACGGTTTATGCATCATTACAGCGGACATCTCGGCAGGGAGATGGAGTTCGCGGTATTTGGGCACAGCGGCAAGCCGGTTGTGTTCATTCCCTGCCAGGGCGGCCGGTACTGGGACTTTGAGAGCTTCGGTATGGCAAATGTGTTTGCCCCCTGGATCGAATCCGGCCAGATCACCGTGTACGCGGTGGATGTGATCGACAACGAGACCTGGGCAGACCTGAACGGGGACAAGCGGTACCGCATTGAGCAGCATGAGCGCTGGTTCCGCTATGTGACCGAGGAGTTCGTGCCCACGGTGAACCATCTGGACTGGCAGCGCAACGGTCAGGTTCGCCTGATCACCCTGTTCGGCTGCTCCATGGGCGCCATGCACGCGGCAAACCTGTTCTTCCGCAGGCCGGATCTGTTCGGCGGGGTGCTGGCGCTGTCGGGACTGTACGATCAGGAGCTGTTTTTCGGGGACTATGTGGACGATCTGGTCTACCAGAACTGCCCCAACCTTTATCTTGCCAATATGGATGCGAACCATCCCTATATTGATATGTATAACAGCCGCAACGTGGTGATCTGCGTCGGTCAGGGCGCCTGGGAGGACGAGCTGAAGAAAAGCACTGGGCGGCTGGCCCATGTGCTGTGGGAGAAGAACATCCACGCCAGCGTGGAATTCTGGGGCTACGATGTGAGCCATGACTGGGACTGGTGGTACAGGCAGGTGCAGCATTATTTTCCCCGGTTTATTTGAGAAAGAGAGCTACAGAGAGATGAAAAATTTTGTATTTATTTCCCCCAACTTTCCGGTAGGCTACTGGAAATTCTGTGAAGAACTGAAGAAAAACGGTCTTCGTGTGCTGGGCATCGGCGATTGCCCCTATTTTGAGCTGAAGCAGGAGCTTCGGGAGGCGCTGACCGAGTATTATAAGGTGGGCAATCTGGAAAACTACGACGAGGTGTTCCGCGCCGTGGCCTTCTTTACCTATAAGTACGGAAAGATTGACTGGCTGGAGTCCAATAACGAATACTGGCTGGAGCGGGACGCCAGACTGCGGCAGGAATTCCATATCACCACCGGCTTCCAGCCCGAGGACATGGAGCGCATCAAGCGGAAGTCCACCATGAAGCAGTATTACGCAAAGGCCGGCATTCCCACCGCCCGGTTCCACCTGGTGGATGGCTGGGAGGACACCCTGGCCTTTGCCCACAAGGTGGGCTATCCCGTGGTGGTGAAGCCCGACAACGGCGTGGGCGCGAGCCATACCTACCGGATTTCCAGCGACCAGGATCTGGAGCGCTTCTTCCGGGAAAAGGACGGCAACCTCTATATTATGGAGGAGCTGGTGGACGGCACCGTCCAGACCTTTGACGGCATCATTGACTCCAAGGGGGAGCCTCTGTTCTTCACCGGCAATGTGACGGCACAGTCTCTGATGGACGTGATCAACACCCAGGCGGATCTGAGCTTCTATATCGTCAGGGAGCTGCCCGCGAAGCTGGAGGAGGCAGGACGGAAGACCGTGAAGGCGTTCAATGTCCGCAGCCGCTTTGTCCATCTGGAGTTCTTCGTGCTGAATCGGGATCAGGAAGGTCTGGGCAAGAAGGGCGACGTGGTGGGTCTGGAGGTCAATATGCGTCCTTCCGGCGGTGTGTCTCCCGATATGATGGACTATGCCCATTCCACGGATGTGTATAAGATCTGGGCGGATATGGTGGCCTTTGACCGCAGCACCCTGCCCGACAGCGGCAAGCACCAGTTCTGCGTGTATGCCGCCAGACGGGACGGCAGAAACTATGCGCTGACCCACGGGCAGATTCTGGAGAAGTATGGCAGCAGCATCAAGCAGGCGGAGCGGGTGCCCGACGCGCTGGCGGATCTGATGGCAAACCAGTTCTATATTGCCACGGTGGACACCTTCGAGCAGATGCAGACCTTTATCCGGGATGTGCTGGCACAGCAGTGATCAATCTGACGCAGGGATTCTCTCTCCCTGCGTCAGATTCTATGCGGAAAGGAGAAATGAGCCCATGAAAGCGGACTGCCATGTGCATTTTGTGCTGGACGGCGCGGACTTCCGCAGGGCAATCGCCCGGAATGCCGCGGCCCCGGATATGGAAATGATCCGGGAACACCTGGCTGCCTGCCAAAAGGCGGGCTGTACCTTCCTGCGCTCCGGCGGCGACAAGTGGGGCGTGGGGCTGGCCGCCGCGCGGATCGCGCCGGAATACGGCATCGATCTGCGGACACCGGCGTTTCCCATCTGCAGGAAAGGGAATTACGGCGGTTTTATCGGCAAAAGCTATGAAACCATGAAAGACTATGCGGCGTTGGTGGCGGAGGTTCGGCGCAGCGGCGGCAGCTTTGTGAAGATCATGATCGCGGGGATCATGGATTTTGACCGCTTCGGGGTGCTTTCCCAGCCGGGATTGCCGGGTGGCGAGATCCGGGAGCTGATCCATATTGCCCATGGGGAGGGTTTTTCCGTCATGGCCCACGCCAACGGCGCGGAAACCGTGGAAGCGGCCTGCGCCGCCGGGGTGGATTCCGTGGAGCATGGAGCGTACCTGGACGGCGACGCGGTGGCGGCTCTGGCCCAGTCCGGCGCGGTGTGGGTGCCCACCCTGGCGGCGATTGGGAATCTGCGGGGAAAGGGCAGATTCCGGGAGGACGCGGTGGAGCGGATTTTGGAGTCCGTGCTGGAAAATGTGGAAAAATGCGCCGCCATGGGCGGTTATCTCGCGCCCGGATCGGACGCGGGAGCCTGGGCGGTTCCCCATGGGCAGGGCATGGAGGATGAGTATGCCCTGCTGCGCTCCGTGCTGGGAGACCGGACGGAGGAAGTGCTGAACCGGGGAATCGGGCGGATCCGGGCGAAATTTTAAGGAAGCTCTGATTGATTCAGAGATTCCTTAACCCGGGATTGACGAAACGGCGGAAATCGTGTACCATGGGAGCGGGTGAGAGTATGAAAGCAAGAATCGGATACCTTTGCACAGAGAAACCCTCCTGTCTGCGTACCCTGCTGGGGCTGGAGGCTGGGGAGCTGTGCATTGTCCTCTGCACGGGACGGGACACCGCCGCGCTGGCGCCTGCCGCGGAAGAGGGCATCCCCGTGGGCGTGCTGCCCCGGGAATCGGGAACCCCGGCCGCCTGGGAGCTGCGTGTCCAGGGTATCCTGGAGCTGGACGGCGTGGACGCGGTGGTTGCCGACGGCGTGGCGCTGTCCCAGCGGTTCTGCCGCAAATGGGAGGGCAGAATCGCGGCGCTGGACGGAGACGAATCCCCGGAGGAAATGCTCCGGCGGATAAACGAAATATTATGTTAACCTAATTGGGTAGAAAGAGGTTTGCTATGGAACGGGATCGGAACGGTTATGTCTCTCCGCTGTCAACGCGGTACGCAAGTCGGGAAATGCAGCACATTTTTTCCGACAATTTCAAATTCAGCACCTGGCGCCGCCTGTGGGTGGCGCTGGCAAGAGCGGAGCATCGGCTTGGTCTGGATGTGACCGCCCAGCAGGTGGCGGAGCTGGAGCGGCACCTGACGGACATTAACTTTGAGACGGCGGAAGCCAGGGAAAAGCAGGTTCGGCATGATGTGATGAGCCATGTCTATGCCTACGGCAAGCAGTGCCCCAATGCCGCCGGCATCATCCACCTGGGTGCGACAAGCTGCTATGTGGGGGATAACACCGATGTGATCATCCTCCGGGAGGCATCCCGGCTGGTGCTGAAGAAGCTGGCCCAGGTGATCGCCAACCTGTCCGCGTTCGCGGAGAAATACCGCAGCCTGCCCTGCCTGGGATATACCCATCTGCAGCCCGCCCAGCTTACCACCGTGGGCAAACGGGCCACGCTGTGGATCTACGAGCTGTGCCAGGACGCGGAAAATCTGGAATTTCAGCTTTCCCGGCTGAAGCTGCTGGGCTCCAAGGGCACCACCGGCACCCAGGCGTCCTTTATGGAGCTGTTTGAGGGCGATGAGGAGAAGATCCGCAGGATGGAAGCAATGATCGCCGAGGAAATGGGCTTTGACGGCGTGGTTCCCGTGTCCGGTCAGACCTATTCCCGGAAGGTGGACAGCTATTTCCTGGGTGCCCTGTCCGGCATTGCCCAGAGCGCCATGAAATTTGCCAATGACCTGCGGATCCTGCAGTCCTTTGAGGAGATGGAGGAGCCTTTTGAGAAGGATCAGATCGGTTCTTCCGCCATGCCCTATAAGCGCAACCCCATGCGTTCCGAGCGGATCTGCGCCCTGGCGCGCTATGTGATCTGCGACAGCCTGAACCCCGGCTTCACCGCCGGAACCCAGTGGATGGAGCGCACTCTGGACGATTCCGCCAACAAGCGGATCTCCGTGGCGGAGGCGTTTCTGGCTGTGGATGCCATTTTGAACATTTATATGAATGTATCCTCCGGGCTGGTGGTCTATGACAAGGTGATCCACCGCCGGGTCATGGAGAAGCTGCCCTTTATGGCGACGGAAAACATCATGATGGAGTCCGTGAAACGGGGCGGCGACCGCCAGCAGCTCCACGAGGCGCTCCGGGTGCATTCCCACGCGGCTGCCGCCAGGGTCAAGCTGGAAGGCGGTCAGAACGACCTGCTGGACCGGATCGCCGGGGATCCCCTGTTCCCGCTGGACCGTGCCGAGATCGAAAAAATGCTGGATCCCGTGGCGTTTGTGGGACGCTCTCCCAGCCAGGTGACGGAGTTCCTGGAAAGCACCGCCAGACCCATTGTGGAAAAATTCGGCGGCGAGACCATGACCGCGGAACTTTCCGTATAAAACCTGCCGGTTCGGGGCATTCTAGCCTTGGACAGAGGGAATACCATAGATCCATCGTGACGACGAGCGGAAAAAGGTGTACTTTTTTCTGGCCAAAATGTCGACAAAGGCGGGTGCGGTACCGACCCGCCCGTACATCGCGTTTCATCCCCTGTGCGTTTGCACGGGGGATTTTTTTGCTAATTTGGGCAAAACCGGGCACAATAGCGAAAGAGGTGAGGCAATGGAAGTGATCCGATATCCCGGACCGGTCACGGACGAATCCGTTCGGAAGATTTTCGACGGCGCGGGGGACTTCATTACCCGGGAGCTGCACTGCGCCGGGTTTACGCTCTACGCGTATATGATCGACGGGCTGGTCTCCGGCGCCGACGCGTCGGATTTTGTCATCAAGCCCATTGTGGAGCGGCTGTTCGGCGACACCATGGAGCAGCTTTATGATTTCGCCCTCCACGGTATGGTTTATAATTCCGTGGCAGACCCCTGCGGGGATCTGGATACGGTGGCGCTGAAGCTGGTCAACGGCTTCTGCGTGGTGCTGTTCCCGGAGGTGGGAGCCATTGCCTTTGAGGTAAAAACCGGCGAAAAGCGGGGGTTGTCCGCGCCGGAGGTGGAGAACACGGTCAAAGGGCCCAAGGATGCCTTCACGGAAACGATCCGCACCAACACCAGCCTGATCCGGCGGCATCTCCGTGCCCCGGAGCTGCGGCTGTTCGAGACGAAAATCGGCGCCCGCTCGCTGACCAACGTGTCCGTAGCCTGGCTGGAGGATCTGACAGACCCCAGGTTGGTGGAAAAAATGAAGGAGCGGCTGGCGGCGATTGACATTGACGCTCTGCTGTCCCCGGCTGCAATCCAGGAGTATGTGACCGGCTCCCGGCCCACGGCCTTTCCCCTGATGCAGTACACCGAGCGGGCGGATAAATTCTGCCAGGGCTTGCTGGCGGGCAGGGTGGGGCTGCTGGTGGACGGCCTGCCTCTGGGCTACCTGGCCCCTGCGGATCTGGGGTATCTGATGGAGAGCCCCGAGGACCGGGGCATGGATTTTATCTCCGCGTCCTGCATCCGGGTGCTGCGGTATGGCGCGCTGCTGCTCAGCCTGCTTCTGCCCGGCTTTTTCATTGCCATGGCGGTGTTTCACCAGGAGATGATCCCGCTGCCGCTGCTGCGGGCGGTGATCGAGAGCAAGGAGAATGTGCCCTTTTCCACAGCCGCCGAGGTGCTGGGGCTGCTGGTCGCCTTTGAACTGCTGCAGGAATCCGGCATCCACCTGCCCCAATCCGTGGGGCAGTCCGTCTCCATCATCGGCGGCATCGTGGTGGGAACCGCCGCGGTGGATGCCAACCTGATCTCTCCGGCGGCGCTGATCGCGGTGAGCGCGGCGGGTGTCTGCGGTTTCGCGCTGCCGAACCGGGATCTGGCGGAAGCCGTCCGGGTATGGCGGTTCGTGCTGGCGATTCTGGGCACGTTGGCGGGTCTTTTGGGCGTGACCGTAGGATTTCTGGCGCTGGTCATCCACCTGGCGGGACTGACCTGCCTGGATGTGCCCTATTTGTCGCCCTTTTCCCGGGGAAAGCGGGTGAGCATCTGGAGAAAACGGCTGAAGGATCAGAAATTCCGGGACAGCAATCTGCACCCGCTGGACGAAAGGAACCAAAAATGAAGCAGGGAATCGGATTTTTGCTCCTGTTGACGGTGCTGGCGGCGCTGGCGCTTCTGCCGGATGCCAAAGCGGATGTGGGGAACCTGGAGCCTGTGGAGGTGATCCTGGTACAAAAAGCCGGCGGGCAGATTCTGGTGGAGACGGACACGGGAAGCCTGGGAAAGGGACTGACGGTGTCGTCTGCCTTTGAGGACCTGGAGCAAAGCGCCCTGGGAGACGTGTTTCTGGATACGGCGGAGTATTTGCTGCTCGCGGGGGATACGGCGGATCTGATTCCGGCGCTGGCGGATTTTCTCCGTCCCTCCTGCGGCGTGATCCGCTGCGTGGGAGCGCCGGATTTGACGGATGCGGCGGAATTTTTGGGCACCCACCGGCCGGAACTGACGGTCAAGGATTCCCTGGCGGGAAAGCGGGACATTCCGATTTTGGAGACGAGGGGAGGGAGAATGCACCTTGTGGAAGAATAAGCTGGGCGCGGCGCAGCTTTGGGCGTGGACGGCAGTGGCGGTTTCCGCACCCGCGGCACAATTCGCGGCGGGTTCCAACTGGACGGGAACCGTACTGACCGCGCTGCTCTGCGGCATCCTGATCCGGATTGCGGATCGTGTCCTGCCCGAAAACCCGGAATACGGAAAAATCGGCGGGGTGGTTCTCTGGCTCTGGAACAGCCTGGCAGTTTCCCAGGTCATGGGATTCACCGCGGGCTGCTGGCCGGAAAGGGAAACAACGGTGTTCCTCCCCATCTGTCTGGCGGTGCTTGCGGCAGCAGCGGTGTATGACGGTGCCCTTCGGGGCGCAAGGGTGGGTGCAACCGTGCTGTGGCTGACGGCAATTTTGTACCTGCTGGTCGTGGTGGCGGCTGTCAAGGAGATCCAAATCGTCGATCTGCGCCCGGAAAGCCCGGAACGCAATCCCGCCCTGGCGGCAGGATTGCTGACAATCCCCGCTTCCCTGGCGCTGCGGGAAGAGAAAGGCAGAGGAGCGGGCTGGATCGCCGGGATCCTGATTTTCCCGGTGGTGATCTCGGCCTGCGTTTCCGGCGTCCTTTCCCCTGACAGGGCATCCGGCGTGAATGGATTCTACGAATTGAGCAGAAGCCTGAGCCTGTTCGGGACGATCAAACGGTTTGAGGCGCTGGCCTCCGTGGCCATGACGGTGGGGTGGTTTTGCCTGATGAGCCTGCTGCTTGCCAGCGCGGCGCGGCAATCCCGGGAAAAGGGCTTCGGCACGGTTTCGGCGGCGGCCGCAGCAATTGTCCTGTTTTTGCTGGATGTGAAAATATCCGCTTTCGTATGGATTTTGGGCGCAGTGGGCGTGTGGATCCTTCTGCCGCTGGCGCTGCGAAAAAAAGCTCGAAAAAATGAAAATTAATGCTTGACAAACGAGCTCCTGCCTGCTAATATATTCAAGCAACTTCGGGAAAGCGA
>JBJDYP010000035.1:0-2869 GCA_051867435.1 Faecousia sp.
TGTGTTTGTCAATTAGAAACTGCATAAAAAGGGCTCCAAAAAGTACAGTACCCGGTCAGCACCGTTTTGGCTTTGAGAAGCCTTGTTTCTGTAGTTTGTAGAGCCCAGGCACTGCATTTTTCGTGACCATTCACGGGACCAACCACTGCACTTTTGGCGCCCCTTTTCGGAGACCGTTTACTGCACAATGGGTACCCAATCACTGTAGTTCCGGAGCTCTTTCCTGTTTGGGGTATGGAGCCCTTTTGCGAGCACCATACCAGGATCTTCAGATTGCAGATACCGTCCGCATAGCTGTCACAAAGTCCATGGGAGCACCGTTTTCACTGGCCATATACCAGGGGTTATCGCATACCGCGTTGCCCTCCGAGGCCCACTCATACAGGGAACGGCGTTCCTCGTCAGTCAGATCGAAGCTGGACTCATAGGCTGCCAGATCTTTTTTCAGGATCTGCTGCAGCTGGGTATCGATACCGGGAATGAACCGTATCTTCATCTTCTCACCCCCTCACTGTTCTCTGGCGGCGCATGGACTGGGTCAGCCGGTAGCTTTCGCCGGAGAAGATAACGATATGGGAGTGGTGGATCAGCCGGTCAATCAGCGCCGCTGTCAGCCGGTTATCACCAAAGACGGTATTCCACTGGGAGAACTCCAGATTGGATGTAATAATCAGGCTCCTGCGCTCATAGCAGTCGGAGATCACCTGGAACAGAAGCTCTGCAGACTCCTTGTGCAGAGGAACAAAGCCCACCTCGTCAATCACAATGAGTTCCGTTTTCTTCATGGATGCCAGATAGCTGTTCAGTGTACCTTTGTTGTTTTTCTCCAACAGCATATTGGCAAGGGATGCCGCTGTAAAGAAACGGACTCTGCGACCCTCCTGGCAGGCTTTCAACGCAATGGCCGTTGCCAGATGGGTCTTGCCGGTACCAACGGTTCCCATGAAAATGAGATTCTCTTTGGCATTGAGGAAGGACAGCTCTGTCATATATTCCTGAGTTAGACCTACGGGCAGCTCAATACAGTTGTTCCAGACGAAATCGTCCAGGGTTTTCAGCACATGGAATCCCGCACTCTTTACCATCCGGTTGATACGGTTGACTTCACGCTCGTGGAGTTCCAGCTTCAGCAGCTCGCCAACATACTGCTCAATATCATGGAATTCAATACTGCGCCATTCCTTTGCCATGCCGCCCAGCTTCAGCTGACGCATTTGCTGTTCCAAAAGCTCAGACATTGACATCACCTCCCATCAGGCCGTCATAGGCAGAGAGGTTTGGATTGTAATTCAAAACCGGGGTGTTGACACCAAGGTGCAGCGGATCCGGATGGAATTCCTTCCGGGCAATCATGTAATAACACTGGCGGATGCTGTCCGCATCCGTTCTGCCATTTTCATGGGCAAGCTCCAGAACATCATTGCAGAAATCGGCATTCCCATCCGAAACGATCTCATCCAGAAGGAACAAAGCATTCCTGCGGTCTTTTCCCTGGGTCTGCTTCAAATGGCTCTGCCACAGGTCAGGAAGCTGGTGGAAGAAACGGGTATGCTCAGCAGCACCGGGCTTCTTGCAAAGGGTGGTCACATACTGGGTCCAGTCATAGATCTCTTCGCCGCTGCCATAGCTGCGTTTATAGGTGCCCACCGGCTGGTGGTCGTGGAAGAATTCAACGTGGTCATAGTAGATCTTGGCCTGTACGGTCTTACCCGACAGCTGCGGATTCAGACCGTACTTGTTGTTCTCAATGGTCACAAAACCATACTTGCTGACACTGAGAGCTGCATAGCGGAATACAGAGAAGGGATATTCCGGAAGAGACAGCAGACACTTTGCTTCCTCCTCCCACAGTTCCTGGATAGGAACCTTGTGCTTGTAGTGGTCCCGCTTGGCATCCTTCTCGCACCAGTCCCAAAGATATTCATTGAAATCTTCAAAGGATGCAATGGTAGGAACGGGAACGAAAGCGTTTCTGCGGCTGTAACCCACCTTGTTTTCTACATTACCCTTTTCATTGCCGGAGGCAGGATTGCAGAAATCCGCCTGGAACCTGTAATGAAGCATGAAACGGTTGAAACCGTCGGTAAGGACACGCTCGGTCCCTTTCAGCACCTGTGCTACAGCGGTAGTCATGTTGTCAAAGCGGAGCCGGATGGGAACACCGCCGATTCGCTCAAAGATCCGCTTCATGCCTTCCAGCAGGCATTCCTGGTTCTGTGAAGGGAATGCCTGGGTATAACCCTTATTGGAATACGGAAAAGAAACCGTAAGCGCATAACCCTTCTGCTCCGTTCCAGCAATATCGTAGTAAAGGAATTCTCCAAAGTCCACCTGACCGCAGCCTTTCGGCTGTGCCAGCGGCAGGTAGCCGTCATTGGTCATCTTCAGGACGAATTTCTTTTTGCGGACATACCGCTTGACACTGGAGTAGCTGCCGGTGAAGCCGCATTCATCCCGGAGCCGGTCATAGATCCGCTGGATCGTGTGACGCTGCTTTCGGGGGACCCTGCGGTCTTCCTCCAGCCACAAGTCAATAACCGGAATAAAATCTCCCAGCACCGGGTAGCTACCCGGCTCGACATCGGGCAAATGATCTACACTCCAGTTGTCCTGGTAGGCGTATTTTTGGACAGTGCGGAAGTTGAAACCAGTCATTTCTGCGATTTCATTCAAACTTCGCTCTTCCACTTCGTAGAGATGTTTGATATACTGTTGTTGAGCCATTTTCAGCACCTTTCTGCTACCTCCTTAAGTGATTGGACACCACTATGGTAGCGATGGATTCAGGTGCTGACAATGGCTTTTTTTACACCAGTCAGGTTATGCACTTTTCGAGCCCTTTTACTGTATTTCTAATTTACCATAAACA
>JBJDYP010000036.1:0-12391 GCA_051867435.1 Faecousia sp.
ATCCTTAACCCCCAGCATCCACCCTAAACTGGGCGTAAAAAGCAGACACCAGGGACTTCATCGCTGTGCCCTTCAAAGGATTTTTAGGCCCTTCCTGGGAGCCGGCAGCTCTGACTAGGATACTGCACCGTCCCGGTCATTATAGCATATTCCCGGTGGATATACAAGAATTATTTCTTAAAATATTCATGAATATACAAAAACTGCCGCTGCCAGTGTGGCAGCGGCAATGTTATTCCGGAGAATGCAGATACAACTCCTCCACAATATCGCTGTGGGTGATCACAATGTTCAGATTTCGTACTTCTTCCCTTGTAAAAAACCGCAGTTCCCTGGATTCCGGGGAGATTTTCAGCTCCGGGCGTTTTTCCAGCTCCAGACGGAATGCCACGATGACCATCCGCCAGACGCTGCCGTCGCAGTAGGCCGCGATCCGTCCCGGCTCGCCGTATACCTTGCATTTTTCCAGCGCCGCGGCTGGAACACGCAGTCCGATCTCCTCCCGGATCTCCCGCGCCATGGCCTGCGCCGGCGTTTCCCAATTTTTGACGCCGCCGCCCACCAGGCCCCACACATCGCAGTCCCGTCGCTTTTCCAGAAGCAGCATACCGTCCCAGGTGATGATGGCATTGGCGCCCAGGTGCGCGCCCTGGGTGGTACGGGGCGCGTTGGGATCGTCCCGGTAGAATGTAACGATTGGCATGACCGTTTCCCCCTTTCTGCCCCAGTATAGCACAAAAACGCCGGAATTTCCAGCCCTTACGCGTAAAGGATCCGGGAAATGGTCCAGTCGTGGCTTCGGATGGAGTATTTCAGCTCAAACAGCCAGGGACGGCCGAAGACACTGGCTTTGCAGAGGAAAATCTGGGCCTCCACACCCACATAGGGCACAGTCCTGCGGCTGACGATCTGATCGATATCCACCCGGAGAAGCTGGTGATCCTGCTGCTCCACCCGAAGACGCAGCGGACGGATCTCCCCGTCGGCAGAAAACAAAGAAATCACATCCACGGCCTGCTCTGTCTGATCCATCGGAGCGCCTCCTTTCTTTTTCTTGATTATAGCACATTTGTTCGTATATTGCAAGATATATTTTCTCCCTTGTCAGAAGCTGCCGGATCTGCTATAATCAAGCAGAAAAAGGGAGAAAAGGAGAAACCAAAATGCTGAAATACCCCTGCCTGGTTCTGGATCACGACGACACCGTTGTGCGAAGCGAAGCGACGGTAAATTACCCCTCCTTCTGCGCCTATCTGGAGCAGTTCCGTCCCGGGGAATTTATCTCCCGCCAGGACTTTACCCGCTGGTGCTTTTCCCCCGGCTTTTTTGTGCTTTGCAGCGAGCATTACGGGATGAGCGAAGAGGAACTGGCCGTGGAATTTCAGTTCTGGCAGACCTATTCCAAGAAAATCATTCCGCCTGCCGCGGAGGGCATCGACGCGGTGATCCGCAGGCAAAAGGAAGAAGGTGGTCTGGTCTGCGTGGTATCCCACTCCAGCAGGGACAACATCAAGCGGGACTACATGACCCACTTCGGACTTCTGCCGGACCGGATTTATAGCTGGGAGTGCCCCAAGGAGCAGCGCAAGCCCAGCCCCTATCCCCTGCTGGACATCATGGATCACTACGGCCTGGAGCCGAAGGATCTGCTGGTGGTGGACGATCTGAAGCCCGGCTATGATATGGCGAAGGCCGTAGGCGCGGACTTTGCCTTCGCGGGATGGGAACGCACCAATGTGCCGGAAATCCCGGAGTTTATGGAAAAATACTGCGATTTCTCTTTCTACAAGGCGAAGGATCTGGAAAAATTCCTGTTTGAAGACTAATAATTCACCAATGACGAAGTGCCCCGGATCGCGCGGACAGCGCAATCCGGGGCACATCATTATAGGTTGGGGATCTTTTTACCGGCGAATGCCGTGTTCCAGCAGCTTCTGCCGGACCGTGGGGTACAGATCCATGTCCGTATGGGGCAGCGCCATGGCTGCGGTCATGCGGGAAATAAAGTCCGGCACCGCGCCGAATTGGATATACTCCATATGCTCCAGCATTTGATCAAAGTCGTGTACCCACCGGCGGTCACAGAGGATCCGCTGGGAACCCTCCAGCGAGGAGTTGCCGGCGTTGATGATCCGGTCTCTGGGCAGGTCGGGATACAGCCCGATGGTCACCGCGGATTCTTTGTCCAGGTGGGTGCCGAAAGCACCGGCGACATAGAAGCGGGACACATCCGACATGGGAATGCCGGCATAGTCCAGGATATAGCTGACCATGGTGTTGGCAGCGGATTTGGTGCGGATAAAGGCATCCACATCACTTTGATAGAAGAACAGTCCCGGGGCATAGCAGACCGCAAGCTCGCCGTTTTCACAGACGACACCCGGCGCGTCCTCCCGGAATTTCCCCCGGAAGTCCAGGAGTCCATTCAGCAAAAGCTGGGCGATCATATCCACAATGCCGCTGCCACAGATGCCTTTCGGCGCGCCGCCGCCCAATACCGTCAGGGAAAAAACACCGTTTTCCAGCTTCACATAGCTGACCGCGCCCTCCACGGCACGCATTCCGGTCTTAACCACTCCGCCTTCCAGCGCGGGGCCTGCCGCGCCTGCGCCGGTGAGCAGGAAGTACCTGTTGCCTACCACCAGTTCTCCGTTGGTACCCACATCCAGGAATACGGAGATCTCCTCCCGCTCCGGCAGCCCGGTGGCCACCATTCCGCTGAGAATATCGCCGCCGAGATAGTTGGCACGGCAGGGGGTGCAGAACACATACCCTCTCTGGGGAAGCCCCAGCTCTATTGCGGGGTAAAAATCAAACCGGGAGGCATGGGGCGCATAGGGGGAAGAAAACACCGCAAACGCGTCCAGCTCCAGGAAAAAGTGCATCATGGTGGTATTCCCGGAGACCACCATGGCGGTATATTCCTCCACGGGTATACCGCTGTCCTCGGAAAGCCGCTCCAGAACGGTGCGGAAGGTTCCGATGGTGGCATCGTGGAGCTGCCGCAGCTTTCCGGGGTCGCCCTTGCTGTAAAACACCCGGGTCAGGATATCCTCGCCGAAGGCGATCTGACCGTTGTATTCGCTTTCCTGGGCGATCACGCTGCCGGTATTCAAGTCCACCAGCCGCATACACACTGTGGTGCTGCCCAGATCCACCGCTACGCCGAAGTGGCACGCCGTGGTATCGCCGGGCTCCAGCCGGATCACTTCCCAGTCGTTTCCCCGGTAGGCCAGCGTCACCGTAATGTGCCAGCCGGAATCCGGCAGCAGCGGATACAGGCTCCGCAGCGTGTGCAGCGGGAACACGGCAGGTTTCACGTCCCCGGGCAGTGCGTCCAGGATCCGCTGCACATCCGATTCGGCATCCGCTTCCGTGGGAGGCTGCAGCTTCAGGCAGATCTTTCTGCTCAAGGCATCCATAAACCGCGCTCCCTTCTGTCACATGGGATAGATATTGGCGAGCAGCACCGCGATGGGTAGAACCAGCGAAAACAGGCTGATCAGCCAGGGATAGATGGTCTTTCTGGAGCACCACATCATCAGAAGACAGACACCGGTGATCATCAGCGACCCGTAGATCACCGTATTCTTGGTCAGCTCCAGCGCGTATGTACCCGCGCTTGTGAGATCCAGGAAGATTTCCTCCGGCAGCAGCTCAATGTGAACCTGCTCCGGCAGATATTCCAGCCCGACCCGGGCGATCCGCAGTGCCTCATACACCACGGGAACCGTCAGAACCGGCTTTCTCAGGCAGAAAAGGAAGGTACCGACGGCCTTGAGAACGGCGCCGATCTTGCCGAACACCGTGTTGGCGCTTTCCAGCCCGGATTTCAGCTTCTCCCGAAAGGACCTGGTCGCGTCCTTGATACGCAATTTTTCATCCATAAAAAAACCTCCCCGAAAGATAAAATGTCCGTTTTATTGGACAATATCATTGGTATACTTGGATTACAAAAAAACCAAGGAGGAATTACCAATGAAAACATCCACCATCAACCGCAGCATTCCCGTATGGATGAACGAAAATGTCAGCACCCGTCCCAACGCGGCAAGCCGCGCCTATTTCCTGGAAAAATTCATCGACAATCTGCTGTCCGCCGCCATTCTGGTGGGGACGCTGACTGTGCTGTTTTTCCTGTTCACCATGCACTGATCAACCCCGGTTTGCCCGGTAAAGCGCCGCGAGACCGTAGAGAATCAGATCCTTTTCCAGGATGATCTTGTGGCGGCACAGAGGAATGACGAACTTGGCGATGCCGCCGGTGGCAATCACAGTGGTCTTGCAGCCCAGTTCTTCTTCCATCCGGTCAATCAGCCCATCCAGCATACAGGCGGAGCCCAGCATAATCCCGCTTCGCATACAGTCAATGGTGTTTCTGCCGATGGCTGCCTTGGGCTGATCCAACTGGATGCCCGGCAGCAGCGCCGTGCGCTGGGTCAGCGCATCCAGGGAGATCTTCACGCCGGGGATCACGCTGCCGCCGATGACGGCGCCTTTCTCGTTCAGCACCATCATGGTGGTGGCAGTGCCCATGTCGATGACGATCAGAGGAGGCTCATGTCCCCGCAGCGCTGCGACAGCACCTACCACCAGATCGGCGCCCACGGAGGCCGGATTCTCAATCAGGATATTCAGCCCGGTCTTGATGCCGGGGCCGACCACCAGCGGCGCCGTGCCGGTGAGCTTTTTGATGGCGGTCTGGACGGAGTTGAGCACCTGGGGCACCACGGATGCCACGATACTCCCCTCGATCTTCTTCAAATCCACCCCGTACACATCCAGCAGGGTCTTGAGCTGGATGCAGTATTCGTCGGATGTTTTTACGGTGTCGGTCTGCACCCTGGCTTCAAAGAGAATCTCACTGCCCTCCATGCAGCCCAGCACAATGTTCGAATTCCCGATATCCACAGCAAGGATCATGTCACATTTCCTCCATATCCCGCTGCCGGAGGATCCGGCAGCCGGTGATTGTTCCGTTTTCGATCTCCATCAGTCCCACGCTGCCGCCAAAGCTGCCGCAGGCACCGGGATTCAGCACCCAAAGCCCATCCGGCTCCCGGTGGCAGTCCGGCTCATGGGTGTGCCCGTATAAGGCGGCAGCCGCGTGCGCCTCCCTGGCGGATTGCAGCAGCAGGTACGAGGTGGATTTGACCCGGTGCAGATGCCCGTGGGTCAGATACAGTTTCACACCGCCCATCATGGGAGTCAGCACCTCACTGGGCAGATTCACGCAGCGAAAGCGGTCGCAGTTGCCGGGAACCTGCATCAGCCGCATCCCGGGGAACGCGTCCCGCAGGGTTTCTCCGTCGTCAAAATAATCCCCCAGATGGATCACCGCGTCGGGCTTCACCTTCTGATAGGCGTAGCGCATGAACGAAATTCCCGAATGAGAGTCGGACAAGACAAGTATTTTCATTGGAACGAACGCTCTCCTGCCTGCATATAGTATAGCAAAGGTTTTACCCATTATAGCAGGATTTTTGACAGGAGGCAAGACAATGAGCAAAAATTCAGATCTTTTTTCTGTGGACGAGGCCAGGAAAATGGCGGAAAGTGAGGCAGGACAGCAGCTTTTGTCCATGATCCGCCGTGCCGGAGAAGGGAAACTGCAGCAGGCTGCCGCCCTGGCAGCCGCGGGCCAGATCGGGGAAGCGAAGGCGCTGCTGGCGCCGCTTCTGGAGGATCCCGATGCCAGAGAACTGCTGTCCAGACTGGGAGGCTGACCATGGCCGAGCTGGATGAACGACTGAATTCCCTGCTGTCCAATCCGCAGCTCATGAGCCAGATCATGAACATGGCGCAGCAATTGGGACAGCA
This sequence comes from Faecousia sp., assembly GCA_051867435.1. Taxonomy (GTDB): domain Bacteria; phylum Bacillota; class Clostridia; order Oscillospirales; family Oscillospiraceae; genus Faecousia. The sequence continues at coordinate 5,821 of JBJDYP010000036.1, forward strand.
GTCCCAACCAAAACAGCCTCCGAAACAGGATCAGGAAACGCCCAGGCAAGCTTCCCCCATGCCAGACCCCGGGATGCTCCAGGCGGTGATGAAGCTCAGCCAGGGCGGATCCATCAGCAAGGAGCAGCGGAACCTGCTGCAGGCGCTCTCCCCTTTTTTGAGCAAGGATCGGATCAGCAGGCTGGAGCGGGCCATGAAGGCTGCCCGGCTTGCCCAGACCGCGACCTCTGTCTTCGGACAAGGCGGTCCGAAAGGAAGGTGAATGGTATGTATAACCGATATATTCCCCAGTCCGACGGAACATACCGCCGCAAAAGCGTGCCCGAACCGCCTCGTCCCCAGCCCCAGCCCCAGCAGCGTCCGGAGCCGGAACCCATTCAGGAACAGGAAGCGCTTGCGGAAATCCCGGAAGTGCCGCCCATGGAGCGCAAGCCCCAGAAGCCGCCAAGAAGAACTGCTGCCGGATCCCAGCCGAAGCATGAGCAGAGCGCGAAGAGCTTCCTGTCCGGGCTGATCCCCCGGGATATTGATGCCGGGGATCTGGCGGTGATTCTGCTTCTTCTGCTGCTGGGTGGTGAAGACGGAAAGGATGACACGGCGCTGCTGACCCTGGCAATGTATTTTATGGTGTAATGGCGTTATGCCTCCCAAAAACGCATCCACCGGCTCGAAGTGATGCCGGTGGATGTACGTTTATTTGACTTCTTCTTTTTCCGGTTCTTCCCGCTTTTTGTGGGGGCCGAAAACCAGCAGGATGCCCAGCGCGGCTACAATGACCACCGATGCAATGAGGATCAGCACTTTCATCTCACTGGATGTGGTCAGAAGCACGGCGGCAAGACCCAGGGTGCCGGACAGAATATAGGTGATGGCTACGGTCTGCTTCTGGGAGAAGCCCATGTCGATCAGGCAGTGGTGAATATGTCCCCGGTCGGCGGTCATGGGATTCTGATGCCGGATAAGTCTGCGGATCACCGCGAAACAGATATCGAAAATGGGAATGCCCAGGATCAAAAACGGCACCACAAAGGAGATGATGGCATAGAGCTTGAACATTCCCTGAATGGACAGCGTGGCAAGGATGAATCCCAGGAACGTGGAGCCGGTATCGCCCATAAAGATCTTGGCCGGGTTGAAATTGTAGGGAATGAAGCCCAGGCAGGCACCCAGCAGCGCCGCCAGCGTCACCGCAACGCCGGCATCTGCCACCAGAATGGAAATCACCAGCATGGACAGGGCGGAAATGGCGGATACGCCTACAGCAAGACCGTCCAGACCGTCGATGAAATTCACCGCGTTGGTCAGTGCCACGATCCAGATCACGCTGACCGGGACGGACAATATGCCCAGATCAAAGTAGGAACCGTCCAGGCAGGAAAAGGGATTGGTCACATAACGGATGGTGCAGCCGTGATATACCGCGATCCCGGCGGCAAGCAGTTGAACAATGAGCTTCGGCGTCGCCTTCAGCCGCAGGCTGTCGTCAAAGACACCGAGAACCAGCAGGACGATGGAGCCCAGCAGGATTCCCTGCATCTGCCTGTCAATCTTCGTAAAGAGCAGCACGGTGAAGATAAACGCGATGGCAATGGCCAGGCCGCCCATTCTGGGGATCGGGTGGTCGTGCATCCGGCGGTTATCCCTGGGAATATCCATGGCTCCCACCTTGGATGCCATCCGCTTCACCAGCGGTGTGGTCAAAAACGAGATTGCCAGTGCAAGCAGCAGCGCAAATACAATGCGTATGGGAAACGCCAGCTCAAGCAGTTCTTTCATAGCAAAAACCTCTATCTAAATCTTCGGGAATCAGCGGGCAACGAAGCCGACCTTCTTGTAAACTTTCCGCAGGGTTTTCTCCGCGACGAAGCCTGCCTTCTCGGCACCGGCCTTGTAGACGGATTCCAGATAGGCCTTGTCCTTCATCAGACGGGTTGCTTCCTCCCGGATGGGGCGCAGCGTCTCCACAACGGCTTCTCCCACGGCGGGCTTGAACACGCCGTAGCCCTTGCCGGCAAATTCCTGCTCGATTTCCTCAAAGGATTTGCCGGTACAGGCGGAGTAAATGGTCATCAGGTTGGAAACGCCGGGCTTGTTCTCCTTGTCAAAACGGACACAGGTCTCGGAATCGGTGATTGCCCGCTTAAACTGGCGCATAATGGTTTCGGGGGTGTCCATCACCAGCACGCGGCCGGTGTCCTCGTTTTCGGACTTGGACATCTTGGCGGCGGGATTGGTCAGGCTCATGATTCTGGCACCCACCTTGGGCACATAAGGCTCGGGAATCTTGAACACGTCGCCGTAAATGCCGTTGAACCGCCGGGCGATCACATGGCACAGCTCCACGTGCTGCTTCTGATCCTCACCCACAGGCACAAAATCAGGCTGGTACAGCAGAATGTCGGCTGCCATCAGCGCGGGATAGGTAAACAGGCCGCCGTTGATATTGTCGGCATTTTTCGCGCTTTTATCCTTAAACTGCGTCATACGGGACAGCTCACCGAACATGGAGTAGCAGTCCAGCACCCAGCCCAGCTCCGCGTGCTGATGTACATGGCTCTGAATAAAAAGGGTGTTTTCCTCCGGATCCAGACCGCAGGCGATGTACTGCGCAAGCTGCTCCAGCGTTCTGCGGCGCAGGTCAGCGGGATTCTGCCGGACGGTAATGGCGTGCAGATCCGCCATGAAATAAAAGCAGTCAAATTCGGCAGAGCGCTCCTTCCAGTTCTTGATTGCGCCTAAATAGCTGCCCAGGGTCAGATCACCGGAGGGCTTAATGCCGGATAACATTCTTTTTTTTGCAGTTTCTTCCATCTTGAGACACCTCAATCAAAATATCATTCTTCCGAGTATATTATCACAAAGAAATGAAAAAGGCAATGACTCCGGGGCATTTTCAAAAAATTTCTTCATCAAATTGACATTTCCATCCTTTCTGTGCTATAGTGTAGCAGAAAACAATAAAGATCGAGGTATCTTTCTATGGATTATCAGGCATTGGCACAGCTCCTGTTCCCCGATGTGACGGAAACACCGGAGTCTTTGGAGCAGAAATATCCCCCGCGCCAGGTTCCCGAAGGCGCGGTGATTACCCGTATGGCTCCCTCCCCTACCGGCTTTGTCCATCTGGGCAACCTGGTGCAGGGTCTGACCTCTGAGCGTATGGCGCACCAGTCCGGCGGCGTGCTGTTCCTCCGTGTGGAGGACACCGACGCAAAGCGTGAGGTTCCCGGCGCCGTGGAGGTGCTGATCAACACCCTGAAGCACTATGGCATTTCCTTTGACGAGGGCGCCACCATCGACGGCGATGCCGGTGGCTACGGCCCCTACCGTCAGCGTCAGAGAGCCGCCATTTACCATGTGTACGCCAAGCAGTTGGTGGAAAAGGGCATGGCATACCCCTGCTTTTGCACCGAAGAAGAGCTGACACAGATGCGGGAGCGTCAGGAGCAGGCCAAGGAGAATTTCGGCTACTACGGCAAGTACGCCGTCTGGCGTGACCGCTCCATGGAGGACATTCAGGCCCAGCTTTCTGCCGGCAAGCCCTGGGTGCTTCGGTTCCGCAGCACCGGCTCCGCCGAAAACCAGTTCACCTACGACGATCTGGTCAAGGGAAAGCTGACCGTCACCGAAAACGACATTGACCAGGTTCTGCTGAAGTCCGACGGCATCCCCACTTACCACTTTGCCCACGCGGTGGACGACCATCTGATGCGTACCACCCATGTGGTGCGCGGGGATGAGTGGCTGCCCAGCCTGCCGTTCCACATTCAGCTATTCAAGGCGCTGGGCTTCAAGCTGCCCAAGTACGTTCACATCGGCCCGCTGATGAAGATGGACGGCACCTCCAAGCGCAAGCTCTCCAAGCGGAAGGATCCGGAGCTGGCGCTCACCTACTACAAAGCGGAGGGCTTCCCTGTCAGCGCGGTGGTGGAATATATCATGACGCTGCTGAACTCCAATTATGAGGACTGGCGCCGCGCCAACCCCGACGCGCCTGTCACCGCCTTCAAATTCTCTCCCAAGAAGCTGAATCCCGCCGGCAACCTGTTTGACTACGCCAAGCTCTGCGATGTGTCCAAAAACGAGATCGCCAAGATGGACGCGGAGACCGTCTACAACCTGGTAACCGCGTATGCCGAGGAATTTGATCCCCGGTTTGCCGCCGAGCTGAAGGCCGATCCCACCTATGCCAAGGCGATTTTCGCCATTGGCCGGGGCGGCAAAAAGCCCCGCAAGGACATGGCAACCTGGAAGGAAGCCAAGCCCTACATGGGATTCTTCTACGACCGCTACCTGGAGGCTCCCGTATTCCCCCAGCAGTTTGACAAGGCAACGGTCAGGACCGTTCTGGAAAAATTCCTGGAAATGTTCGATTACAACGACGATTCCAACACCTGGTTTGAGAAGATCAAGACCCTGACCAACGAAATCGGCTTCACCACCGACATGAAGGCATACAAAGCGGATCCCACCGCCTACCCGGGAACCGTGGCCGATGTGTCCACCTTCATCCGCCTGGCGGTCACCGGCAAGACCAACTCTCCCGACCTGTACACCGTGATGCAGATCCTGGGCTATGTCCGCACCACAGATCGTATCCGCTCTGCCATCCACGGTCTGAACGCGCAGTGAGAAAAAATAGTCTGTCCAACCCCGGACAGACTATTTTTTGTTGACAGGCTCCATCCGGTATGGTATAGTATTTCCAGCAATTGAAAAGACCTGTGAGGGAGTAGTGAGCGTATCCGCAGGATGCGTGACAAGTCAACATCCTGGCCGGTTTTCCGACCTGGCTTGTCTTAAATGACGAGACTCATGTATAACGATAACGGCTATGCATTCCCTCCTGACCCATGTGCAGCGTTATCGCTATACCTGGGTTTTTCTTTTTGCAAAAAAACGAAAAGAGGTTTTTCAAATGTCACTTGCCCTTGTTATCGTCCTGTTTCTCGTCGGTATCGTCCTGATCGTCAAAGGCGGCGACTACTTCGTGGACGCGGCCTCCTGGATCGCGGAGGTCAGCGGCATCCCCAAGCTGATCGTCGGCGCAACCATTGTCAGTCTGGCCACTACCCTGCCCGAAATGCTGGTCTCCGTCATGGCAGCCACCGAAGGCAAGGTGGATATGTCCATCGGCAATGCCGTTGGTTCCGTCACCGCCAATATCGGTCTCATCATGGCCATTTCCCTGCTGTGTATGCCCTCTGTCATCCGCCGGAAGGATTATCTGCTGAAATCCCTGCTGATGCTGGGCGCCGCCGCGATCATCGTGGGCTGCGGCTTCATCGGCAGTGTGAACACGGTCATGAGCCTGCTGCTGATGGTCATTTTTGTGGTCTTCCTGGTGGATAACGTCCAGGGCGCCCGGAAAGCCATGACTTCTGAGAAGGAAGAAAAGGCGCAAAAGCCCAGTGGAAAAGAAATCGCCATCAATATTGTGAAGTTTGTGGTCGGTGCCGTGGGCATCGTGGTGGGCGCTGACCTGCTGGTGGACAACGGCAGCGAGCTGGCCCGTCTGGTAGGTGTGTCCGAGCGTATCATCGGCGTGACCATCATCGCCGTGGGAACTTCCCTGCCCGAGCTGGTCACCACCATCACAGCCGTGGTAAAGAAGCAGTCCTCCCTGTCCGTCGGCAACATCCTGGGTGCCAACATTCTGGATCTGGCGCTGATCATGCCTCTGGCATCCGTCATTTCCGGCAAGGCGCTGCCCATTTCCGCAACCTCCGCCAATCTGGATCTGCCTGCCTGCCTGCTGGTTGGTGCCATTGCCGTGATCCCCACTATGATTACCGGCAAATTCCGGCGCTGGCAGGGTGCCGCGCTGCTGGCGGTGTATGTGGTCTACCTGGTTCTGACCTGCACCGCCAAGCTGGTGTAATTCTCATTTTATACGAATTGCCCCGCCGAAGCACTGCTTTGGCGGGGCAATTATCTCTCAGTGGGCAAACTGGCTTTCGTAGAGTTTGGCGTAGAAGCCGCCCTTTTTCAAAAGGGTTTCGTGATTTCCCTGCTCCACAATGTGACCGTCCCGCATGACGAGAATCAGGTCCGCGCCAGCAATGGTGGAGAGCCGGTGGGCAACGATGAAGGAGGTTCTCCCCTGCATCATCCGGTCGAAAGCTTTCTGAATTCGGATCTCGGTGCGGGTGTCGATGGAAGATGTGGCCTCGTCCAAAAACAGCATGGGCGGCAGGCAAAGCATGACCCGCGCGATGCAAAGAAGCTGCTTTTGTCCCTGGGAAAGCTCACCGCCGGACTCGCCGATCACGGTGTCATAGCCCTGGGGCAGACGCTTGATGAAGCTGTGGGCATGGGAAGCCTTCGCGGCGGCGACGATTTCCTCCATGGAAGCCTCCGGCTTGCCCATGGCAATATTGTCCCGGATGGTTCCGGCACGGAGCCAGGTGTCCTGCAGCACCATGCCCACACAGCGGCGCAGGGCGCTGCGTTCCATGTCCATGGTGTTGATCCCATCCAGCTCGATGCTGCCGCCCTGGGGGTCGTAAAACCGCATCAAAAGGTTAATAAAGGTGGTTTTTCCGCAGCCGGTGGGGCCTACAATGGCAAT
>JBJDYP010000037.1:0-2786 GCA_051867435.1 Faecousia sp.
CCAGCGCGATGCGGTGTAATTCTCCTGCGGTTTGGCATAGCATTTTTCTGTTTAGATAAGTCTTTGGAAATATCCTCACATTTCGGACTGTTCCTGATGCCTTTTCCGGCATTCGTACCGCCTGCAGCTGACGATCTCCGCCCGGAAGGTCTGCTTGCAGCGGCGTTCGCAGCTCCGGCAGATGGAGTTGAACTGGATGCGCCCTGCCTGATTGCGGAACAGTTCCCACTCCTGTCCTGTGTATTTCTTCATTCTGGTTTCTCCTTCTGTTTCTGTTGATGGTCTCTTGTCTGCAACAAATGCAATAAATGCAGCAAAGTTAAGCAGTGGGATTCACAAGAATATGCACATCCGGCGGTCTGCCGGTTCCATTGTATTCCGGCTGGGTGATTTTGAGATAGCCGTACTCTTCCAGCAGCTCCAGAATGGGAAACAGTTCCTCCGTCTTGGAGAAATACTTGCCCCGGCAGTTCTGAAACAGCTGGGAGCGCTTGATATCCATAACCTGCATTTTCCGAATCTTCGCCCAGACGAATTTCGCCTTCGCGATGTTCACATCCGCACCCATGGTGGAGTAGGCGTGCATGGAATGGGCAAGGAAGTACTTACCGATCTCCATAGCCCGTCCGACGGTTTCCGCAGAGATTTCGTTTTCTCCTTCCACCATATCCGCAGCATGGAGCAGCCCCGCAATCCGTAAGATTGCGCCGATGTACTTTGCCGCCCAGTCCGGAAAAATCTGCCCTTCCTCAACCATGAACTGTTCGTGTTCTTCAAAATAATCCGCAATCATTTCCTCTGCCCGCTGGGACAGCACCAGCGTCTGGGGCTCCTCACCCATGGGCAGTGCCATCAGCCGAAAGATCAGTTCCCGATACTTATCCCGAACCTCTTTGGGAATTCCCGGTGTGCGGAAGGTTCGAGTGCCAATCCGGGAGGTAGGAAAGGAATACAGAAACCTTGCCAGCAGCCCCCGCCCAACCATGGTCGTGTTTGCCATGATGCAGTCCAGCACATTGGGCTGCACAGTGAGGATCGCTGTCAGGCAGGGATTGGGAATGTACTCTGCCTCCCGGCTCATACGATCCACGGAAATCGGATCACCGCAGTGGGCTTTCAGCCAGGTATCCAGATTAGCTGTGCTGCTGTAGCGACCAGCCAGAATATCAAAAATGCCGCCCTCTGAGGAAATAACCGACAGCGTGCCGCCATTGTTCGCAAGCAGATTCGTCAGTGCCTCACTGGAGCAATCATCAGCAAAGAATCTGCGCGGTTTCTCCACCGGTATCGCTTCCAATTCATCCTCCAGCTGCTGAAGCTCCAGTTCCATTTCCCGGTTTTCTTTGGATTCCAGCTTCTTTTTAATGCCTGTGATCTGCCTCTGTAGTGCCTCCCTCTTTCGTTCACTGGTGCGAATTTCCTCTGCGTGGTCAGCATTGAACTGCATTTCATAATCATACAGCACTCGGGTCATATCCCGGATGACGCCAGATTTCCGTTCGCCTGGGGCTGCAATCACCAGCGTGTAGAGGTTCAGCGGCTCGTAGTACCCCGGCATGCCCTGTACCCGGAACTTCCCCTGCAAGGCGGTTGCCAGCACACCCAGACCGATTACCGCCGCCATTCCGGGAGAAGTCTGACTGTTTTCAGAAACAGCGTTTACATAATCTCTGACCACTGGTGGAAGTGCAGCCACAGGAAAACCCGGCAGTTCCCCGATGGCAGGTGTCAGGGGAATCACCGGCAAAAACTCCGGCTCTGCGTCACACTTGGGCTGGTAGGTTTCCGAACATTTCTGGATCGCATTGCGAATGGTGATGGCACCGTAGGTACTGCCGGACTGGGGCCTGTCCCACTTCTCTCTCATGAGGCCGGAAGCCCGGAACAGGCGATCCATCCGCGCCGCATCCCTGCCTGTCCAGAAGGCCAGATGGCTGCACAGCGCCATGTCTGCTTCGGAATGTGACTGGAAATTCCCGGTATCCCCACAGTACAGCTTCCAGAAGCGGTTTCCATTTTTGCTTTTCCTCGCCCTATCCAGAAGGTCGCTGTCTTCCGGTGCAGGGGCGGCAGGGCCGCCAGCCAATGCGTTACCAACTCCTATAGCGGCTGTTACACCATTGGACCCGCTCGATTCGATACTGCGACAAGAATTTACTGCATTTATTGCATTTCTTGCAGGGTTCTCGGGTCGCAGCATAAATCGTTCCAGAACCTCTTTCAGCTCCTCCGTGCGGTCACCAAACTCATACCACTGGCAGATATCTCCTGTGAGGGTCACATATTTGCTGGTGGCTCCGGCAACATACACCTCCACCCCGGCTTTGTGATTCATTGTGTAGTAGCGCTGGCTGTCATACTGGAAATCCTTTGCGAAGAAATACAGGTGCAGCCCCTTTTTGCTGGGGCTGAACTCTGTGTAGGTGTGCATGATCTCCACAATGGTTGCCGCCGGTTCCGTGAAATAGCCGCTGTCGGTGACGCAGTTGTCCAGATCAATGGCGCACAGCCCGTCAAAGATGCCCAGACCGATGCCGTCATACCCCTGTGCCCGGAGGGCGGTTTCAAAAGGGGCAAAAGTTCCCGGGTCGTTGCTTTTCGCCATCTGCCCGGTGTTGGGATTGTAGGGGACTTTCGTTTTTCTCCCACCACGCTCTTCCATGCGCCAGCAGCAGAATCTGCCTTGCGCCAGAATCTCGGGTGGAACTTCGTGATAGTTGTTCATGCTTGATCTCCTTTTCAAAATCGTATGTATGCCGTTCTCCCCGAACCAGTTCCTGCCCGGC
>JBJDYP010000038.1:0-12096 GCA_051867435.1 Faecousia sp.
GAATATTGCTTTTGCATGGAACCGGGGAAATTTTTGTTCCGATTGCAAACTGGTAGAGTAGCATAATCTTTCTGGTTTGAATAGTCTTTTTTAAGCGGATTTCCCGATCCGCTTTGCTGTCATTCCCTGATTGTAAAAAAACAGCCGGTAACTACGCTTTCCTTCCATTGCTCGTTGCCTCGCCTGTGTAGAATTATACCGCTTAGCTGTTAACTAAGCGGCATTGCCCGCGAGGGTGCTTTTTTCAACGAAATTCGCCTTCGGTGAGTGAAATAATGCTTCGCAATGTGAAATAGCTACGCTGTGAAATATTTGCTGCGCAAATGATAAGGTATCCCGCCTTTTGCCGTTGGCAAAGGGCGGGGTTATTTTATGCCGTGATACCAGAATCGTTCATTCCTTGACAACATACTTTGATTATGATATGCTGATTTTATAAAAAACGGGGGTACTGGTATGAAAAAAGGATTATGCCTGATTTTTGCATTGCTTATGCTTTTGTGCGGTTGTTCTCATAACAGGCAGGCACATCAATTCCATACCGAGGGCCCCTTAAACGTGGTCAGCGATTCGGGCGTAGTGTACGCGCATTTGGCAAACGAAGGAACCCTTTATTATTTGGGCGGCTTGGAGTTTCAAGGCAGTGTAAAAGGCGAAGATCAAGCATCCCGGCACCTTGGTGATTCCTATCAGACTGGATTGTATGCAATAAAAAACGATGAAGACAATCATATATTGATCCGGCGCTTCCCTGATAGCGAATGGTGTGGTATTTATCGTAAGGCATCCTTGCCGCCATTTGATTATTCCGTGGATAATTGCATCCGCTTAGAACTGGTTTCCGGCATAGGAAACGCAGAAAACGATGCAATTCACACAACCTGCGGTGATGGAGTTGATGACGCTTCGGAAATCGCGGAATTCTTATCCGATGTGCGTTCACAAAAAGATCCCCGTGAGGCCGGGCTATACGACCTCGTCAGGAAGCCAGATGGGATGTTGGAAAATTGCTACATTTGTGGTGTGATTTACGGCTTCTTTGAGGAGGAACCCAATATAGCAATTCGCATGGACATCACTTCCTATCATGATTTGGCATACTCTGTTTCCATCGAAGGGAAGGAATATGTTTTGCCCAATGCGTGGGTCCAGAGGCTTCAAAATAGTTAATCGCACAATCTTTTCTCTCTATGTTGCACCCCCTAAGCGCAAAAGGGGGTGCATTTCAATGTGTCAACCAATAAGATACCGCCAACATTTCGAAAATTCATTGTAAAGTACATCAAATATGATACCATTTCAACTAAGGAAGCACTAATTAAATCGGCAAGTGCTGACAGCAAGAGATTCTCCTCCAGGCAAAAGGTTCAAAAATGGAGGAATACTATTACTGCACGGATGAAGGAAAAAATCTGCTGCTCAGCCCCAGACGATTGATTCAGAGTTTCCCGAAACAAGGAGGCGATCCATTTGGAAAAGATAGGCACCATTATACGCAATCATAGAATGGCCAAAGGGCTGACCCAGGAAGAACTCGGCAGCAAAGTTTTTGTCAGCAAACAGGCTGTCTCAAAATGGGAAACCGGGAAAGCTCTGCCGGACATTGAAATGATTCGCAAATTGTGTGAAATCCTGGACATAAGCAAAGATGAGATATTAGGCGGCTCGATAGAGGAAACGAGGAAAAACCGCAAATGGATAAAGGGCTGTATTGCTGTGTCTGTAATAAGTATCCTGGTGGCGTTATTTTTTGGTATGGGTGGATTGGATTACATTGATCGGCATACACAGTCGGGAGTTGCTTATTTGTCTGTCTTTTCAGAAGGTGAAGCACTCACAACTGACAAATACACGATTACAAGTGCTTTGAAGCCGGAAGATCAGAAAAATGGCTTTCGGTTTGACATCGACTATGGAGAAATACGCGGAACACTGAATTTTTCTGATCAGTATGAAATAGAATTTGGATTCATCAATACGAATAACTGGCATAACATCCAGATTCGTTTGGATATTGAAGAACAAGACGGGCAGCTTTCGGTCACGCAAACCATTAGTTTTGAAACAGATAACAACATATATCAGGTATTCGTAACCTCGGAAACGACAACCGGCAAAAAATTATCGGTTTTCCGGGAGGGTGTATAGTTCGATGCACCCGCTGCCCCAACAGAGATTCCTCTGTGTGATGTACGGGTGCTTTTTCATATGATCATCAAAAACCACAGCCGGTGCCCTGGAGCACCGGCTGTCATTCTGTTTCTCAGGAAAGGAGTTTTCTCGCCAGTTCCCCGTTCTGTGCCGCGAGAACACGGAGCCGGGCCACATTTTCCTCCACGGCGTCCCGGTCCGCAATGGCCTCGTCGATACACCTGCACAGTGCTTCGCAGGTCAGGCTCTCCACGGGAACATAGTGGCTCTGCCCCAGATACTCCAGAAAGTCGGAAACCTTGGGGTCATAGGAAATACCCGCCATCGGCACCCCGCTGCCTGCCGCGAAAATCAGCGCGTGCAACCGCATGGCAACCACAATTCCCATTTTCTTCATAAGGCCGCCCAGCACGCCTGCCTCCTGCACCTGGGGCAGCACCATGTTTGGCTCCCCCACGAGCTGGGACACACGGTTTGTCAGCGCTTCATCCCGCGGGGGTTCCATGGCATAGAACAGCGGCATCAGACCGTATTTCCTTGCCGTATAAGACGCGGCACCGGCAATGGCTTCCGCTGCGCCTTCCGTTCCCGGCCAGGGCCGGACGGCAAACAGGCAGTACTTCCCCTCCGGCTCCAGCTTTGCCATGCGGCAATACTTTTTCAGCGCCGCCTCATCCGTTTTCTGCAGCAGCGCGGAATCCGCGGTCACATGGATCTCCGGCTTTGTGACGCCGAGGCTGTCCAGCATCCGTTTGGCCTCCGGGTCACGGAGGGTGATCAGATCCACATTGTCATTGATGACCCTGGCGGCCCGGGCACGGTTCTTCTCCCTGTTCAGCGGGCCAACGCCGCAGCCGTACATCATCACACGGCAGCCGGCCTTTTTTGCCCGACGAATGTCGGACAGGTAAAACAGCAGGCTTCTGGTACTGGTCACATCCTGGATCAGGCTGCCGCCGCCGCTGATATAAAGGCTGCTTTTTTTCATGATCCGGGCAGTCCGAAGGGTCGAGAAGGTAAACACCGCGGCGGTGCCCACCATGGCAGCCGTTTCTCTGGGTCTTCTGGTCATGACACAGATGGGAAGATCCGGGTCTGCCTGCCGCAGATCGTCCACAATCACCCGGAGAATCGTATCGTCGCCGGCATTTCCCTTGCCGTAAGCGCCGCAGACCACCACACCGTCTCTGGAGCGGGTCTTCTCTCTCTCCGCGCGGCGGAGAATGGTCTCGTAAATGACCACCTGCCGTTCAACGGTTGCCTCCACGGAGAATTCCCGGCGCACCTTTTCATACAGCGCGTCGCCGAACCGCTTCCGCAGCCCGGGGTCATTCGCCAGACGGATCATGCCGTCCGCCAGAGCGCGGATATCGCCGGGCCGGATCAGGATGCCCGTTTCTTCGTCCAGCACCACCTTGGGAACGCCGCCCACGGCGGTGGAAATGGTGGCGCAGCGCATCCGCGCGCCCTCCGTAATGGCGTAGGGAAAGGTTTCGGACAGGGATGTGAGCAAATTCACATCCAGCGCGTAGTAAAAGCTGGTGGTATCGGAGACCCAGCCCGCAAAATGCACAGAGCCTGCCGGGCAGCAGCGCCGGGCCAGGGCTTCGATCTCCTGTCGCTGCTCACCGTCGCCGGCGATCAGCAGCCGGATGCCGGGCTTCACCCGGACTGCCTCCGCAAAGGCCTTTACCAGTGTGGTCATATCCTTCACCGCGGAAATGCGGGCGGCAATGCCGAACACCGTGGCATCCTCCGGCCAATCCAGCCCCAGGGAGCGCAGATAGTCCCCTCTGGGCATGGGGTCAGCCAAATTGGAAAAATCCACACCGTTGTAGATGCTGTAGATCCGCTGCGCGGGAAATCCCCTGCTGATCAGCAGATCCCCCATGGAATCGGAAACGCCGATCCAACTGTCCAGAAAGCGCAGCGCCATCCGGTTGGCCACCCCATAGGTCGCAGCCGCCAAAGGCCGCCCCAGATAGTCCAGCTTGGGATCGGAATGCACCGTGGAGATCACAGGCACATCCACGAACAGCCGCAGCAGCATACCGATCACATTGCCCTTGGCGCCATGGCAGTGGATCACCTCATACCGTTCCTCCCGGACACGCCGGACGATCCTGCGGATCAGCCCGGGTGTTACCGCCTCCCGGTAAACGGTCATCGGAATCCCCCGCTCCCGGGCTTCCCGGGTAAACTCGCTCTCCACAAAGCAGAGCATATGCACGGTCTGGGTTTCCTTCAGTCCCTGCAGCAGGGACAGGACGTGGGTTTTCGCGCCGCCGGTATCACCGCCGGAAATAATGTGCAGAATTCTCATGGTTTACTCTCTCATCAGCCGCTTGCGGGCGATGTTGATGGGGCCTTCCTGCATATGGTTGATCCATGCCAGGCTCTTTCCGCAGCCGATGACCACCTTGGAGTCGGCATTGTCCGCGACGGAGCAGCGGATGCCGGTTCGCTCGGCAAGAAGCTGATCCATGCCCCAGATCTGGCTGCCGCCGCCGGTCATGGTGATGCCGTTTTCGGCAATATCGCCCACCAGCTCGGGAGAGGTCTCTTCCAGCACGGAAAGCACCTCATCAGCGATCTGTCTGGAGGGACGCTGCAGCACCTCCAGGATTTCGGAGGAATACAGCGTGATTTCTCTGGGCATTCCGGTCTTCAGATCTCTGCCCTTGACATTCATACTCACGTCCTCGGGACGGGGATAGACGCAGCCGATCTCGATCTTGATCTCCTCCGCGGTGACCTGACCGATCACAAGGCCGTATTTTCTGCGGACATAGCGGCCGATGGCCTCGTCAAAGGCGTTGCCCGCGACTTTAATGGCAGAGGAGGCCGCCACACCGTTCAGGGAAAGCACCGCCACATCGGTGGTGCCGCCGCCGATGTCCACGATCATGTGACCGTTGGCGCCCTCGATCTTCAGATTCGCGCCGAGAGCAGCCGCCAGCGGTTCCTCGATCAGATACACCCGGCGGGCGCCTGCCTCAATGGCAGCGTTGATGACGGTGCGTTCTTCCACCTCGGTCACACCGCTGGGCACGCAAATGACCACCCGGGGCTTCGGGGTAAAAAACTTGGTTTTCACCGCCTTGCGGAACAGCGCCTGCAGCATTTTCACCGTCATCTCATGGTCGGAGATCACGCCGTCCCGCAGGGGATGCATGGCAACCACATTGCCGGGGGTTCTGCCCAGCATATTTCTGGCATCGGCACCCACCTGAAGGATCTTGCCGGTGTTTTTGTCCATGGCAACAACGGAAGGCTCGCGCACCACAATGCCGCGTCCCTCCACATAGATCAGCACATTGGATGTGCCCAGATCCACACCCAGATCATTGGAAAATAACTTCATATCTGTCACCCTCAACTGTTATGCTTTGGTTTTCTTTCGTTTCGTCCGGCTGCCACCGCGGCGCCGAAAACACGGGCAGCGCCTGCCGTCTGCAGCACCCGGGCACACTCCCCCATGGTCGCGCCGGTGGTGAGAATATCATCCACCAGCAGAATATTCAGCCCGGACAGGCTCTCACAGGCTTCATATACACCCTGCACGTTGGCGCGGCGCTGGGCCTCTCCTTTCAGAGAGGACTGGGTTTTGTTATTCCGGGTTTTCCGAAGCAGCCGCCGGACGGAAATGCCCAGCTCCCTGCCCACTGCCTCCGCCAAAAGCCTGCTCTGGTCATATCCGCGCCGGCGCAGCCGTTTCGCGCTGACCGGAACCCAGGTGATCATCTGAATACGCTCATCCATATCCTCCTGAACCCGCATGGCAAGGGCTCTGCCATAGGCTGGGGCGTAATGTCTGGCGTTTCGGAACTTGAACCGCAGCAGGCTTCGGCGGACTTCGTTCTCATAATACCACACCGCGGTCCATTTCGCAATACAGCGAATTTTCTGACCACGAATATTTACGCCCGGCGTGTTTTTGCGGCAATCGTGGCACAGATCCGTTTCCTCTTTCGGAAGGATCTTTCTGCACAGCACGCATCTGGGCGGAAACAGCAGATCCAGCAGTCTCATTGGCATTTTCCCTGGAGCCGCAGCTTCAAGCCCATATACCGACGGTTCCGCTTGGCGTTCTCCACCATGGCGGAGATGACCTCTTCCCTGCCCACGATGATCAGCAGCTCTCTGGCACGGGTCACGGCGGTATAGAGCACGCTGCGGGACAGCAGATAGGGAGAGCCGTTCCACGCGGAGAGGATCACCGCCCGGTACTCGCTGCCCTGACTCTTATGTACCGTCATGGCATAGGCAGGCTCCAGCTCATTGAGCTGGGTGAAGTCATACTCTGCCTCCCGGTCATCAAAAACCACACGAATTTGCTCCATCCCCGGTTCAATGGCGGTAATCACGCCGATATCTCCGTTGAAGATGCCGGAGCCTACGGCGCTGCCGTCGGTTTTTTTCCACAGAATGTCATAGTTGTTCCGGATCTGCATGACCCGGTCGCCCTCCCGGAAGGTGAATTCCCCGGACTGGTGTTCCTTTTTCCCCATTGACGGCGGATTCAGGATCCCCTGGAGGGTCTTATTCAGGCTCCAGGTTCCGCAGCCGCCCTTTCGGGTAGGCGTGAGCACCTGGATCTGGTCGGAGGGAATGCCCATATTCTTCGGCAGCCTGACCGCGCAAAGCTCGGAGATGGTCCTGCTCACTTCTTCCTCCGACCGCCTGGGCAGAAAGAAAAAGTCGCTTTTCACATCCCGCAGTTCCGGCATTTCGCCGTGGTTGATCCGGTGGGCATTCATGACAATCAGGCTCTGCCGGGCCTGGCGGAACACCTCCGTCAGCCGAACCGAGGGGATCCTCTGGCTGCGGAGCATATCTCCAAAGGGGAAGCCGGGGCCTACAGGGGGAAGCTGGTCGGGGTCACCCACCAAAATCAGCCGTTTTCCCTGGGGTATGGCTTTCAGCAGGCTGTGGAGCAGGCTCACATCTACCATAGACATCTCATCCACGATCACCGCGTCACATTTCAGCGGCTGATCCTCGTCATGGAAAAACACCATCTGCCCGGTAGCGGGGTCGATGGACGCTTCCAGCAGGCGGTGGATCGTGGAAGTCTGCTCGCCGGTTACTTCGGACAGCCGCTTTGCCGCCCGTCCGGTGGGCGCTGCCAGCAGGCAGGAAAGCCCCATTTTTCCCAGCAGCTCCAGGATACCGTTCAGAATGGTGGTTTTGCCCGTACCGGGGCCACCTGTGATCAGCAGGATGCCGGAGGTAGCCGCCGTGCGGATCGCCTCCTCCTGCTGGGCTGAATAGCGAACATTGCTGTCCGAGCCGATCTCACGCAGCAGGCTGTCCAGATTCCGCGGCGCCGGGAAGGAAGAATCCGCGAACTGGAGCAGCCGGCGGGCACAGTAGGTCTCCGCTTCATAAAGCTCCGGCAGGTACACAATGCGGATCCCCGCCAGGTGGTCTTCCACCACCCGCTGCCCTTCCAGCAGGCGAAGGAGCCCCCGGTCTGCCACATCGGTCTGCACATTGAGCAGTCCGGCTGTGGCGGCAACCAGCTTATCCGCCGGCAGAAAACAGTGGCCAGCCGTGGTGTTGTATTGCAGCTCGAACAGGATGCCGGCCTCGATCCGCCGGGGATCATCCGCCGTGACCCCCATTTCAATGGCAAACCGGTCCACGGCGCCGAAGGGCGCGTCCAGACCCGGATCCGTCAGCAGATAGGGATCGTCATACAGCAGCTCCATGGAGGAAGGGCCGTACATTTTGTAGGTGCGCACCGCCAGCTCCGCGGGAAGCTGGTGCAGGGCGAAAAACTCCATCAACTGACGGATTCCCGTCTGAAGACGGAATTCCTCGCCGATTTTTTTCGCTTTTTCTTTGGTGATGCCCGGGATCTCCGCCAGACGCTCCGGCTCACGCTCCATAACCGCCAGGGTTTCCTTTCCGAAATGGCTCACCATTCTGCCGGCAGTCACCGGGCCGATGCCCTTGATCACCCGGCTGGACAGGTAGGCAACGATCTCATTTTCCGTCTGCGGCATGAGCCGCTCCAGAAATTCCGCTTCAAACTGCCGTCCGTAGGAGGAATGGTTGCCCCATTTCCCGGTGACCATCAGCCGTTCTCCCACAACGGGAAGGGGGATGGTGCCCACCACCGTCACATTCTGACCGCCGCCTACCCCCAGCCGCAGAACACTATATCCGTTTTCATAATTCTGATACACCACGGCGCTGACCGCGCCCTGTAAAATCTCCAGTTCCTGTTCTGCCAAAGCGTATTTCCGTCCTATCCTCCGGGGAATGAATCCCCCGGATTTTTTTGTCCATAATAAAGACAGTTTACTACATTTCCGGGTAAAATGGAAGTGCTTTCCCAAAAAAATAAATAAAATGTAAAATATATACAATTTGGAATAATAATCCTTGCAAAATGAAAAATACTATGCTAAAATACCGTATGCTCATTTCAGGTCCCCGGAGGACACGCTTATGAAAAACATCAATCTGCTTGTCTGGCTGACGCAGCTTGGGCTGTCCGTCTGCGTGCCGCTGGCAGTGTTTGTACTGATGGGCGTGTGGCTTCACCAGCGGCTTGGATGGGGCAATTGGGTCATTTATGCGGGTCTTGCCCTGGGTTTTTACTGTGCCGTGGACGGTTTCCGTGTTTCCCTGAAAACCCTGCAGCGGATGTCCGATTCCAAGCCGGAGGATCCGCCCACAGTATCGTTCAACGACCATGACTGAACAGGAGTTCAATATGGAATCCAGAAAAATCGTATATCGGGAGACCGCCGTGGTCGCCATCGGCGAGACACTCTGCGTCGGTCTCATGTTTGGTATTTTTGCCCTGCTGGGGCAGTGGAGTCGAGGCGTCCTTCTAGGGGGGATTTTCGGCTTCCTGCTCTCTGTAGGCAATTTCTTTTTTATGGCACTTTGTACCTGTCTTGCCGCTGACCGCGCGGAAGCCCAGAATGTCAAAGGCGGACAGGCTCTGCTTCGGGTGTCCTATTTCGCCCGGTTTGCCGTGATGGCTGTCGTGCTCTTTGCGGGTGCCAAAAGCGGGCTGTGCAACATCCTGGCTTTGGCGCTGCCGCTGCTTTTCCCACGCCCGGTTCTGACCCTGGGCGAATTTTTCCGAAAGTCAGGTGACAATTCATGAATGTCAGTGTAACCGGCGCGAAGATCTATTACACCATCCCCATCTTCGGCGGGCTGAACATCACCCAGACCACCGTTTCCATCCTAGTGGTGACGCTGATCCTTTGCCTGGGCAGCTATTTCCTGGGCAGGAATCTGAAAAAGCGTCCGGGCGCGGTGCAGGTGCTGGTTGAGACCGCGGTCAAATCGCTGTATGATCTGGTGGGCGATGTGATGGGGCAGCACAATCTCCATTGGGCGCCCTTCATCGGCACCATCTTCATGAGCTCCCTGGTGGGTTCCCTGATCAGCCTGACCGGCTTCCTCCGCTCCACCACCGCCGATCTGGCGGTTCCCCTGACCTGGGCCGTCATGGTCAGCGTGCTGATCTGGTATTCCAGCATCAAGGCCAATGGTTTCCTGGGCTGGCTGAAGGGCTTCACTGAGCCCATCGTGGTCATGACCCCCATGAACATCATTTCCGAAATCGCCCAGCCTGTTTCCATGGCGTTCCGTCACTTCGGCAACGTGGTGGGCGGCAGCGTCATCACCAGCATCCTCTACACCGCCCTTGCGATGGCATCCTCTGCCATTCTGAATCTGATCGCCAAAGGCGGTGTGATCCCTTCGGTCATTCTGATCGCCCTGGGCATCTTCCTCTTCATCCGGAAGAAAACCGCCGGCAAGATCTTCGGCGTTGTATTCGGTGTTCTTGGCATCTGCGGACTGCTGCAGGTGTTTGACATCCTCACCGGAATCCCGATCCTGCAGCTCGGCATTCCCGCGGTGATCTCTCTGTACTTTGACCTGTTCTCCGGCTTCATCCAGGCATTTGTTTTCTGCCTGCTGACCATGGTCTATATTTCCAATGCCTGCCCCGCTCCCGAAGAAGTCCAGGCATAATTCATCCGTCCTTTCAAAGGAACCCCTTTTACTATAAAAAAGCAAATTTGGAGGTAATTTTATGGAACACGCAATTATCAAAGCCGCTTGTGCAATCGCTGCCGGCCTGTGTATGGGTATCGGCTCTATCGGCCCCGCTCTTGGCGAAGGCAACGCTGTTTCCAGAGCCCTGGAAGGCATGGCCCGTCAGCCTGAGGCTGCCAGCACCCTGCGTACCAACATGATCATGGGCTGCGCCATTACCGAGACCACCGGCATTTACTCTCTGCTGATTTCTTTCGTGATCCTCTTCGCCGTGAACTGATTCTTTCGCAGCAAATTCGAAAGGAGTCAATTCACATGGAAGGATTTCAGAACTTTATCGGTGTCAATCTGCTGGATGCGGTATTTGTCCTGCTGAACACCCTTTTGATCTTCTTCTGTGCAAAAAAGTTTCTCTTTGTCCCGGTAAAAAAGATGATCGATGACCGTCAGAAGGAAATCGATGATATGTACGCTGCCGCGGATACCGCGAAAACCGACGCGCAGACCATGCGTGACGACTACGAGAAAAAGCTGAACGATGCCAAGCAGACCAGTGAGGAGATCGTTCGGGATGCCGTGCTTCGCGGTCAGAACCGGCAGGAAGAGATTATCCGTGCCGCCAACGCGGAGGCGGATGCCATCCGGGACAAGGCTGTCCGGGATATTGCACTGGAAAAGAAAAAGGCACTGAACGACGCGAAGGACGAAATCTCCGTTGTGGCTGTCGCCATTGCCGAGAAGGTGGTTTCCCGTAAGCTGGACACCGCGGATCAGGAGCAGCTCATCGCCGAATTCATCGACAATCTGGGTGAATGAGTATGACAAAAGCTGCTGCCGTTTATGGCGAGGCGCTGTACGGCCTTGCCCGTGACGAGGGTGTTTCCCAGCGGATCCTGGAGGAAATGACCGCGCTGAACGGGATTTTTTCCCAAAACAGCGAATATCTTCGTCTGCTTTCGGCGCCGTCCATTCCCAAACAGGAGCGCTGCCGCCTGCTGGACGAGGCCATGCAGGGCGTACACCCTTATCTATTGAACTTTTTGAAGATTCTTACGGAGCGCGGCTCCATTGGAGCGTTCTCCGGCTGCTGCGAAAGCTATCGCGCGCTGTACAACGAAGCGAACAACATCCTGCCGGTAAAGGCCGTGACTGCCGTACCCATGTCCGACGATCTGAAGGCCCGCCTAACTGCCAAGCTGGAGCAGGTCACCGGCAAGCAGGTGGAGCTGACCTGCAAGGTCGATGAGGACGCGCTGGGCGGTGTGCGGCTGGATCTGGACGGCAAGCGTCTGGACGGCACAGTACGTCACCGGATCGACGAGATTCGCGGCATTCTGAAGAACACCGTACTCTGACAGAAAGCAGGGACAGTATGGAATTAAGACCCGAAGAAATTACCAAGATCATCCGTGATCAAATCAAAAACTACGAAGCCAGGATCGAAACCACCGAGACCGGCACCGTCATCATTGTGGGTGACGGCATCGCCCGTGCCTCCGGCCTGGATAACTGCATGGCTGGCGAACTGGTGGAGTTCCCCAACGGTGCCTACGGCATGGCCCAGAATCTGGAGGAGCAGACCGTCTCCATCGTGATCCTGGGTGATGACCGGGGCATCAAGGAAGGCGACATCGTCAAGCGCACCGGCAGAGTCGTTTCCGTGCCTGTGGGCGACGCTCTGATCGGCCGTGTTGTGGACGCGCTGGGCAACCCCATTGACGGCAAGGGCTCCATCACCGCGTCTGCCTACCACCCCATCGAGTCGCCCGCTCCCGGCATTATTGACCGTGAACCCGTCAATGTTCCTCTGCAGACCGGCATCAAGGCCATCGACTCCATGATCCCCATTGGCAGGGGCCAGCGTGAGCTGATCATCGGCGACCGCCAGACCGGCAAGACCACCATCGCCAC
>JBJDYP010000039.1:0-2720 GCA_051867435.1 Faecousia sp.
CAGCTTTCGCCCACCGCTTTATATGCGGCAAACTGAATGACAGCATCAATATCGGGACATTCCTGAAAAATCCTCTCAACCTCGCCGCGTTTTGTCATATCCGCCTGATAAAACCGGAAGTCCTTACCGGTGATTTCCCTGACCCGCTCCAAGGCGGTGGGACAGGAGTTATAATAGTTGTCTGCTACCACAATGTCATAGCCTGCGTTCAGAAGCTCTACGCAGGTATGGCTGCCGATATATCCGGCACCGCCGGAAACCAAAATAGCCATTACTGTCTCTCCTTAATTGATACTTGCCAGGAACCGCACAAAGCCTTCCCGTCCGGATTCGTTCAGTTTATAAACGCCCGCGTCTTCCAAAACCCGGGCAAACACCATGCCGATTTCTTTGCGGAGGATTTCGGCTGCATTTTCATGGGTGAAAACGTATTTTTCCTGAAGCTCCTGCGCCCACTGAGCGTGCTTGGTAATGTTCTGGCTGTACTGGCTGACAGGCGTCTGATTGACCAGAGCTTCTTCCAGTTCCGCCATCTCCGTTTTCAGACGGCTGGGCAGCACCGCAAGACCCATGACCTCGATCAGACCAATGTTCTCTTTCTTGATGTGGTGCAGATTGGCATGGGGATGGTATACGCCCATGGGATGCTCGTCCGTTGTAATGTTGTTGCGCAGCACCAGATCCAGTTCATAATTCTCCCCGCGCTTCCGGGCAATGGGGGTAATGGTGTTGTGTTTTTGGCCGTCAGTTTCCGCAAAGACGAAGCTGTCAGGGTCAGAATAACCCCGCCAGGCGGCGAGAATCTTGCTCGCCAGCGCCACCAGCCGGTGATCATCCGGGCTGCTCAGGCGAATGCAGCTCATGGGCCAGTGAACGATACCCGCCTTCACATCTTCAAATCCCGGGAACACCCACTCCCGCTCCACGGGGGCTTTTTCCATGGCGAAGGTGTATCTGCCGCCCTGGAAGTGGTCGTGGCTCAGGATGCTGCCGCCGACAATGGGCAGATCCGCGTTGGAGCCGACAAAATAGTGGGGGAACTGCTTGACAAAATCCAGCAGCTTGCGGAAGGTCGCGTTGTCGATCCGCATGGGGGTATGCTCCCGGTTGAACACGATGCAATGCTCATTATAATAGACATAGGGGCTGTATTGCAGGCACCAGTCGCTTTGGTTGATGGTAATGGGGATGACACGGTGATTCTCCCGGGCAGGGTGATTCATGCGGCCTGCGTAGCCCTCATTCTCCACACACAGCTGGCACTTGGGGTAGCCGCTCTGGGGAGCGTTCTTCGCTGCCGCAATGGCTTTCGGGTCTTTTTCGGGCTTACTGAGATTGATGGTGATGTCCAAATCACCGTAGGCGGTGGATGTGACCCATTTCACATCCTTCGCGATACGGTCACGCCGGATATAATTGGTATCCTGGCTGAACTTATAGTACCAATCCGTCGCTGTCTCGGGGGATTCCCGGTAAGCTTCCGCGAATTTCTTCCGAACCTCCCTGGGGGGTGGTGTCAGAATACCCATCAGTTTGGTGTCCAGCAAATCCCGGCTGGTAATATCCTCGCCGCAGATGCCCCGGCGCACCGCGTCATCCAAAAGCCTCTTCAAAATCTCTTCAAGCGGAAGGGATACCGGGGCGGCAGGCTCGAAACTGTCCAGACCAAGGGCTTGCAAAAGCTGGTTGGTTATGAAGTTTATATCGCAAGGCTCGATCAATCCGCAGTCCAAGCCATACTGCGCCAAGGAAGAAATCAATTCAGATACATTCATGGATATGCCTCCCTACACTTCCCGGATGCCGCCCTCGCTGCGAATGGAGAGGACATGGCATTTTCCTTCACCCAAAACCTGTTCCATTCCTTCTTTGAAGGAATCCAGCATCTCTAACGGCACAAATGCCTGAACCGTTCCGGCGAAACCGCCGCCATGGACCCGGAAAGCGCCACGCCCACGGAGCAGCGTATCGCACAGCGCCAGTGCCACCGCCACATCCTGATGCTCCGTTGCCCCGGCGGGGGTGATGTTCTGCAAATACATCCAGGAGCTGCGACCGGATTCCGAAACCAGGCGGAGGAACGCATCAAAGTCTCCGTCCCGGAGCGCCTGTGCCTGCCGCTGTACCCGGCTGTTTTCCTGATAGAAATGAACAGCCCGGAGGATTGCCCGATCCGGCACCTGATGCCGAAGCTGGGGCAGCGCGCCGAGGAAATCCGCTTCCGGGATCTCCCGAAGGACATCCTTGCCGAAAAACTGACACACCCGCTTCAGTTCTCCGGGAATGGCGGCGTATTCCTCCGTCAGATCCGCGTGATCCGCGCCGCTGTCGATGATGCACAGTGCGTGTCCGGCGGCGGTAAAATCGAAGTCGATTTTCTCCACCACAGGGGCGGCAGGGTCAGCGAAGTCAATGAACACCATGCCGCCGACGCTGGACGCCGTCTGATCCATCAGGCCGCAGGGCTTGCCGAAGTACACATTCTCCGCGTACTGTCCGATCTGGGCGATCTCCACGGCAGAAAGGCGTTTATCGAAGAACAGCTCATTGCAGATGGTGCCCATCAGCACCTCAAACGCCGCCGAGGAACTGAGACCGCTGCCCGGGAGAACGCTGGAACGCACACAGGCATCAAACCCTTGCAAAACCGCGCCCCGCTGGGCGAATGCCGCCGCAACGCCCCGAATCAGGGCTGCGGTGGTATTCTTTTCTTCCTCATG
>JBJDYP010000040.1:0-11654 GCA_051867435.1 Faecousia sp.
TTCTTCAGCAGGCCGCGAACGGTATCGGTGGGCTGTGCGCCGTTCTTGATCCAGTTCTGAGCCTTCTCCACGTCAACGGTGACGGCAGCGGGCTCGGTCAGGGGGTTGTAGGTACCGATTTCCTCGATGCAGCGGCCATCACGGGGAGACCGGGAATCCGCCACAACGATACGGTAGTAGGGAGCCTTCTTTGCGCCCATTCTTCTGAGTCTGATCTTAACCATGAGAGTTTCACCTCCAATAAAATTTTGAAAATAATATCGCAAAGCAATTTGCTTCGAGCGAACGATTAGAAACCGCGGAAGCCGCCGAAACCGCGCATCCGCTTCATCTTCTTGCCGGCACCGGGGCCGGAGAACTGCTTGACCAGCTTTCGCATGGTCTCAAACTGATTGAGCAGGGTGTTCACATCCTGCACCCGGACACCGGCACCCTTGGCAATGCGCTGCTTGCGGGAAGAACCGATGATGGAGGGATTTTCCCGCTCCTTGGGGGTCATGGACAGGATGATGGCTTCCGTTCTGGACATGGCCTTTTCATCCACCTGCACGTTCTTCATATTTCCCGCGCCGGGAAGCTGGGCAAGAATGTCCTGCATGGAGCCCATGCTTTTGATCTGCACCATCTGATCGTAGAAATCCTGGAGGGTAAACCGGTTGGACTTCAGCTTTTCCTCCATCTCGGCGGCCTTTTTGGCGTCGTATGCCTTTTCCGCCTTTTCGATGAGGGTCAGCACATCGCCCATACCCAGGATCCGGGATGCCATCCGGTCGGGATAGAAGGGCTCAATGTCCTCCAGCTTTTCGCCCATGCCCGCGAACTTGATGGGCTTGCCCGTGACCGCGCGGACGGAAAGCGCCGCGCCGCCTCTGGCGTCGCCGTCCAGCTTGGAGAGCATGACGGAGTCAATATCCAGCCAATTGTTGAAGCTCTCCGCGGCGTTCACCGCGTCCTGACCGGTCATGGCATCCACAACCAGCATGATCTCGTCGGGATGGACGGCGGATTTGATATTTTTCAGCTCCTCCATCAGGGCTTCATCCACATGAAGCCGTCCGGCAGTGTCCAGAAATACCATATCATGTCCGTGCTGACGGGCGTAAAGCAACGCCGCTTTGGCGATCTCCACGGGATTCTGCTGTCCCATCTCAAAGACGGGGATGCCCAGCTTTTCGCCGCAGACCTTCAACTGCTGAATCGCCGCGGGACGGTAAATATCACAGGCCACCAGCAGCGGGTTCTTCCCCTGCCGCTTCATGAGACCTGCCAGCTTGGAACCGTTGGTGGTCTTACCGGCGCCCTGCAGACCCACCAGCATCACAACGGTGGGCCCCTTGGGGTTGATGGTGATGTGCTTCTGATCGCTGCCCATCAGCCGGGTAAGCTCTTCATTGACGATCTTGATGATCATCTGCGCCGGCGTCAGCGACTCCAGCACATCCGCGCCGACGCAGCGTTCGGTGACCGCCTTGGTAAAGTCCTTGCAGACCTTGTAGCTGACATCCGCCTCCAGAAGCGCCATGCGGATCTCCCGCATCGCCTCTTTTACGTCGGCCTCTTTCAAACGACCTTTGCCGCGAAGCTTTTTGAAGGTCGCGCTGATTTTTTCCGTTAATCCTTCAAATGCCATTGTTTACTCCTCAATGTGTGCCGCCGTTTCCAGGATCCGCTTCGCAGTCTCCGCGACCCGCGGATCCGAATGCACCGACAGCGCCTGTGCCGCGCTGCGGATCTGCGTCACTGCCCTGCGGCAGCGAAGATCCCGCTCCACGCAGCCGGTCTTCTCCTCCATATTGCGAAGCAGCGCCTCTGCCCGGGTGATCGTATCAAACACGCCCTGCCGGCTCACGCCAAGTTCCTGGGCGATCTCTCCCAGGGAAAGATCCTGATTGTAACGCATATCAATGCAAAGCCGCTGCCTGTCGGTGAGCAGGTCACCGTAGTAGTCAAAAAGCAGGGTCATTTCCAGCGCGTCCATCTTCCGGCCTCCCATTGTCAAGGCACAATCCTTGACACCTGGTGTATGATACACTACTTCTCGTCCTTTGTCAAGTAGTTTTCCTTGACATCTTCAAAAAATTTGATACCACTGGGTTTTCACCTGTGTTTTCAGAAATCCCAGCCGCTCATACAGGCGGATCGCCTTTCCGTTTTCCTCCGCGCACTCCACTATAATCGTTTCCGTGTCCAGAAGCTCCGCCATGGCCTTCACGATCTGCTCCCCCGCGCCCGGTTCCGTAGCGGCCACAACCAGGATCCGGTCCTCTTTTGCCCTGCCGATGCCCAGGAGCTTTCCGTCCCTGTGTACGAAGTAAGCATCCTTTTCCTCCTGCAGCTTCCGGATACCAATATCATCCAGATAGGCGGCGGCAGGAACCTCTTTCATCCGTTGATTGTATACCTCCGCCCAGTGTTTCGCGTTTTCGGGAACCACAGGAAAAAGGGAACAGTCTCCGGGGGTAAAGCCCTCCTTTGCCGCCCGCATTTCAATCAGTCTGCAGTGAAGCGGATAGCGAACCAGCCCGGGATGGTTCGTCGCGTATACCCGCCGGGCACCCACGGAACGGCAGAACGCCACGCATTCGTCCAGAAACGCGGGCAGATCCTCATCCCGGACGGACTGCACCCAGACATAAGCGTCGGCACGGTACGGCACCTGGCTCAAAGTCAGGCTCGCCGCACCCAGGGAGGTGGAAAACATGGGAATATCCCGCATAGTATCATCGCACTCCTTTTGGAGAGGATTGTAACACAATCCCCCCGGTTTCGCAACCAAAACCGGAAAAATCCTTGTGAAATTACCCAAATACAGCCCCGATTTGCCCGTTGGTTCTCCCCTGTTTTCACTATCTTTTCTAAAAAATGGGAGTTTTCCAGAATTTACCATTGTTTTTCCCAGGATTTCCTGTATAATACGGATAAGAAGACCAATGCAAAGGAGGGAAAAGCATGAAAAAGATCATCTGCAAGAAGGAATACGATACCGAGACCGCGACTCTGATCAAGAAGTACACCTGCGGATTCTTCGGTGATCCTGCGGGCTACGAAGAAAACCTTTATCAGACTCCCGGCGGACTGTACTTCCTGCACGTGTGCGGCGGTGAGACTTCCCCCTACGCCAAGGAGGACATTATCCGCATGGCGAAAACCAAAGTCAACGAATGGCTGGATACCCACTGATCAGGTGAAGTTTGAAAGAGGCTGCATTCCTTGCAGCCTCTTTTTCCTTGCAATCATCATTCAAATATGATAAAATAAAGCGCAATCCAAAGAAACGAGATTACCCAAATGAAAAAATGTTTCCTGTTTATTCTTGTGCTGCTGATGCTGCTTCCCGTGGGCTGCGCGGCAGCCCCGGACTGTGATATCGCAGCCACCACCCTGCCGGTTTATCAGTTTACCGCCGCGCTCTGTGACGGAACGGAGCTGGCGGTTCGTCAGATCGTCACGGAGAACGTCTCCTGCCTGCACGATTACAGCCTGTCCGTCAGTCAGATGCGCAGCATTGAGAATGCCCAGCTTGTGATCGTAAACGGCGCCGGGCTGGAAGAATCCATGGAGGACGCGCTTCATGCCGCAAAAAAGGTCGTGGATGCCTCCGCCGGGATCGAACTGCTGCCCGGCGGGGAGGAATACGATCCGCACATCTGGCTGTCCACGGAATGCGCCCGGAAAATGTGTGAGAACATCTGCCAGGCGCTGTGCCTCCAATACCCCGGGCACCAGGCGGTTTTTGAAGAAAACCTCAATGCGCTGATGCTTCGGTTTGACGAGCTGGCACAATATGCCCGATCCCGGCTTCAGGATCTGGGTACCCGGAATCTGATCACCTTCCACGACGGATTCTCCTATTTCGCGAAGGAAAACAACCTGACCGTCCTCTGCTCCGTGGAGGAGGAAGCCGGCAGCGAAGCCTCTGCCTCCACTCTGGAAGAGATTGTTTCCCTCATCGGGCAGTACCATGTGAGCGCCATTTTTGTGGAGGAAAACGGCAGCGACGCAGCGGCAAAGGCCATCGCGGCCGAAACCGGGGTAAAAATCTTCACCCTGCGCATGGGTTTTTCCGGCGAGGACTATTTTGAGACCATGCGGCAGAATATCGATACCGTCAGGGAGGCTTTGCAATGAGTCACCAGAACCCCACCGGCGGCTGCGGCGGAGCCTGCTGCCTCCGGGTCAATGGTCTGACCGTCACCATCGGC
Organism: Faecousia sp.; assembly: GCA_051867435.1. GTDB lineage: Bacteria > Bacillota > Clostridia > Oscillospirales > Oscillospiraceae > Faecousia. The sequence goes on from JBJDYP010000040.1 coordinate 4,203, forward strand.
GGTGAGACCATCCTGGATCACATCGACCTGCACCTGCACTGCGGGCAGCTTGTGGCGCTGATCGGCCCCAACGGTGCCGGAAAAAGCACCCTGCTCAAGTCCATTCTCGGTCAGCGGGATTACAGCGGTGTGATCGCCTTTTCCATTCCCGGACAGCGGCACGCCAAGGCCCACATCGGTTATGTGCCCCAAACCCCGTCCTTTGACCCCGGCGATCCCGTCAGCGTAGCGGATCTGTTCGCCTGCTGCATGGCAAAGCGTCCCGCTTTTCTCGGATTGTCCAAATCCATGCGGAAAACCGTGCTGACCTGCCTGGACCGGGTTCACGCGTCCGACCTCATCGACAAGCGTGTCGGCACCCTTTCCGGCGGTGAGCTGCAGCGTGTCCTGCTTGCCCTGGCGCTGGAACCCATGCCCAACATCCTGATTCTGGATGAACCCCTGTCCGGCGTGGATGTGGAGGGGATGCATTCCCTCATGGATATGCTGGACGAGCTGCGGCGGGAATACGACCTGTCCATCCTGATGACCACCCACGACTTCTCCCTGCTGCCCAGGTACGCGGATCAGGTGGTTCTGATCTCGCACAAGGTACTCGCTTCCGGCTCACCGGAGGAAGTGCTGGCATCCCAGGCATTTTCCCGGGTGTTCCACACGGAAGGAGGCACGAAATGAAAATCTGGTACGCAATCTGCGATCTGATTCCCATCGGCGTTCTCCACTGGACCTTCATGAAGAATGCCCTGCTGGCGATCCTGCTCATGGGGCCGCTGTTCGGCCTGCTTTCCACCATGATCGTCACCGGACGGATGAGCTTTTTCTCCGACGCGCTGGGGCATTCCGCCTTTACGGGCATTGCCATCGGCTGCATCTGCTCCCTGGCACCCACGCCTGTGGCGGTTGCCTTCTCCGTGTTCTTCGCCCTGCTCTTTTCTTATGTCCGTGCCCGCAGCAACCAGGCGGCGGACACCATCATCGGCGTGTTCTCCAGCGCTGCCGTGGCGCTGGGCATCTTCATTGCCACCCTGGGCGGCGGCAGCTTCACAAAATACAACCGCTATCTGGTGGGTGACATTCTTTCCGTCACCCCCGGTGAGATCGGTCTGCTGCTTCTGGTTTTGATCGCCGTGGTCGTTTTCTGGATCATTGCCTCCAACCGGCTGACGCTGGTGACCATCCATCCCCAGCTTGCATCCTCCAGAGGGCTGTCCGTGGGAAAAATCCAAACCGCCTTTACCGTGGCCATCGCGGTGGTGGTGACGCTGGCAATCGGCTGGGTGGGGCTTCTCATCATCAATTCCCTGCTGGTGCTGCCTGCTGCATCCGCGCGGAACGTGGCCCGGAACCTGAAGCAGTATCACATTCTTTCCGTTCTGTTTGCCCTGTTTGCCGGCATCGGGGGGCTTACCCTGTCCTATGTGCTGGGCTGCTCCACCGGCGCGTCCATTTCCCTGATCCTGGCGCTGATTTTCGCGGTTTCCTTCTGCTTCCGCAAGAAAGCCGGCTGATGAAACCAACCACACACGGAAAGAGGAACCATTATGGATGTCACCATCTCAGTCATCGCCCGGATGAAAAGCGATTTTCCCACCAAATTCGGCATTCCCAGGCAAAGCGGTCTGGTGGATTCTCTCCGCTCCACCATTGTCTTTGAGCCGGAATACCGCAATCCGGATGCCCTCCGGGGATTGGAGGGTTTTTCCCACCTCTGGATCATCTGGCAGTTTTCCGAGGCCGTCCGGGCGGACTGGTCGCCTACCGTGCGTCCGCCCCGGCTGGGCGGCAACACCCGGATGGGCGTCTTTGCCACTCGCTCCCCCTTCCGTCCCAACCATCTTGGGCTGTCCTGCGTGAAGCTGGAGGGCATTGAGCAGACGGCGGCCTATGGCACGGTGATCCATGTGTCCGGTGCCGATCTGATGGACGGCACACCGATCTTTGATATCAAGCCATACATCCCCTACTCCGATGCCAGGGCGGATGCCCTGGGCGGCTTTACGGACACCGCCGGGGACTTTCTGCTGGATGTGGTGTTTCCCCCGGCGCTGCTGGAAAGACTGCCGGAAGACAAACGCCAGGCAGCTCTGGGCGTTCTGTCCCACGACCCCAGACCGTCCTACCAGCGGGATTCCCGGCGGATTTACGGTCTGCCCTTTGCCGGGTTTGACATCCGCTTTTTCGTGGAGGATCACCGGCTCACCGTTGTGGAGGTCGTACCGCTTCCATAGGGTAAAAACGCACGGTTGGCAAAAGTCAACCGTGCTTTCTTAATATGATTATCGGAAAAACCCGGTCAGCTTCGCCAGCCGTTCGGGGATCTCAATATTCTGTGGGCACTGGGCGACACAGCTCCGGCAGCTTATGCACGCATCCGCCTTCTTTCCGGGAAGCGCCCGGTACTTCTCCCCCGCTGCCCGACTGTCGCCGTCCAACTGGAACTGATTGTATGCCTCAAAGATGCCGGGAATCGGGATTTCCATGGGACAAACGCCGCAGTAGCCGCAGCCGGTGCAGGGAATGGTCACATATGTACGCATCTTTTCCGCGGCGCGGTTGATGGCAGACAGTTCTTCCGCGGACAGCATCCCCACGGCGCTGCGGGAGGCATATTCCAGATTCCGGGTGATCTGCTCCCCGGTGTTCATGCCGCTCAACACCACATTGACCCCTTCCTGATGCCACAGGAAGTCCAGCGCGCTCTCCACGGGACTTTTGGGCAGAAGCGCCGCCACATCCTGGGGCACATTCGCCAATCTGCCGCCCCGAAGGGGCTCCATGATCACAACCGCGATTCCCTTCTCCGCCGCGTAACGAAGTCCCTCCAGACCCGCCTGGTAGTTCTGATCCAGATAGTTTAGCTGGATCTGGCAGAAGTCCCAGTCGTATGCGTCCAGGATTGTCTTGAACATCTCCAAAGAGTCGTGGAAGGAAAAGCCCGCATGGCGGATCCTGCCGTCCGCCTTTGCCTGGGTCATATGCTCCAGAAGATGGAAAGGCAGCACCTGCTTTTCCCAGCGGCCCCGGTCCAGCGCGTGGAGCAGGTAATTGTCCACATGGTCTGTCTGCAGACGCTCCAGGGATTCGTTCAGCCGAAGGTCAAAGTCCTCCTCACACTTCACATGGCGCATGGGGAGTTTGGTGGCCAGCATCACCTTCTCCCGGTAGCCGTCCCGCAGGGCAATGCCCGTGGCTTCCTCGCTGCCGGGATAGGCGTACGCGGTATCCACATAGGACAGTCCCCTGTCAATGGCATCCCGCAGATGCGCCGTGGTCCATGCCTGGTCAATAACACCGTTTTCGTCCTTTGGCAGACGCATCATGCCGAATCCCAAAACGGACGCGGTTTTCCCGGTTTTTCCAAAAGCTTTATATCGCATCGCGTATCACCTCGGGTCTATTTTCTCACAACCGGGAAGAATTGTAAAGTCCAGATTTAGGTAGGGATACACTCTTTCCCACCCGGACGGGGTTTTCCGGTAACTTGCCCGGTGGCTGCTGAGCAGACGCACGATGGGATACACATCGATCCAGATCTCGCTGTTGCACTCTTTCTGGCTTTCGTCAAAAATCAGCTCCATACCAAAATGCAGATGGACAGTCTCGATATTATTGGTATTCTCCTTGTCCGAATACCCCGTCCTGCCCATAAATCCGATCAACTGCCCGGCTTCCACCTGGTCCCCCACCTCCAGCCCTTCCGCGAAGGGGTGGTCTTTCTGCAGATGGGCATAATAGTAGTACCGGTGGTTGTCAAAGGAACGGATGCCGATGCGCCATCCGCCGTAGCGGTTCCAGCCCATGGCTTCCACTACACCGCCCTCCACCGCCACAATAGGTGTGCCCAGGCTGCCCATCAGGTCATTTCCCAGGTGCTTTCTCGCGAAGCCAAAGGATCGGCTGGCGCCGAAGTCGGAACAATGGCTGTACCCATAGCCTGCCGCGATGGGAGAAAAGGCTTTCAGCCCGTAGCTTGCCACCCACTGCCCGTCCTTTTCGATGGCATAGCTGCCGACCAAGCCTCCAAGCGCGGCGGTATAGGCCTCCTGATAGTAGGAAAACAGCTTGTACTGCTCCCCCAGCAATTCCTCCGGGGATTTGTCTCCCGCCAGATCCTTCGCGGCCTTTTTCACAGAGGAAACCGGACATTTTCCCCCGGTGCGGGTGGCTGCCAGCGCAAGAATATCGATCCAGCTCAGGTGCTTTTCCCCGTCAAAGGTCTTTATATCCTGCTCCAGCGCGTATGCCATTGCCTCATAGCCCACATCAAAATCCACCCAGCGGATGGGTGCGCCCCGTGCCGGGATGGCAAGTGCGAACGCCAGCAGCAGGCATAAAAACATCCGTCTTTTCACTTTCCTCACCTCTGAAGGTTAGTCTGTGAAAAAACGGATGAAAAAATCAGCCAATTATTTCAAATCCCGGCATATGTCTTTCGCGATGCGGTAAATATCCTCCATGGAACTGATGGAGGATATCTGATTTTTATAGTAGGCGCTGTGGGAGACACCCCGCAGATACCAGGCGAAATGCTTCCTTGCTTCCAGGCAGGCGATGTGCTCCCCTTTGTCCTGTTCCGCCAGCTCAAACTGGTGAACAGCCACCGCGACGCGGTCTTTCAGCGGGGGACGGGGACTCACTTCCTTCCCTTCCATGGCTTCCCGGATCTCCCGGAATATCCAGGGATCCCCGAAGCTGGCACGGCCAACCATCAGATAGTCCGCACCGGTGCGGTTTTTGCAGCGGAGGGCGGACTGCCCATCCACAATGTCGCCGTTGGCGATCACCGGCACCGAAACCGCTTCTTTCACCTTTCGGATCCAGTCCCAGTCCGCGACACCGGTGTAGAGCATACTGCGGGTCCTGCCGTGGACGGCGATCATCCGGGCACCGTTGTCCTCCATGCGTCTGGCAAAGTCCACCACATGGATGCTTCCCCTGTCCCAGCCCAGCCGGCACTTTACGGTGACGGGAACGCTGACCGCGTCGGAAACCGCTTTGACGATCTGCCCTGCCAGCTCCGGGGTACGCATAAGTCCGCAGCCGTCGCCGGAATTGGCGATCTTCGGCATGGGGCAGCCCATATTGATGTCCAGAAAATCGCAGCCGGAGATCTCCAGCGCCAGGCAGGCGGCCTCCGCCATAATGGCGGGGTCATTGCCGAAGATCTGTGCGCCGCAGACGCTGCCCGAATTCTTCTTCAGCAGCGCGGCGCTCTTCTGATCGTGATACACCAGCGCACGGGAGGACACCATCTCCGTCACCGTCAGTCCGCAGTCCAGTTCCGCGCAGACGGTGCGGAATGCCACATCCGTCACCCCTGCCATGGGCCCCAGCGCCGCATAGCCGGGAACCTCCAAATTGCCGATCCGCATCGTTTCGCCTTCTTTCTCCCGGGTATCATAGCACACCCCGGGAGAATTTGCAAGTCATACCAACACACAGACCAGCCAGGCCAGCCCGGTGACCGCCGCGCCGCAGATTGCCCAGAACGCGCCATAGAGCATCATCCTGTGTTTTTTTCTGGTTCCGGGCTGGGCAGCGTTCCGCGCCTCCCGCAAAAGCGCCTCATCCGTCACCCCTTCTACCCCGTCCTTCAGAATAAAAATCGCCTGTTCAAAGATTTTCGGTTCCGGGGACTGCACCACAATCACCCGGCGATTGATCCCTTTTACCATTTTGATCGCCTCCTGGGTATCAATATAGCCGAAATCGCCGGGTTTCAAACGTCTGTTCCACGAACCGTCCAATCATCCTCCGATGGCTGCGCGGTTTATTCCTTCTCCTTCGGACGCTTGTAGCGTCCCTTCGGCTCCCACTCCGGCAGTGGATAACGCTGCATGGCGCCGAAAATCCGGTCTTTCAGATCGGGATACCGTCCCGTCAGCTCATACACCAGATCTTTGATCTCCTCCCGCTTGGTGTGCTTGTCCGCCGGGCAGCGGTTGCGCAGCACGGGAAGCTCCATCCGCTGGGCAAAGTGGTCAACGGTCTTTTCCGAAATATACAGCATGGGACGGATCTGCACCACCCCCGTCCTGTCCAGATTGGTCACCGGCTGGAAGCAACTGATTCTGCCCTCGTAGATCAAGGACATGACAAAGGTCTCCACCGCGTCGTCAAAGTGGTGTCCCAGAGCCAGCTTGTTCATCCCCAGATCCAGCAGCGCCTGATTCAGGGCACCCCGGCGCATTTTGGAACACATGGAGCAGGGATTCTTCTCCTTGCGGTAATCGAAAATGATGGGGCCAATCTCCGTGGGGATCAGATGATAAGGTACATTCAATTTCTCACAGAACGCGGCGATCTCCGAATAGTCCATCCCCAGACCCATGTCAATGGTGATCGCTTCCACCGTAAACTTTTTGTTGTGGTATTCCCGAAGTCCCGCCATCAGCATCAGAAGCACCAGTGAATCCTTGCCGCCGGAGACACCCACTGCGATCCGGTCGCCGTCCCCGATCATCTGATAATCCTCCACACATCTGCGAAGAAGACCCATTAGTTTCTGCATTGCCCAATTCCCTCCGTAAAAAAGCAAAAATAGGATGTTAGTAAAAGCGAGTATTTAAGAGTATTTTGAAGCATTCGAGAGTTTATCCCGGATTTCATAAAAAATCGCAAAAAATGGATTGACATTTGAAAATCGGTGTGATATAAATGACAAGCGCCGGGAAGAATTATACTTCCCGCGCCTGAAATTGTCAAATTTTTTAACCTATCGGAGGAAAGAATATGTCCACTACACTCGCAAAGACCGAGACCGTAGCACGCAAGTGGTATGTTCTCGACGCAGCCGGCAAGCCCCTGGGCCGTACCGCTGTGATCGCTGCCAACCTGCTGCGCGGCAAGCACAAAGTCGATTTCACCCCCAACGTTGACTGCGGTGATTTCGTCATCATCATCAACACCGACAAGGCGGTTCTGACCGGCAACAAGGCCGAGCAGAAGACCTACTACCGTGTGTCCGGCCACATCGGCGGTCTGAAGGAAACCAAGGCCCGCATCATGATGGAGAACCGCTCCGACTACGCCATGGAGCTGGCTGTCAAGGGTATGCTGCCCAAGAACTCCCTGGGCCGTGGCTGCCTGACCCGTCTGCATCTGTACAAGGGTGCTGAGCATCCCCATGCTGCCCAGAAGCCCGAAGCATGGACCCTGGACTGATTTGGAGGTAATTGACTATGTACGAGAGCAAGAAGAAGTATTCCTACGGCACCGGCAGACGGAAGAGCTCCATCGCCCGTGTTCGTGTTTATGAGAACGGCACCGGTTCCATCATCATCAACGGTCGTGACATCGACGAGTACTTTGGCCTGGACACCCTGAAGCTGGTTGTCCGCCAGCCCCTGGTCGCCACCGATATGCTGGGCAAGGTTGACATCGTTGTCTCCGTCGCGGGCGGCGGCGTTTCCGGCCAGGCCGGCGCCATCCGTCACGGCATCTCCCGCGCCC